>NZ_JBEOOU010000007.1:0-143533 GCF_040309405.1 Psychrobacter sp. W2-37-MNA-CIBAN-0211
TTAGTTTAAAGTCGATGTCATACTTCATAAAATAACCCCCATAAGTTGTGTCCAACTTATGGGGGTCAGTTCAAAATAACGGGCTTTTTTATGCTTGATTGCTTCTTATGTCAAACAATCTATAAGTACTGAGCAAAAACAAACTCAGTACTTACTGCATTTTAAAACTTACTTATTAGCTAGTGCTTGAGTTGCAGCAACTTCAGCAGCGAAATCTTCTTGCTTCTTCTCAATGCCTTCACCAACTTCTAGACGTTTAAAGCCAAGTACTTTTACGCCTTCAGCTTTCAATACGTCACCAACTTTTTTCTCGTTGTCCATGACGTATGGCTGACGCAATAACGTTACTTCGTCTAGGTACTTACGTAGGCCACCTTCGATCATTTTTTCAACGATGTTATCAGGCTTGCCAGATTCTTTTGCTTTGGCTTCGATGATGTCTTTTTCGCGCGCTAGTACGTCAGCAGCGACGTCTTCGTCATCTACTGCAACTGGGTTGAACGCAGCGATATGCATGGCAAGGTTTTTGCCAGTGTCTGCACTGCCGCCTTCATAAGATACCACTACGCCGATACGTAGACCATGACGGTATGCAGCAATGTTAGCGCCTTCAAGTACTTCAACACGGCGGATTTGGATGTTTTCACCGATTTTTTGTACTAAAGATACACGTGCTTCTTCAACGGTTTGACCATCGCCGTAAGGCAATTCCGAAATAGCAGCAACGTCAGTCACGTTGTTCTCTAGAGCAATACTAGCCACTTTTTCTGCAAATGCATTGAAGCTGTCATCTTTTGCAACGAAATCAGTCTGGCAGTTAACTTCTAGCAAGAATGCTTTGTTGTCGCCTTGAGCGATGATGATAGCGCCATCAGCTGCGATGTTACCCGCTTTTTTAGCGGCTTTGGCTTGACCAGACTTACGTAGGTTATCAATGGCAGTTTCGACATCGCCGTTTGACTCTTCCAACGCTTTTTTACATTCCATCATGCCAAGACCAGTACGGTCACGCAATTCTTTTACCATTTTGGCAGATACTTTTACTTCTGACATAAGAGTTACCTTTATATTGTTATGTATGGGAGTGCTTAACTTCTATTCAATATTTTCATACTATTTATAGAAACTATCTATCTATAGGTACTATGTTTTATAAATACTATACTTTATAAGTACTATATTGCTCTTGTAGTGATGATTGCTATTGTGATGAAAGTGCTCATCGTTGCTTGGGATAGCAGAAGTCGTTGTGATAACAGACCTTGTGTATCATGAGGGCAACTATAAACGATAATACTCGCCTATTAACAAACAATCCATCAACAATAAGGCATGACGAGTAAAACTACATCATGCCTATTGTGAGCTTGTACGTATACGCTGTTAATACCTTTATATGGATGCTGATAGCATAACTATCAATACATCCTTACAAAGGCAAACCTTTTAGGTCAGCTATTTATTCTGCTGGAGTTGCTGCTTCTTCAGTAGCCGCTTCAGCTGGTGCTGCTTCAGTAGCTGCAACAGGTGCTTCTTGCTCAGCTTTGCCGCCTGCTTGAGTCTGTGCGTATTCTTTACCAGCAATAATCGCATCAGCCATAGAAGTTACATACAAAGTCACTGCACGGATAGCATCATCGTTTGCTGGAATGATGTAATCAACGTTATCTGGGTTTGAGTTGGTATCAACGATACCGATAACTGGGATACCTAGATTTTTGGCTTCTTTGATAGCAATCGCTTCATGATCTACGTCTACAACGAAGATTGCGTCAGGTAGGCCGCCCATGTCTTTGATACCGCCTAGTGAACGCTCAAGTTTTTCCATGTCGCGAGTACGCTCTAACGCTTCACGCTTAGTAAGCTTAGCGAAAGTACCGTCTTCTGCTTGTTTTTCTAGCTCTTTTAGACGGTTGATTGACTGGCGAAGTGTTTTCCAGTTAGTCAACATACCACCTAACCAGCGATGGTCAACGTATGGCATGCCAGCGCGGGCAGCTTGTTCACGGATGATACCGCTAGCAGCGCGTTTAGTACCAACAAACAATACTTTGTTTTTCTTAGCAGCTAACCCGTTTACGTAAGTCAATGCTTCGTTAAACGCTTTTACAGTGTGCTCTAAGTTGATGATGTGAATCTTGTTACGTGCACCAAAGATGTATGGTCCCATTTTTGGGTTCCAAAAACGTGTTTGGTGACCAAAGTGAGCGCCGGCTTGTAGTAAGTCGCGCATTTCGATTTTGGTTGGATTCTTTGTAGCCATGTGAAATTCCTAGTGGTTGGGTTATGCCTCCACATCACAAAAACTGCCTATTTAGCGACACGCATCTGCTGAGGGTCAATGCTTATGAATACCGCACTAACTTTTTGCAAATTAATCAAGTCGCCAAACACCCAGCAATTTTTTGCCATGATGTGTGTGTCATTGGTTGATGGGTTGGTTTAAAAAATGAGCTATGATTTGAACTTAGCGATAAACACTAAGTTATAAAATAACTGCGCTGTATTTTATCATAAAAGCACAGCTTACTGCTAGCGCTATTATTATGAGCCGCACAAGCTAAATATCAAATAAATGAACAAGCTATGGGACAAACCTTTGGATAAAAACCATAAAAAAAACGACGCTTTAACGTCGTTTTTTCGCTGATTACTATCATTGGATCCACAGACAGCTACGTTCAGTGCCATGCTCAAAGGATCAGACACGCTCTAAGCGATACAAATACCAATCACCGCTTCGTAACCGCGCCAAGTAAATGGCGTGACATAGCTTTGGCGGTCTTTTGGTAAATAAGCGATGCTTGGCGCGCCCTCAATAATCTTGGGCGGTGAGATAATAAAATCTGAGCCAAACTCCGTACGTGCATTACCTGAGATGGTATTGGTCATCTCACCCAACAAGTCTTTCATCATCGTAATCGATGAATCTGGCTCGCCCATCACTTTTATGACTTCTCGCAACATTACGCTTGGCGCGCTCACATAGACGCAGCCTTCGATAGGTCCAGATATTTTAATGATGCCGCTATAATCATAACCAACGGCACTTTTATTACTATTCAAATATGGCGTATCAATCGCCACTGGCGTATCATCAATCTGCGCAAAGAATGCGCTGATTGAGCTTAAAAAGACGCCTAATTTTTCTACTTTAACCATAATAGTGTATTGTCCATAGCTAACATCGATGATGTGTGGGTGCTTAGTTTAATCTTGCAAACAAACCACAATTTCACCGACTTGACCGCGCCAAGTAACAGGAATGATAAAAGAGCGCTCATCGTGCGGCAGCACAATACTTTGCGGTGCGCCTTTAAAAACAAACGGCACAGAAATATGGAACTCTGAACCAAACTCTTTACGCGCATTACCCGCGATCGTATTGGCAACTTCACCAGCCAAATCGATGTAGTTTTCATCGCTTTTATCCGTTTCACCCATGCTGTCCAATATTGAAGACAGTAAATCACGGGTTGCCGAAAAATACACCACGCCTTTTTGTACCCCTGATATACCAATGACACCGGTATAGTCGTAGACTTTTGGCTGTTGATTTTCCAGTAAATAAGGCGTATCAACGATAAGTGATTCACTACCGAACTGATCAAAATAGTTGGTAATGATATTTAAAAAAATATGTAAATGTTGTTCTTTCATAATGACATCTGCTTAAATCGTTGGCTGAAGTTAGTCTTGCATAAGCTCATGTAAAGCTTCGACAAGCTCTTCTTCTGAAAAAGGCTTACATAAAAATCCACTTGCACCCAACGATAATGCTTCAATACCAGTCGATTTATCAGATAAGGCTGACACCACTAAAATACGAACTTCAGGATCGATCGCAATTATTTTTTCGATACACTCCAGACCGTCCATTTGTGGCATGGTCAAATCCATAGTAATGACATCAGGACGATGCACATTAAATTTCTCAATAGCTTGCACACCGCTGGTCGCCGTAGCCACCAACATAAACTCTCCTGAATCGTACGCACGCTGGATTCGGTTTCGAATGATATTAGAATCATCAACAATCATTAATTTATACATAACGTCTTTCTTATCCTCAATTAAGCTTTAGGCAAGGTAATGGTAAAGCGAGTCATTTTACCAAGCTCACTATTGACGTTGAGCTTACCGTCATACTCTTTTACTTGTGCTTTGATAATATCCAAGCCAACACCGCGACCACCATCTTCATCAGCGTGTTCTTTGGTCGAGAACCCTGACATAAACAGTTGCTTTAATAGCTCACCCTGACTCATTTGAGCAGTAGCTTCTGCATCAAAGCGACCTTTGGCGATGAGTTTTTGGCGAATGCTGTCGTAATCGATACCCTGTCCGTCGTCTTGCAAAGTGATAATGAGATCACGGCTATCACTCTGTATTTCTAGATCAATAGTACCAACGGCTGGTTTGTCAGCTGACTGACGTACCGCAGGCGTCTCAATACCATGTACCACAGCATTGCGTAACAGCTGAATACTTATTTCTTTGACGACATTTTTAAGATGGGGTGGTATCGCCGTGTGCGCTAACGTCTGACTGCTCAACTGCACTTGCTTACCTTGTCTTGCCGCGATGTCTTGCGCAAAACTTTGATAATAAGACAACTGATCATCATCCGACTCATCACTCAAATCAATATCAATATCATTACCGCTTGCAACAGGCATGCTCATGGCTGATTGATGCGTTGATTGGTTTTCGCTAGCGGCTGGTGTCTTAATGTTTGATGCAGGCGTGGCTGATGATGCTACCGATTGGGTCGCATGAGTATTGTTTGTTGCACTGACACTTTTTGGCGTGGCTTGGTTGATACGCTCACCCAATGTTTCGATGGTATTAGATAGGCTGAGCAAATCATCTAAATGCACTGCTAACGGCAAGAAGTTATTACCCGATAATTTGCCTTGGTTTTGCAACGCATCCAGCTTGTCTTCCGCATCGGATGCAATCTTAGTAAAGCTGTGCAGTTTCAGCGCAGAAGCTTCACCTTTTAAGCTATGCATTTCACGATAGATGGCTTTTAATTTACCTTCGAGCTCAAATTGTGAGCTACCTGGATTTTTCAAAATGTTATTCATCTTGTCGATGTGCGCTTTGGTATTGGTAATAAATTCATTAATAATTTTTGGATTGACGTTTAAGATGGTTGTTAACATCTCAATCTGCATGTCATTTTGTGAACGCTCTTTTTCTAGGCGCTGTTCTAAATATACGGCGTCTGAGACGTCATTGACGTTGACAAGAATACGAGCGATATCTTTATTTTCATAAACCCGCGAAAACTTGAAGTCTAAATAACGACTGTCGGCACCATCTGCTCCGTGAGCATTGTGCAACATGACTTTATTCAGTGGGTTTAAAGAATCAACCAGCTTTTCTTTCACACGCGGATTATATAGCTGCTCAATGAATTGGCGAGTGGTGTTTAGGTCTTTATCAGAAATACGACCACGCAAGACATTGGTAAAGTTTTCTCCTGCTAGGGTGTCAGCACCGATAATGTTGGTCAGTGCGCGAGAATGCTGCTGACCGATATTCAAATCTTTGTCTAGCAAGAAGAGACCCGTATTCACCGTCTCCATGATTTCTTGGGTTTCACGACGAGCGGCCAAAGCTTCTGCATCGGTATCACGCAGACGACGAACGAAGAAGAAAACGAAAATCAAGAAGTAAGCAAAGATAGCTGCAACACCCAATACCTGAATCAAACGGATGGTGTCGGCTTGGCGCTCCGTTTCTTCGTAAACCTCTTTCGTCAGCTGATCCAAAGCAGCATTCATTCGCAGACTAGATGTTTTAGCTTGCTCATAAGCCAGCGCTAACTCATCTGAAGAATCAACTCGAATGTCATTAGCACCCTCAAGATAGGTTAAAATTAGTGGTTTTAGATTATCCCAATCTTGCTGTGCCTCTTCTAAAGCAGCCACTTCAGTTGCTGTGGTTATATTAGGGATCTGATAGGTATTACCGGCACTATCAACATACTCAGAACCTTCACGCATACTAACAAGTAATCGATCGATATCTTGAGTGTTATTTTCGAGCCTTTCCCTAACACGTGTTTGATGAGGAGAGTTTATATGTTCACCTACGCTACTTTGTAAATCGAATAAATCTTTGATAATAACTTGAGCATTATTAGCGGTTTTATTAGATATATTTACTAGCGTAGTATTGCGCTCTAAAACGCTTGACGTATAAAACGTAAACGCTAGCAAAACTCCAATCAATGCCAAGAAGGCAACAATCGACAGAATCAAACCACGGTAACGGGAATTACCGCTCTTAATTGAAGCAGTCATAGCACATTCCTTTTAATATAGATAAATTTATATTTAATAGTTGTTTAAGCTGAGATCATAGGTGCTATCGCTTATTGCACTGTAGACTGCTGTAAAATCTGTTGCTGCTGTAGAGAGATTTTGGTCAAATCCGTACCGAACCATTTAGTCGTTAGTTTCGCATAGGTACCATTTTCTTTTAGCTCTGTTAACCCTGTATTAATTTGCTTAAGTAGTTCTGGCTTACTCTTATCAATAAGAAATACTTTACGAGCGCCATCTGCTTTGATGCTTTCATAATCAAAATACACTGGCTTTAGAGTTGGCAAATCGTTTAGGGTATAGCGCAGTACCCCTGAATCATCTACCACCGCATCGACCTTATCTTGTGCCATCGCTTCTACTGCTGCAAACGTCGTTGGATATTGCTCCAAAGCTCCAATTTTATAGTTACCTTGCGCCAGATATTCATAAGGTTCAGAACTGCTTAATACCCCTACTCGCAAATCACTGAGATCATTTAAGGAATTAATATTTAACGAGCTTTTTAAATATACAAGACTGGTAGGAAGCGGTGCATAGGCATCAGAAAGCAAGTATTTACTAGCACGATCATTACTGTACGTTAGTCCAGCTGCTACCATATCTCTACTTTCATTATCCAAGTTATCAAACAACCTTTCCCATGGGTCGTTATAAACCTCAACTTTAAACCCTTGATCTTCACCAATATGTTGGATTAGCTCTATATCGAATCCAGTGACATTTCCATATTCATCCTTAAACTCATAAGGTGCATAGTTTGCTTCGGTACCGACTTTTATTACTGGCGCAGTATCAGGCAGTTTACTGACAAACTCATCTTTACTTTCTGCTGCTATCGCCTTGCCAGTCGAGTTGGCGCTCTCTTGTGTAGAAGAATTACCACATCCGAATAAGCCAACACTTAACACAATCGGTAACATCCGATATATTTGCTTCATATCCCATCCTTAAAGTTTAAGGTTTTTCTACATTTTAGTGAATAACAATCTAGCAAGGTCGAATAATCATTAAATAATATTTGCTTACAGAAAGTTACTTAGGATGATAATTGAGCAACTCTGTGATTGCAATATTTATGTTTAGAGAATACATACAAATTGTTATATATAACAAAGACCGCATATATAATTATTAAACATAAGTATATTTATTTACGCTTTATCGTATTTTACGACCTAATAACAAGCATTATTTTAATTTTATAAAGGACATTTGTTTATTTTAACAAGTAAAAATGTATATACATTTTTTTAGTACAAAGCACACAAAAAAGCACTCACAACGCCTTTGACGTTTGAGTGCTTTTCAGGGAGTAAGTAAGGCATAATTTAATTGATCATTTAATGGCTCATTTGGGACTTATTCGGCATCATCAAGATTTAAATTACGATCTATCTGCCAAATCAAAAAGCAACCGAGACTCATTAAAGAAAACATGGCAATGCCGATTTTAAGTACTGGATTGACCGGAAATAGATTCAACAATAAACCGCCAAAAATACCCACGGAGAACATAAGAGAGCCTTGCAATGCACTTGCCATACCTGCGCGGCGTTTTTGGAAGGCTAAAGCAATCGCAGAGGCATTCGGCTGCGTCAAACCAAGACCCGCAATACAAAAGAAAATACAGACCAATACTAGTGGTAGCCACGCATCAGTACCCAAAAACAGACCTATCACGAATAGCACGCCTGCAGAAATAACTTGCATCATCGCACCAAAACGCAGAATACTCAGGATACGAAAGCGATTGGTGAGCCATTGGTTCAGCTGCGTTAAAGCGACAAAACCAGCCGCATTCATGCCAAAGAGCCAGCCAAAATGGGTCGCCGATACCCCATACGTATCCATGATCAATTCAGAAGCTGAGCTGATATAAACAAACATCGCACCCATCAACAGACCGCCACCAATCGCAGGATAATTAAAGGTGCGATCTTTCAGTAAGTCCCAGTATTGACTCAGGACTTCTTTGGCGGGACGCACATTACGGTTTTCTTCAGTTAGTGTTTCAAAAAAGAAAAATTTGGTGAGTAATAAGTTGAGCGTGCCAAAAGCGGCTAAAAACCAAAAAATAGAGTGCCATGTAAAAAAACGCAAAAATACTGCACCAAGTGATGGCGCTAATATCGGTGCTAAGCCCATCACCAATATCATGATAGAAAAGGCTTTGGCAGTTTGTTTGGCTGTTAGGCGATCGCGAATCGCGGCACGGGTAACCACAGCCCCCACGCAAGCCCCCAGTGCCTGAAGGGTGCGTCCCACAAACAATACATATTCATCGTTTGTGGTTGCACAGATGATGGATGCGATGACATACAACGTCATACCTATATATAGAGGTTTGACGCGACCAACACGATCACTAAACGGACCATAAAATAGCTGACCAAATACCAAGCCCAAAAAATACGCTGGCACAGAATTGGCCATAAAGGCAGTGGATACACCAAAGTCATCTGCCATCGATGGTAATGCTGGCAAATACATATCAATAGACAGCGGCCCTACTGCCACTATGAGTCCGAGCATCATGATCCATGCTACAGGCAAATCGGCAGAGCGCACTCGTTCAGAGGCAAGTGGTTTATTGGGCAAAGAAGACTTTGGAGCAGACATAGTGAGACCGTTTTGTATAATGGTTATTATTTTATTATTCAGGCTTTGCGTGTGGCCAGTTTTTATTCAGGATAAAGGTATTCAAAATAAAAAACTGGCAGCAAATCAATAATGCATATTTATGCACAGATACACAAGCAGACAGTGTTATATCTTACTGTCTGCTTGTATTTCAATAGCTCTATGCTATTAATAAAATAAACACTAACAACAAAAACAACCTTTCACGAAGTACCTAAGATTTCTAACGGAATTGGCGCTTGGCAAATGCAGTGCTGGCTTGCTTGGCTTTTCTGAGCGCAAGCTTACGGTTGCGACCTAACATCATCTTTAGCTGCCAGACTTTTTCTTGATATAACGTCAACGCTGATTGTTCGTACATCGCATTGATGACACGTTTACTGGCCAGTACGGCATCTGGTGAGCGCTCTGCAAATTCAGCAGCGAGCTGTTGTGCTTGTGCTAAGGGTGTCTCGCTACAGTGACTGACGAGACCTAACTCTTTGCCTTCGGTTGCATCAATCGTACGGGCACTCATCGCCAGCTCTTTTAAGACATCGACGCGAACCACGCCCAATGCCGACTGAGTCAATCCCATATCAGGCACGAGCCCCCACTTGGCTTCCATAATAGACAAGTTACAATCAGGATGACTGATGCGCACATCACACGCCAGCGCCAGTTGTAGCCCTGCACCAATACAATACCCTTCTAGTACCGCAATCACAGGGACAGGCACATCACGCCAAACCAAACAGACACGCTGAAAGAGGCTCTGCCAAGGTTTCATTAACTCCCAAAGTGCAAAAGCTTTGTTTTTTGGGTGGTTTAAATCGCTCAAATCGATACCTGCACAAAACGTATCTCCAGCACCATTCAAAATCACCGCACGTATCGTTTTATCTTTACCAATGCGACCTGCTACTTTGATCAACTCATCTATCATCTGAAAGCTCATGGCATTCTTTTTTTCAGGACGGTTTAAAGTAACGGTTAAAATATGGTCAGTCACGCTGACTTGTAATGTTTTATACTGGTAAGTGGCAATCGCGTTCATAACAATCCTTATTAATAAATAAAATAAATATGCTGCTAATGATGCCAATATAACAGGGTTATATCTGTCATATCGCATGAATAACTGACTGTCAGGATACCAGCCATCTATCTATCAATAAAAACCAGCCAATTTGCAGACAAAACCATCTGATATATTAGCTGCCTCAAATCATCTTCCACGTCATATCATTTTCACTCAGACGATGATAATTCAGCTGCGCATAAGACGATAAATCCAGCGCTTGTAAGTTATTTAATGCCGTTAATAACGCTTCATAATAGGGCTCAAGCATCGCAAACTGTGCAGGCGTAGTGTGCTGAATATTCAACAAGCTCTTGTCTTCCAAATCTTGGCTGGCCTGACGTAGCTCTGGTACACCAGTATAGCGACTACCGCCCAAGATACGATGGGCAATTTGTGCAAGAGCACTACGGTCACGGGCATCCCACGCTTGAGTGAGGGCGCGCTTTTCCTCATTGATCGTATCGAGCATCATAATTATGAGCTTGGCTGCGAGATCCGGTTTATTCGCTGAGCGAGTCAGCGCATCTTGCCAGTCTAAGATATGGGAGGTGTTCGTATCATTAGCGCTTAGGTCGAGGTTTGTGTGCTCGTCTAACTTATCCTCGGTACTTGCTAGTACCTCAGGGTTGCTGCTGCCTGATATTTGGTACGGAGGGTACAGTAGCGATGCTTGTCTTTGCTGTTGATAGCGCAAGCTTTCATAGCGTGGCTGGCTTTCGCGCAGCGTTCCTTGTCTATAGTCCTCACGAGGCTGGCTATCCTTTAGATAGTCATCACGGATTTTTTTTAATGATAAAGGTCGGGTTACTTTTTGCTGATTGATAGCTTCGGACACCTGACCATGATAATCATCACTACCTTTAACCATCGGATAAGCCGGTGCTGTAGTGCCTACATACGAACCTAAAGGTTTTTCCACAGCGGTATTCGTTAAAGGGTCACTTTGTACATCAAAACCTTTTGCATCAAAACCTTTTGCATCAAAACCTTTTGCATCAAAATCTTTAGTAGCGATATCAGTACCAACATCAGTACCAACATCAGTACCAACATCAGTACCGATATTTTGAGTACTAGTATTTTGAGTACCAACCTCTTGCTCTGCATTGACTCCAGCCACAGCGGTTAACTGCGGCAATGTCGTTGTGCGTCCTAGCCATTTTTGCAGCACTTGTAACAACTGTGGTTGGCTAATGGGCTTACCCACATAATCGTTAATGCCACTCGCCATGAGCTTGTCGCGCTCGTCAGCCAATCCATGTGCCGTCAACGCAATAATGGGAATACGATTATCAGCATTCTCGATATTACGAATCTGTCGAGCGGCTTCATGCCCTGACATCCGCGGCATTTGTATGTCCATAAATATCAAGTCGATGCTGTTTTTATCTTGATTACTGGTTTTACTCTGAGCATTGGTTGTACTCTGAGTGGTGCTTTTGTCTTCATTATTGTTATCTTCAGAGTATAGGGAACTGTTGGCGGCTTTACCCACTTCGTCGCGCGTTTCCGCTTTTGAAATTTGGGTCTTTTTCGACAAACTTTGCTTATCAGCTTTGGCGGTTTTGATGTTTTTGGTTTGTTGCTTGCTGATAAGCTCTATGGCTTCAAAACCACTATTCGCCGTAATCACCTGAATGCCAAGCTCACTGAGTAAGGCATCAAGCACCAGTAGATTGGGCAGATGGTCATCAACTGCTAGCACGGTCACGCCTTTCCAGCGCGGCTCTTGCATATTTTTGGGTGCGCTGCGCTTCTGCGTATCAAGCATACCGTAGAGTTGGCGTTTGTCTAATGGCTCATACAATATATTGGCATGATAACGATTTAACAGCGCTTGATCGGCAGCGACCTGATAACCAAACACCGCCAGTTTGCCTTGATAATGCAGACGAATCTGTTTGAGCAGCGCCATCATATCGTCTTGTTTGTCATCATCGACGATGACCCAATCCCAATAATTGCCGCGCTCTTTTAGTGACTCAAGCACGCCTGGCAACGAATTGGCTTGGGTCAGCTTAATCGGTAAGTATTGCAAGCTGGCTTTGAGTACCTGTATCGAAGCAGGATGATTAATCCATACCAACACATTAAACTCATCCGTGGCACTTGCCAGCGGTGCTAACACGGGTAGCGCAATCGTCTGCCCAGTAGCCGCCTCTAGCACATCGACATGGGCTGGCATTCGAAACCAGAACGTCGCGCCTTGATTGGCAATGTTCTCTTGTGCATTATCATAAAAACCAATATCACCACCCATCAAACGGGTTAATTGCTTTGAAATAACCAGACCCAGCCCCGTACCACCATACTGGCGGGTAATTGAAGGATCGCCTTGGCTAAAGCTTTGGAACAGCATTTTTTGATCGGCTAAAGAAATACCCTTACCACTGTCTTGTACGCTAATCATCAAGTAATTGTCGCGATGGTCATCTAAGCTGACACGCACCACCACATCGCCACTGTCTGTGAACTTAATGGCATTGCCCACGATATTGGTCAGTACTTGTTTGAGGCGCAAGGCATCGCCATTCACGCGCATGGGCACATCATTATAGAACAGCACCGCCATGCGCAGCCCCTTTTCTGAGGATACCGGTGACAGCATGTCGACCACATCATAGATGGTGTCATACAAATCAAACTCATGGCGGTCGAGCACCAATTTGCCCGCTTCGATTTTAGAAAAGTCCAAGACATCATTCACTAAAGCGAGCAAGTGGGCCGACGATTTGCGTATGGTCTGCACATACAAGTCTTGTTCAGGATTGAGCTCGCCATGACGCGCCAGCAAATTAATAAAGCCGTCAATACTATTTAATGGTGTGCGCAGCTCATGGCTGATATTGGCCAAAAATGCAGATTTGGCTTGGCTGGTTGAGATGGCGGCATCACGTGCATTTCTAATAGAAATGTTTTGCATTTCCATCTCATCAAAGGCCAAACGCAAGTCATCTTCGGTTTGCTCAGCGTGGTCCTTAAGCTCTTGAAAGCTACCATGCAAACGGCGTAGAGTCCTAATTAGATCCTGTTGTAATAAATTAAGCTCACCAGTTGACTCGACCGAAGCGGGTTGGTATAGATTGTCGACATGGGTACGTTGTAATTGCAGGCGCAACTCATAAATTGGTGCAATCCAACGTTTTGAATAAATATTCAAACTCAGCAACAAGATTAAAATAGTAAACAAGCCAGTAATGACCAGTGCCATGGCGATACGGTAACGGGCGATATAGAGCGGCTCGTTGTCCATATCAATCATTAACCACAGCTGCTGACCGTCAAAATCACCCAGCATGCTGCCATAGGCGGTACCGATAGGTGTTGGCTTTTGCGATAAAAACTCCCCTGTCGTGGCGATCAGAGGCCACGCTTCATTCGCCCCATAACCTACCGTCACCAGTACTTGATTGCCCTCGTCAATAATCGCAATACGCTGTACATGCTGCTCAGACTGCATACGCCCAAGCCTATCTTGAAGGCCGCTAAGTGTAACAGCCGATTTTTGCGGTGCATCACTTGTATTGACCTCATCTATCGCTTGCTGACGCTGCTGCTCTAGTAATTCGGGAATACGCTCGGCAATCGTGGGTGTATAACGAATAAGCATTGCCTCTGCTAATGCTTCTTGCTCTGAGTTGCTGGCACGCATGGTTTCGTGAAAGACCAAGATACCACCGACCGCTGCTAATAAACAGATCGGCAAAAACACCAATATAATCAGCTGACCATAAGCGCTACTGGTATCAAAACGTTTCTTGTATGCCATACTGGGGTTACTCTCCACTGATATTTTTGCGATAAATACTCATGCTGCTTTCACGTCTTATGCCGCAGCCAATAACTGGTGCTCGATATTATCTTAACAGGATTTTATGAATGGCTGTTAAACATTCATAGCGCTTACCTTAACCTTTATAATCCCTACGAGAGAACCTCTATCCATTAATAATTTTGACAGTATCCATGTTCAAGTCTTTAATATCAGTAGCAATGCATTTACCAATAATACCTGATGTCATCAGCGCGGCTGAAAACAAAATGATATAATGACGCAACTTTTTATTTGTCATCATTTATACCTCGTCATATGACCAGATTAACGGCGTAATTACGACCCTCGCACTAATTGACTGGCTGACGATTGAGTAACAACCTTTATAGTAGCAGTCTCAGAATTTATAGGGATGGTCTCAAGCGATTGTTGGACGATAACAACAGTGTGTTAATCAGCAAGCCGTTATTTAAAACGCGGTGCTTCAGACGACTGTTAAATGAATAACGCTCTAAAAAATACCTAATATTAAATAAATTGTCCTCTAAAAAACCAATAAGGATACCTTATGTCCACGACGACCACGTCAAATGCCAACTTTATCACGCAAGTGACTGCCCTTGCCGATTGCGTCGGTCAAACACCATTGGTGAAACTTCAGCGTCTACCTGAGCAGGAGCACATTACAAACGGTGCGGTTTTGCTCGCCAAACTTGAGGGCAATAATCCTGCTGGCTCTGTCAAAGACCGTCCTGCTTTTAATATGATTTATCAAGCAGAACAGCGCGGCGACATAAAGCCTGGAGATATGCTGATTGAAGCCACCAGTGGCAATACAGGCATTGCTTTGGCTATGGTCGCTGCGATGCGTGGCTACCCGATCACCCTACTGATGCCGACCAATTCGACTCAAGAGCGCAAAGACGCCATGATTGCTTATGGTGCGACGTTGATTGAAGTGGACGAAGGTATGGAAGCGGCGCGTGATTTGGCATTGCAGATGCAAACGGATGGCAAAGGCATCGTCTTAGATCAGTTTAATAACCTCGATAACAGACAAGCCCATTATCTAACGACTGGCCCTGAGCTATGGGCGCAAACTGCGGGTAAAATAACCCACTTTATTAGCTCGATGGGCACGACTGGCACCATTACTGGTGTCTCACAATACTTAAAAGAACAAAACCCAGCGATCAAAATCATCGGTCTGCAACCTGACGAAGAAGCGTCTATTGCCGGTATCCGCCGTTGGCCTGCCGCTTATATGCCAGGTATTTTTGATGCAGACTTGGTCGATGAAGTGATGGATATCGACCAACATATCGCTGAAGTTTATATGCGCAAACTGGCCAAAACCGAAGGTATCTTCGCTGGGGTATCTTCAGGCGCCGCTGCATGGGCTGCCGTACAGGTGGCTAAAGAAAATCCTGATGCCGTTATCGCCTTTATTGTCTGTGATCGTGGAGACCGTTATTTATCGACGGGGCTGTATAGTGTCGATGATAGTGTCGATGACAGCGTAGACAACGCAGCACCATAATCTCGAAATTAATTAGGTTTATCTATGTCACATGCCCTACCCTCCGACCCTATATTGGTCTTTGATATTGAAACTGTCGCGGATACAGCTGCCGCGCGCCGTATTTACCCGCAGCTGGCCGATCTAAATGATGCGGACGCACTGAGCGCATTGACAGCGCTACGTACACAAGAGGCTGGGCACGATTTTATGCGTTTGCCGCTGCAACGTATTGTTTGTATTTCAGCGTTATATATAAAAGATGGCAAGTTGTCGTTGTTTTCGTTGACTGCAGATAAGTTCAGCGAAAAGGAAATTCTCGTTAAATTCTTTCGAGCGTTTAGTGACATTGAAAAATTACCGCAGCTGATCAGCTGGAATGGTTCAGGTTTTGATATTCCGGTATTGATTTACCGCGCCATGCAGTATGACCTTTCAGCACCATGGCTGTTTGAGGAAGGCGAACGCATCAAAAACATGCGCTTTGATAATTATGTCAATCGCTTCCATACTCGCCATCTTGATTTGATGGACAGATTTAGCCAATACGGTGCCAGTCGCCGCGAAGCGATGGATATCGTCGCAAGCTTGTATGGACTTCCCGGCAAAACCAGTGTCGATGGCAGTATGGTTGGCGATCTTGTCAGCAATGATGATTGGCAGACGCTGTCTATTTATTGCGAGTCTGACGTGATGAATACCTGGCTAATCTATCTGCGCTGGCTGCGTTTAACGGGTCAACTGTCCTCACAAGATTTTGATGCTTGGCAGCAGCAAAGCCATGACTATCTAGCAAAATATACCCAAGCCGATGGCAGTGCACGTCATCAAGAGTTTATTGCTGATTGGTCATTTACGCCGTCAGTATAAGCATGATTCGTTGTACCAATCTCCGTACTCACCTTTTTAGTTATTTATTATTTATTTAAGGCAGGTTTATGCAACCCACCGATTCAAAAACATCTACCGCAGCTGATGCAACGCTGCAGGCGAACGATACCCAAACCATTACCATCCCGCCTAACAAGAAAAAATCCAAACCGTCATCAAAGACCCGTCGCCGTCTAAAAGAAGCTGAACCTTTACCTTTCAATATTGATGGGTTGTCACATGATGGTCGCGGAGTGGCAGTATATGGCAATGGCTTAGGTGAAGCAGAAGGTCATGCCGTAGACAAGCATGGTAAAAAAGTCTTTGTCAGCTTTGCTTTGCCGGGTGAAAGCGCTTTGGTCAAGCTTACCAATAGCCGAACCAGCTTTGAGGAAGGTGACGCGATCAGCATCACTGCCAACCCAAATCCTGAACGTGTGGTACCGCCCTGCCCGCACTTCGGTGTCTGTGGTGGCTGTAACTTGCAGCATTGGCAGCCAGATGCCCAGATTAATTTTAAGCAGTCTGTCCTTGCTGAAATGCTGATGCATCAAGCCAAAGCCGAGCCCGATCATTGGCTAGCACCTGTAATCGGTGATCGCCTTGGTTATCGCACCAAAGCAAGAATGGGTGTGCGTTATGTGACCAAAAAAGAAACCGCCTTGGTGGGCTTTCGTGAACGCTCAAGTAACTTTTTGGCTGAGCTAAATGAGTGTCATATTCTAGATCCTCGTATTGGCTTTGAGCTTGAAAACTTAAAAACTCTTATCAGCACTCTAGAAAGCCGTGACAAGATTGCCCAGCTTGAATTGGCGATGGGTGAAGAGATGCCAGACCTACCAGATGGCAAACAGCCAGTCGCCCTCATTGTGCGTAACTTAGCGCCGTTATCTGATGCTGATGTAGAGAAGCTAAAGGTGTTTTTTGCCGCGCGCAATTGGCAGCTTTATTTACAATCGAAAGGCGTTGACAGCATCCAGCGTATCGCCTTGACGGATGCTGATGACCTGAGTCAGAAATTTGGACGTTTGTATTACCAACTGCCAGAGTACGACCTTACTTTTGAATTTATCCCAACAGATTTCACCCAAGTTAATCTATCGGTGAACCGTCAGATGACCAAACTTGCTTGTGATTTATTAGACCTAAAAGCCGGTGAACGAGTGCTTGATTTATTCAGTGGTTTGGGTAACTTTAGCTTGCCATTGGCACGATTGGTTGGCGAGACTGGCTCTGTCGTCGGTGTTGAAGGTAGCGAGGCAATGACCGCACGCGCCGCTGACAATGCACGTCGTAATGGTATAAATAACACTGAATTCTATAGCCAAGACTTAACGCAAGACTGTACTGATAAGCCTTGGGCCAACCAAGGCTTTGATGCGCTATTGATCGATCCGCCTCGTTCTGGCGCGTGGGAGATTATGCAGTATCTACCGAAGTTTAACGCCGAGCGTATTGTCTATGTCTCTTGCAACCCTGCAACGCTCGCCCGAGATACAAAAGCATTGTTAGAGCAAGGCTACCGTCTGACTCATGCTGGCGTAATGGATATGTTTTGCCATACTGGACATGTTGAGTCTATTGCGCGCTTTGAAAAGGTCACTAATTAACATTGATTTTTTTCGCATATGTCATCGTATGAGTTACTAGGCATACTATCAACACATTTTGCCTATTCATAAATTAGGTCAAAGTATGCTATTAAAGTAGCCGATATGTTAATCGATATGTTAATCATAGTGACATGAGCATTACAGAGCCTCTCTTGATTTGTCGTCTTAAAATGAGATAATAATAGTCGTTCTTTCTATGCTTATTTAATCAGCATACAGCAGTTATTAACACTCATAATCTTACATATTCTACGTACAACTCTATGGCTGCTAAAAATGGATTTTTAGCGGCTGTATTGATTTCTAGTTGCCCACTTATATATTGTATAAGTTTGGGTTTCGTACGTAGTAGATGAGGTTATAATCAATTCGAAATAGCTAAGAGGAGTCGGCTATGGTAAAAATTCGTGAAGGATTACCGTTGGTAGATGGACAGACCACACAAGCCGACAGTGCGACGTTAGCGGCACAACTGGTTGCGAGTCAACGCTCTCATCAGTCTGCTAATAGCTATGCTCAAATTCCACTCGATATCAAATACCAACTGGCCACTCATAAGCTGCATACGACTTTTGATCGCTCTGCACAGCATGCTTACCACAGTCATGACCCAAATCTTGAAAATGAGTATTTGGACAACCAGCTTTTAGATGATGCTCATATTCTCTCAGAAGAGGAGCTTGAAGCAATCGATCTAGACAATGCCAATATTGATGTACCTGCGTGGTTAGATAACGTGGCCAAGCGTATCGGCCAAGAGTCTGTGCCCAACCTCAGCGCTGCCTGTGACTTTATCCGTAGTCATATGAATACCAGCGAATCTGAGCGCTCCGGTGCTTATGTCACTGGTATTGGTATGACCGATATATTGACCTACCTCTATCAAGATGAAGATGCGCTGGTTGCTGCAATGCTCTATCGTAGTGCCCGAAAATCAATCATCAGTCTGACTGAAATTGAGCAAAAATTTGGCAAAGACATATCCACCTTGGTCAAAGATACTTTGGCAATGGGTAAACTGTCGGAAATTATCGAAAGTAACAAACGCTTAGAAGATCACTTCGTAAACAATCAACGTGACCAATTATCAAACATCTATAGCATGCTCATATCCGTCACCAATGACGTGCGTGTAGTACTGATCAAGCTGGCTGAACGTACCTTCGCCATGCGCGAATTGACCTTTTCTCACTTAGAGCGGCAAAATCGAGTGGCACGTGAGGTTATGACGATCTATGCGCCACTGGCCCATAGATTGGGTATCGCCCAACTAAAATGGGAGCTTGAAGACCTCGCCTTTCGATATCTCGCCCCTGAGCGTTATAAAGAAATAGCCAAGCTATTGTCAGAAAAACGCAGCGAACGTGAGTCTTATATTCAGCGCGTGCAAGATAAGCTCAATGAAGCCTTGGCGGAAGCAGATATCGCGGGTGAAGTGTCAGGACGCGTCAAGCACATCTATTCTATTTATCGAAAAATGAAGCTCAAAGGCTTATCTTTCGATCAGCTTTATGATATTCGTGCGCTGCGTGTGTTAGTGACCAATCCTTCCGACTGTTACCACGTTTTAGGATTGGTACACGGTCTGTGGCGCTATATCCCTGAACAGTTTGATGACTATATTACCAATCCTAAATCAAATGGCTATCGCTCGCTGCACACGGCGGTGATTGCCGAAAACAAATCGCTTGAAGTACAGATTCGTACCCATGAGATGCATTTTGAGGCTGAGCTTGGCATGTGCGCGCATGTCAATTACAAAGAAGGGCTAAAAAACAAAAAAGACAACTATCTCAACCAGAGAATTAGCTCACTGCGTCAACTACTTTCTATCAATAATGAAACACGCAATCAGCCACGTTCGTCCATGCTGACCGGTGATGAGCTAGAAGAAATAGAGTTCGATGAAGAAGAGCAACTGGTTGATTTTGATGAGCTTGAGCGCATTTATATCTTTAGTCGTGATGGTGATATTACCGAACTTCCGAAAGGCGCGACCGTCCTTGATTTTGCCTACTATGTACATACCCAAGTCGGTAACCGTGCGCAAGCCGCTCGGGTCAATCAACGCTATGTGCCTTTGACTTATCAGCTCAAAACTGGTGAGCAAGTTGAGATTATTACCAAAGCTTCTCGCGAGCCCAATCGTGATTGGCTGGTTGCCTCACTCGGTTATATTCATACCAATCGAGCACGCTCAAAGCTGCGTCAATGGTTTAACAAGCAAGACCGCGACAAAAATATTGAGATCGGTCGGCACATGCTGAGTAAAGAGTTGGAGCGTTTATCCGTCCACCCCAACAGTATTGATTTAAATGATTACACTCAGTTTTTTCACGTCAATAATACAGACGACGTCATTGTTGGTTTGGTCACAGGTGATATCAGCCTAAACCAGCTGACCAGCCATATCTCTCGTCAGCTACACTTAGAGCCAGAGAGACCTGAGGAAGATTTCACACCCAGTGTCGATGCTAGAGATGCTGGCAAAATTGATGCCTATAAAATTCATATCGACGGTCTGGACAATATCGAAGTCAACTTAGCAGGCTGTTGTCATCCTGTACACGGTGAGCCGATTGCAGGTTACATCACTTTGTCACGCGGCGTTAGTGTGCATAATCGGGGCTGTCCAGAATATTTGCGCCTTATTGAACGTGACCCTGAGCGCCAGATAGATGCTGCTTGGCGCGTAAAATCAGGTCGTTACCAACCCGTAGACATTCATGTAGAAGCTTATGATAGACGTGGATTGTTGCGCGACTTAACTCAAATTATTGACAAAGAAAATGTCAATATTCGTCAAGTTGAGACCCTGAGCAATGATGACAATATTGCCTTTTTAAAGTTTCATATTGAGGTGTCAGGATTGGCGCATTTGTCCAAACTCTTAGCCAAACTTGAACAGCAGCATGGCATATTACATGCACGGCGTGCGGTTGCTTAAGTAAAATGCTAAGGCTTTGTGCAAACCTATCCATTTAATAATCGAGTTATTACCAAAAACACTATGCCTGAATTGCCTGAAGTAGAAACAACCAAAACCAGCTTAACCCCTCTATTGGGGCAACAAGTGATTGATGTAAAAGTATTCCAGCCAAAGCTGCGCTGGTCTATGCCTGACGATTTAGATGCCTTGGATGGTTATACCTTAGGCAGCATCGAGCGACGAGCAAAGTATTTGATATTAAATTTCTTACCGCCCTTATCTAAGAATAACGCTACTACTGAGCTTGCTACATTGGCACCGCGGCAACTTCTCATTCATTTGGGTATGTCCGGTAGTTTACAGCAGCACAGTAAGGGTACAGAGAAGCGAAAACATGACCATTTGGTGATGGTATTTGGTAGCACTGATAAAAAGCAAATACAATTACACTATCATGATCCTAGACGCTTTGGCTCGGTGCTGTGGCATGAGGATTATGGTGCTAAGCTGTTAGATCACTTGGGTGCTGAGCCTTTATCAGAGGAATTCACTGCTGATTACTTGTATCAGCTCATCCAACGCACGGATCTATCTGATAAAACCGCCATTGAAACTACGGCTGGTAAAAAAACAGCGAGTAAAGCAAAATCGAAAAAGCGGCCAATCATGCGAGCTATCAAATCCGTCATTATGGAACAGCAAGTGGTCGTTGGCGTTGGCAATATATACGCGACCGAAAGCCTGTATCTATCAGGGATTCATCCTGCGACCCCTGCTCATCAATTATCGTATGATGATATTGTTATTTTGGTCGATCATATTAAAACCATTCTACAAAAAGCGATAGCGCTTGGTGGCTCGACCTTACGAGATTTCACGGTCGCTAGCGGGCAAACCGGATATTTTCAACAGACTCTAAATGTCTATGGTAGACAGGGTGAAGCTTGTCCCCACTGTCAAACGACGCTAGAAAATATCAAGCTAAATGGACGTGCTAGCGTTTACTGCCCCGACTGCCAGCCCCTAGCGTAGTAAGTAAAATGCTACGACATACTTGATAAGTATTAATGTTATCAAGCCTCACCGATACAGTAGAAAATATTTTTTAAGGTGAGTAAGATTGATGATTACAGTAGCTGTATCGCACGCATTTTTGTTGCTTATTGGCCTACGTCTTGCTTTAATAGTGAAAGAGCTTACATAAATAGTGCAAACCATTTATTTATCTGTAATAATTAATCTATTTATCGTTGCCGCATTGCTCGTATAGGGAAGTTGTCTCTGTATGAAAATAGCAGCAGCCATCCATTATACTGCTTACGAGTTTTAGGATATCATTATGACTGTTAAAGCCCATACACAGCGCACCGTCAAGCGCAAAATTTTTACCCTGATTACAAGCGTAAGCTTGATTGTGGCCAGTATGCAACCTGCTTTGGCAGCGATAGAAATAGATGAAGATGACTTTGGGCCTTCTTATGGCACTATGGCAGTAGATACCATCGTTGGCAAGCCACTGGGTTTAGTGACTGCTGTGGCTGGTACGGCAGCTTATATTGTCAGCCTCCCTTTTTCTCTAATCGGTGGTAACGCTGATCAAGCTCAGCAGAAGCTATTTGTAGAGCCTTGGGATGCGATGGGACGGTGCTTAGGCTGTACGGTTGCCGAAGACAACTACTATAAGTCACAAGTCAGCAATAACAATATCGTACGTATTGTCGTTGACCAACCATCAGAGATTTTGATCAATACAAATGATTATGTGATAGTTACCCCTTAAGACAATCACTCCATCAAGCGATCATTCTACAAGATGAGCATCTGCTAAATATTCAAATTTATTTCAACACTGTCTAATTACTACCAACAATGACTTATAGACCGACAATAAAAAAGGCTAACATGATGTTAGCCTTTTTTTTATAAATTTATTGGTACTAATATAAGCTACTAAGCACCTTTCTTACGACCATGACGCTTACGCTCACTTTCAGTCAAGTAACGCTTACGTAGACGAATCGCTTTAGGTGTTACTTCAACCAATTCGTCATCTTGGATGAACTCAAGTGCTTGTTCAAGCGTAAACTTAACTGCTGGAGTCAACGTTAATGCTTCATCAGTACCACTAGCGCGAACGTTAGTTAACTGTTTAGCAGTCGTTGGGTTAACAGCCATATCATCGTTACGTGAGTTAAGACCAACGATCATACCTTCATATACTTCAAGCTGCGGCTCAGCGAATAATTTACCGCGCTTTTGCAAGTTGAACAATGCAAAGCCTAGGCAAACGCCTTTAGCCATAGAAACGAGTACACCGTTAGAGCGGCCACCAACATCACCAATTTTCTGTGGACCATAATGTGAGAAGCTTGACGTCATGATTCCTGAACCTGATGTTAAGGTCAAGAATTCAGAACGGAAACCGATCAAACCACGTGCTGGCATAGTTGCTTCAATACGCATACGACCTTTGCCATCAAGTTCCATGTTAGTCATCTCGCCTTTGCGTAGACCAACCTGCTCCATGATAGAACCTTGATGCTCATCTTCAATATCGAACACAACGTTTTCATACGGCTCTTGTAGTTTACCGTCAACTTCTTTAACGATAACTTCTGGGCCTGAAACACCCATCTCAAAACCTTCACGGCGCATGTTTTCGATTAGTACAGATAAATGAAGCTCACCGCGACCTGATACTTTAAATTTATCAGGAGACTCAGTGTCTTCTACACGTAGTGCAACGTTATGAATCAATTCACGCTCAAGACGCTCACGAATATTACGTGAAGTCACAAACTTACCATCACGACCAGCGAACGGTGAGTTGTTT
Organism: Psychrobacter sp. W2-37-MNA-CIBAN-0211; assembly: GCF_040309405.1. Taxonomy (NCBI): domain Bacteria; kingdom Pseudomonadati; phylum Pseudomonadota; class Gammaproteobacteria; order Moraxellales; family Moraxellaceae; genus Psychrobacter; species Psychrobacter sp. W2-37-MNA-CIBAN-0211. Next base: position 23,581 of record NZ_JBEOOU010000007.1, read on the forward strand.
ACTTGGAAGTTCATTGATACGGTTGGTTCATCAACCGTTAGTGCTGGTAATGCTTCAACGTTAGCTGGATCACAAATCGTATCTGAGATATTAAGTGCATCAATACCAGTGATACAAACGATATCACCAGCTTGTGCATCTTCAACATCAATACGATCAAGACCATGATAGCCCATGATTTTTAGAATACGGCCATTACGCGTGTTGCCATGCTTATCAATAACAGTTACTTGCGTATTAAGTTTAACTTTACCACGCTGGATACGACCAATACCGATGACACCAACGAAGCTATTGAAGTCAAGGCTTGAGATTTGCATGCGGAACGGTGCATCTGCATCCACTTGTGGTGGCTGCACAACATCAACGATTGTTTTGAACAGTGGCGTCATATCATCAGCTAAATCATCAGCTTCTAAGCCTGCAATACCATTCAATGCTGATGCATAAACAACTGGGAAATCAAGCTGCTCATCAGTTGCGCCTAGGTTATCGAACAAATCAAAAATTTGATCCATTACCCAATCAGGACGCGAACCAGGACGGTCAATTTTGTTGATAACAACAATAGGCTTTAGACCTTGCTCGAACGCTTTTTGCGTTACGAAACGAGTCTGTGGCATTGGACCATCAACAGCATCAACCACTAGAAGTACGCAGTCAACCATCGACATGACACGCTCAACTTCACCACCAAAATCGGCGTGACCTGGGGTGTCAACGATGTTGATACGATACTCTGTATCCGAAGATTTATCTGTCCAGCGGATAGCTGTGTTTTTAGCCAAAATGGTAATGCCACGTTCTTGCTCAATATCGCCTGAATCCATTGCACGTTCAGCAATGTTTGCACGATCGCCAAAAGTGCCAGATTGATGTAATAGTTTATCAACCAAAGTTGTCTTACCGTGATCAACGTGGGCAATAATTGCGATGTTACGCAGGTGTTTGATATCGTTCGCCATATAAAATGCTCTTTTCGTCTTAAAAAAAATGCAGTAGCAGTAAGCACCGCTGGATAAACTTTTACCATCAACCAGAGAGATATGACTACAGGACTTGTAAATGAGTACACAATAGGTGAATTCATTTAATTAATAGTAGTAAAATCAAATACCTATGCTGGAAAATCCATCGTACAGATAGCTATGCTAATGTACACTTTGTCAATCTACAAAGTGTTTGGGTCGATAGTATAACATTATTGCACGATAAATTTATGTAATAACTTACTTTTCTCAGTACATAAATAAAAAAAAGCCACCCATTGGGTAGCTTTTTTTGTAACGATATAACTTAGAAGATAACTATCTAGCTATTATTTACTGAACAACCATATCTTTAGTTTGTTCAACAGTCATAGTTTTGTCACCAGTAATGATGGCATAAACACGACGGTTCATAGCGCGACCTTCTTCAGTGTCGTTTGGTGCGATTGGTTGGTCATAACCATAACCAACTGTTGATAGACGGTTTGGAGCAATACCAAATTCGTTAGTCAACATAGATTTCACAGCAACAGCACGGGCTTCAGACAGACGTTGGTTATAACGTGCTGAAGGACCAGTTTTAGAAGCATGACCTTCTACGCGTGCAGTTGAGTTAGGATACTCACGCATCTTCTCTGCTACTTTAGCGATTTCAGGCTTGTACTGGTTTTTGATAGCTGATTTATCGTTATCAAAGAATACACGAAGTTCCATTTTCAGTTCGTCAGTAATATCTACTGGTACTGGGCAACCACGCTCATCAACAACAACATTCATTGGAGTGCCTGGGCATGCATCGATGCTATCAGGTACGCCATCGCCGTCAGAATCAAGATCAGATTCAACAACAACGATTGGTGCAGTATCAACCATAGGCTCTTCCATTGGAGGAACAGCTACTGTAGGTGCTAAATGGCCACCAAGTACAACTTCTAGACCGGCTAGAGCCATGCCTTCCCACCAGTTGTTGTCGAAGTTATGAATCGCACGAGCTTCACCACGTAGGCTTAACGCGTCGTTGATGCGATACATAGCACCTAGACCTAGGTTACCGATAGTGTCTTTTGAGCTTGATACTTCAGTACCAGCGTCAACCGTGTCGCCATTAGAAGCAATGTAACGCTCTTGGTTTTCTACTTCGATTTTAGACTGACCGGCACCAACTAATACATAAGGCTTAAGTGCGCCATCAGTATAACCAGTAAATTCTTCAGTACCGATTAAGAAGTTACCAGAGATCATGGTTTGTTCAACGTCAAAACGGTTGATACCAGCATCTGCAGAATCTTCAGACGCTTCGCCATTCGTGTTTGACACACCATACTCTACTTGGAACTGAGTAGAAGGAGTTAATTCGATACCTAGTGCAGCACCAGTATATAGACCACTTTCTTTAGCGATGCCGCCGTTGCTGTTACCACGTGAGCCGTCACCGATTTGATTGCCATTGGCATCTTCATAAAGGTTTTTACCAGTACGTAGGATTTCACGCTGTTTGTCAGCTGTATCACTGAATTCGTCATCAACCATGTGATAACCAAGTAACAATGGGCTAATAGTAACGCCAGCGTTAGCTGCTAGAGGCGCAGCTGCTACGGCAACCAGAGCTAGAGCGATTTTATTCAATTTCATGGACTTCCTCCAAAGGATAATTTTAGTGATGCGTTAAGCAAAACCACTTCTCAAGATGCTCCAGAATAGACATCTTTTACGAATTTTAAATGACAAAGCAAAACTAATTTAGAAGTAGCTTAGCGATTATCGATTCAGTTTACAACTTTTTTCGTTAACGAGCTACACATTATTACACGATAATGTCGTAACTAAAACACAATAGCCAGCTTAAGTTACTGAGAACAAACACACCTTACGTTTTTTGCCTTTTGTGTATGAGTTCGCAATAGACTTTCAACCGAAGTGTCTCTTTTGGTTAAGGGTATTTTAATACAACTGGTACTTTTTCTCTATTGTTAAAACTACCTATTCACTAATTGAAACATTTTTTGACAGTAGACATATATTCTGTTTATATTGTAATAACAAACATTAATCTAATTTTTTATCTTTGGCTAAAGTGATGAGTACATAGAGTGATTAATATCCCAGGAACCTAAATATTCTTAACAAAAATATTTATGAGGCTTAATCACAGGTATTGGTCACATTCATTCTGACAAAGTGTCAAATACATTATTTGTTACAAGTAATAATCCTATGGCTATAGTATATAAAATGTCGTCAAATTACCAACAACTATCTGCATTTAGTTTACTTAAATTGGTTTTGGGTAGAAATAAGCTTATGAGTTCCACCGTCATGATGCAAGCGCCAAAGATTTGCTCTATAAGCACTGAACAGACTATCTTAAACGAGAAATCCACACTCAATAAGCGCGTTTTTAAATACTCATATCAAAATGGCTTTACATTAATAGAGCTTATGGTGACCGTAGCAGTATTAGCAATTATCATGATGATTGCCGCACCCGCTATCTTGACACAATTGGCACGCATGGAAGCTCAGCGTATCAGGTACGGAATAACAGACACGCTAAAATTAGCGAAAGCGGAAAGTGTCATTCGTCGCCAAAACTTATTAGTGTGTTTGTCGGATGGCAATGGTTTATGTCATAAGAACAGCAATAAAACCTTGTTGCTCTTTGTAGATAACAACGATAATCAGCATTTTGATAAAGGGACAGACGAGTTGTTAGAAACACAAAACCTGAATCCCAAATATGGCACCTTGCATCTACGTGCAGGAAAACGTCGTTACGTCAGATTCTATGGTAATAGCGGTAAACCACGCGGGCATTTCGGTCATTTTAAGTACTGTGCAAACTCAACATACAGCCAAGCTATGTATCAAATATCATTCAGTCAAGGCGCCAATATTACTTTTAAGCCTAATGACAGCCATCCGACTGGGTGTGGTGACTGACATGCTTTGAGGTTAAAGCTTTTAAATTTTTTCATGCTTTAGCTATAACTGATAGCGCTGTTGCTGCTGCCAAAGCAAGCGACTTTGTAGCGGCTGATAATCTAGGAGGTGGTCAATCAGTTGTCGATACAAACGCGACCAAGCATTAAGTGTGACATCGCTTATTCCTTGCTCCACCATCATCACTATCTCACTGCCCTCAAAAACTGCTCGCCCCATATCAGCACTTTCTAAAAAATCACCTTGCACAACCGGCACCAAACCGGCATCGGGTAAGAATCGATAAATACTCTGAGGCTCGATACTATCTTGAACATTATCCTGCGTTAGTGTCAAGGCAAAACCCAATTCGTTAAATAGATACTGCTCAAACTGCCGCAAACACAAGCGCAGCTCATTAGCCGTTAATGGCTGTTTTAACCTATCTAAACTGTCTTGGTAATGTTGCCATAGTTTTGGCATCGGATCTTCAGTGGGCAATAAGCGCCATAGTATTTCGTTTAGATATAAGGCAGCGTATTGATGTTGACCAGTGATGTTTTCGTAGGGAACGGCTTTTAACGTTTTCGCGGCATCGTCTTCTGGAAGCACGTCTGTCTGTACGACGTGCTGAGGTGCAATATTAATCTGACTGAATGTCTTTAAATCCCGCTTACCCGTGGCAAACAGTTGTAAAGGCATAAATAAAGGCGCGCCTTTTTTACCAATCCCATGTATGACACCATGCTGCTGAGAAAATAAATAGTATAAGGCACGTTTTTCTTGGTAAGGGCGCTGGTGTAACAAATAACCAATCAATGCTTCATTACGCATCTATCATTACCTCAGCGCTGATTATAAAAGGCTAATTTTAATCGCTATTAATAGCCCAAACTGGTCAATGCACGTTCGTCATCAGACCAACCACGTTTCACTTTCACCCACAGTGTCAGCATAATTTTTTTATCAAACAACTGCTCCATATCTTTACGAGCATCCATACCCACTTGCTTGATACGCTGACCTTTATCACCGATGACAATGGCTTTTTGACCACTACGCTCGACGTAGATAGTTGCATCGATGAAAGTACAAGCCTTACGTGGACGACCTGTTTTTGGATCGGTATGCGCAGGCTCATCTTTGAAACCGTCAATCTGTACCGTTAAGTCATATGGCACTTCGTCACCGGCGCTACGCATGATTTTTTCGCGGATAATTTCACTGGCTAAGAAACGCTCTGAGCGATCAGTGATTTGCTCGGTATCATAAATAGGGGCAGCAATAGGTAGATGTGAGGCGATTACTTCTTGCAGGCGATCTAGATTTTGGTTTTTTAAAGCAGATACTGGTACGATATCAGCAAAATCAAAGCTGTCATTAAAGGTTTCCATCAGCGGTAAAACGCTGCCTTTGTCTTTTAAGGTATCCGCTTTATTAATCACTAAAACTACAGTTAGATTAGTATCGCCAAGCTTTTGTAAAACTAACAAATCATCATCACGCCATTGATCTGAATCAACAACGAATAATACCAAATCAACATCTACTAATGCAGATACTGCGGCTTTATTCATACGCTCATTGATAGCACGTACTTCATTGCGATGAATACCTGGTGTGTCAACGAATACTGCCTGCATTTCATGATTTGACAAAATACCGTGGATACGATGACGGGTTGTTTGCGGCTTACGTGACGTAATAGATAATTTTTGACCCAATAAATGGTTCATCAAGGTCGACTTACCCACGTTTGGACGTCCAACGATTGCCACATAGCCAGCTTTAAAATCATCAGCCATACTCGCATTATTATTTGGCGAGAAAAACTCTTCGATGGCCAGATCGTTTTCTACATCGTTGCTTTCTGCTTCATTATTTTCTGAGTGCTCGGAATTTAAGTCAGCACTTTTTAATTCAGCATTTTCTAGTATTGGTTTTACGTCTGTTTTTTGGGTCATAGCGTTGGTATTATCTTCATTGTTTGATGGCAAGTCAGTATGATTGCTCATAGGTTTATCCTGTGGGGTTTATCATCAGCTCAACAGTTCTACTGCTATCTAAAATAAAGTAGTATCAAATAAGATAGCAGCACCATGCTTGGCTTGAGAATATTTGCGGTTTTAAAATAAGTATTATTTAAAAATAACCCTTACTTAAAAAATATTATAAATTCATTTTTTGGTTAGAACATGCTTGGGATATCTAGATTACGAGCGAGTTTTAGGCAAGCTTGGCAGTTTATGCAGCTGATTAATCATCAGCTCTGCTGCTTTTTGTTCAGCAATACGGCGACTTTCACCCGATTCAGTAATATCAGGGCAGTTACTAATATTTACCTGACAGCGCACCACAAAAATTTGATGCGGTGCATTGCCACGGGTTTCCATAAGCTCATAATGCGGCAAATCAAATTGCTTAGATTGTAGCCATTCTTGCAAGCGGCTCTTAGCGTCTTTTAGAGCTTTCTGGTCATTGACATTATCAATCAGGTCTCCATACCATGAGAGCACGCAATCACGAGTAATAGTCATATCCTGACTGTCTAAATAGATAGCACCAATCAGCGACTCTACGGCATCCGCTAATATAGAAGCACGATTACGACCACCACCTTTACGCTCCCCTATCCCTAATATTAAATGATTGGAAAGCTCTAAATTTTGAGCAATGATGACCAGCGATTCTTGGCGTACCAAAGTGGCACGCATACGCGTCAAACGCCCTTCGTTTTGACTGGGATAACGATGATATAGAGCCTCACCCACAATCATACCCAATAATGCATCGCCCAAAAACTCTAAGCGCTCGTAGTTTTTTTTGCTATCAAACGAGCGATGAGTCAGTGCCAGCTTGGGAAGTGTTAGATTATTAAACACATAACCCAGCTTGCGCGTTAATATGGCCAAGCGTTGGATGAATTCTGAGCTAACAATAAGCGTGTCGACAGACGTGTTATTTGTTTGGGGAGTAGGAACCGCCTGAGAGTGCTGCGAAGTTGGTTTCATGCGTGGCTTGTGGTTATCCCTTTTGTTTTACTGAGGTAATTGGTTAATAATGACTGGTTAATAACGATTAATTAATAAAAAATATGGTCGTAAATGATGTTTGACGAATAAATAAGAAATGAGCTATATACTCATTCAGGCTACTCTGCCATGGTTGCGTCAATATCACCTTCGAAGCGATTGACAATATCGACATTACCGAAAAGGTTATTGGTTTGTTCGTATTTCTTATAGATAGCCAACTGACCCGTCTTTTTATTAGTGAAAGTAAACACGTCTTCTGCATTGGTATCATAATCAGCATTGATAGATAACTGCCGATTCACACGCTCGACAAATTGCTTAGCCGTCTCACCTTTGTCATTGGCTTCTTTAAGCTCCATTCCTAAGAGCTTAGTCAGCTGATAATCACCGATCTGTGCTGGTACAATAGCAATCATCAACTTGACGGCAATACCGAGAACAATGATAAATAATACAATGCTAGTCACGCTAGCGCCGCGCTGGGTAGACAAACCAGATAACTGCTGCACCATAACACCTCTCAACGAGTAAATTGCTATATTTTCATTAGATACCTCAATAACACTAAGTATCCATTTATTAAATCATTAGACAGTCACAATGATTGGATATTTAACATTATCGGATCATCATAATAGTAGCACGAAACTATTGTCCATAAATAAACACGCTGTTGTTCCATGACTCTAATCAATAGAGCCATTACGCGAAAAGGTGGGTACGTTGAGACCGGGTGGCTTATGCATCCAAATATAAACGGCCTTGCCTGCTAGGTTTTCATCAGGGACAAAGCCCCAAAAGCGACCGTCAGCACTGCGATCACGGTTATCACCCATCACAAAGTAATTACCCTCAGGAACCGTAATACGCCACTCATTCCCTTCTGAGCTAACCACTTCTGGTGACTGCTGCTGCAAAAACGGCCCATACTGCGAACTATTCATACCATTCAAGTAGCGAACGAGATGCTCATGCTCACCTTGTGTTTCTTGAAAATACTGCGCCTCACCTTCTTCTTGTTGACCCATTGCTGCAGCGTTTTCTTCCGTAAGTACTTGCCCTGGTGCAATTTGTCCTGGAGGATACAGCTGTGCAGTGAGCTCAGCATTGGCATCAAAATCGATTGATTTGGTTGCTACCGGTACGTCATTGATAGCAAGCGTGCCTTGATCATAGCTGACCGTATCACCCGGTAAGCCAATGACGCGCTTGATATAATAAATACTTGGGTTTTCTGGATAGCGAAATACGGCCACATCGCCATGTTCAGGCGCACCTGTATCCAATACTTTATTATAAGTCAGTGGTAAACGCACGCCGTAGGCATACTTGTTGACCGCAATAAAGTCGCCTGTATATAACGTCGGCACCATAGAAGATGACGGGATATTAAAAGGCTCAATCAAAAATGAGCGTACTATCAATACAACTGCCAAGACAGGGAAAAAATCATAGGCCCAGCGTACCAATAAGCTTTCTTGACCGCGACCACGTGTTTTGCGCTGTTTAAACGCTAGCTTATCTAATAGCCAAATAATACCCAAGCCAATAGTTAATGGTACTAAAATCAAATTAAAATCGAAATCCATACTAAATTGCCTATTAACGAGCTGCTTATCTGACTATTTTAATTTATAAGACTAGCGATGATTATACGTATATCAATATCTTAATCGACTTGCAATACTGCTAAAAAGGCTTCTTGTGGAATTTCCACATTACCCACTTGCTTCATGCGCTTTTTACCTGCTTTTTGTTTGGACAGCAGTTTCTTTTTACGAGAAACATCACCACCATAGCACTTGGCCAATACATCTTTACGCATGGCTTTGACGGTGCTACGCCCAATGATTTGACTGCCAATAGCAGCTTGAATCGCTACATCAAACATTTGGCGTGGTATCAATTCTTTCATTTTAGTAACAAGCGCATTACCACGGTAACGAGACTGGGTTTCGTGCACAATCATGGCTAGGGCGTCGACTTTGTCGCCGTTAATCAACACATCTATTTTAACCAGTTTGTCGACTTGGTAACGTTCAAAATTATAATCAAGCGAGGCAAATCCACGTGACACAGACTTTAGGCGATCAAAGAAATCCATCACCACCTCGCCCATCGGAATATCAAATATCAGCTGAACTTGACGTCCCATAAAGCGCATATCAACTTGGACGCCGCGACGCTCAATACATAGCGTCATAACGTTACCCAAATAATCTTGCGGTACTAAAATCTGACAGCGGGCGATCGGCTCACGAAACTCTTCAATGTTATTAGGTTCAGGCAGTCTTGACGGGTTATCGACATAAATAATACTGCCATCTTTTTTTACAATCTCATAAATAACCGACGGTGCCGTGGTGATGAGATCCAAGTCATACTCACGCTCTAGGCGCTCTTGGATAATCTCCATGTGCAGCATACCCAAAAAGCCACAACGGAAACCAAAACCAAGCGCATCTGAGGTATCTGGCTCAAAAAACAACGAGGCATCGTTAATTTGCAATTTTTGCAACGCTTCACGAAATTTTTCGAAGTCAGTAGATTCGACAGGGAACATACCAGCATAGACTTGCGGTGTTACCTGCTTAAATCCAGGAATACGATCAACGTCAGGCGTTTTGGCATGGGTAATCGTATCACCAACGGGCGCACCAGCAATATCTTTAATACCAGCAATAATAAAGCCAACTTCACCGGCTTCCAAAACACCCGTATCTAGAGGTTTCGGTGTGAAAACACCAATAGAGCCGACCAAGTGCGCCTCTTTGGTGGACTTGATATAGAGCTTGTCACCTTTACGTATGGTTCCTTGACGCACACGTACTAAAGAGACCACACCCAAATAATTGTCAAACCATGAGTCAATAATCAACGCTTGTAGCGGGGCTTCACGGTCGCCGGTGGGTGCGGGAATAAAAGCAACCAAAGCCTCTAGTAATTTATCCACACCAAGACCGGATTTCGCTGATACACGTGGGGCATCGACAGCATCGATACCAATGATGTCTTCAATCTCTTGAATAACGCGCTCAGGCTCAACTTGTGGTAGGTCAATTTTGTTTAAAACTGCCATCACCTCTAAGCCTTGATCGACTGCGGTATAACAGTTAGCGACCGATTGTGCTTCCACGCCTTGCGCCGCATCTACGACCAATAGCGCCCCTTCACAGGCAGCCAATGAACGCGAGACTTCGTAAGAGAAATCAACGTGGCCTGGCGTATCAATAAAGTTGAGCTGATAGCGCTCGCCATTTGGGTGGTCATAAAACAAAGTCACTGACTGCGCTTTGATGGTGATACCGCGCTCACGCTCAATATCCATTGAGTCGAGTACTTGCGCCTGCATTTCACGGTCTTGCAAGGCACCGCACATTTGAATGAAACGATCGGCAAGGGTCGATTTGCCATGATCAATGTGGGCAATGATAGAAAAGTTACGAATATTGGCTAATGCAGTCACAAAGCGCCTACTAAATTAAGGGTGATAGAATAATGATCGGTTCGCAAAAAGGGCAATAACATCCATTGCTGCGACGTACCGATATATGCAGGTATTCTAGCAGTTTTCCACTGTAAAGTAAGGCGATTTTATTAGTAGGAATTGGAATGGCTGCTGACACTAACGACTGAATAGCGTTAATGGTTAAATAAGCGCTTAATTTAGCGTTTTATAAAGCAACGTTAAACGCTAAATTAATCAAAGAACATTGATAGCCAACTCCTGCTTGATGAGCTATTTAGCCGTATCAGAGATTGCACTGGTGTCTCTATCTGTTTGCTTTAGATATTTGTACATCCATGGCGATCGACCATAAAAAGCCCCATTGATTTGTGTCTGCTCGATCAGATATTCACGGAATCTTAAATAGAACTCATTGTCTGGGTCTTTAGGATGCTGCCAAAAATCATCAAGCGGCTTTGGGTCGGTCAGTTTTGGGGTGTCGTAAATCGCCCTGCCCATCACCTTAGTCGGTTTTTTGTGGTATACCGACTGCAACCCTGTTGTACTGTTAATCGTCACCATGCCGATACTATGCTTCATCAAGGTTGGTAGATGCATATCGCAGCCATAAAAGACGCGGTGACTGACCTGATAGCGCGTGGCTAAACTGGAGACCAATTCACGATAGTCTCGATGACCACGATCTAAGGGATGGTGTTTAAATACCAATAGCTGTGTTTGATTCGCATGACCTGCAAAGCTTGCAATGGCTTCATCAATAAACTGTACTATGTCATGATAATCACTATGATGGGTAATCTGCGAGTCATTATGGACTTGTAAGCTGATCAAGAAATAATTATCACTTTCTTGTTTGGTCAGCCTCTTTTGTAGTTGTTTATCAGGTAAATACCCTCGCAATTTACGCCATGGCGCTTTGAGCCACGCGATTGCCTCTTGCCATGCCGTCATGCCACGGTAATGTGAATAATGCGGATAGCGGCTTTTGTATAGCCAAGCGATAATATAATAAACAATAGCGGCAATACTTAGCCGATAAAAGCGATTGTGCGTATAGATTGGATGGTCATTGGCCTTTTTGAGCGCTTTAATATCTTCAGTATTTAAGCGTGAATAGCCATTAATACCATACTCTTGCAAGGTAATATAATCAGGTCGTAAATAGCCTTCTTCGAACACAAAAAATGAGGTGCCTAATTTTTCACTGATACAGGACGCTTGCGTATGATGTGGGCGACAGTCACCAAAACATACAATCGCATCAATATTATGCTCAGCAATAAAAACCTGCAACCAAGATGAAAAGTGCGCCAAAGTACCCGTATATTCATGCGTATTGGGATGGCTATAAAAAAAAGCATCGCCTGCATTAAAGTTTATTTTACTCACTTGAATATTTTGAGTTTGCAAAAATGTAGAAAAACGGTCAAAAAATCCGCCCATCTTTCCCTGTAACAGCAAAACGTGTCGATGAGTAAGCAAATGAGACATCGAAGCTGCCATAGTATTGAATTACCATTAATTGAAGGATAAAAGATCAAAGCAAGCGTGGTCGTTAGACCGTGTGAATAGACATTAATTATCAATGATTATACCGAAAAAGCCCATACTTGTCGCAGTGGTTTTACATCACGTGTTTAGAGCAAATTAACGAAGCACTCTACGTAGACGCTGCTGCCATTGATGACGCTGCTGCATAAAACGGGTGGCAGCTTGGCGCTTCAACTGACTGGGTACGGCTGAAAGTTTCTTAGAAATAGAGATTGTTTTGACCGAATTATTATTTATTTCAATTTGAGTTTCGGCAAAAGCATTATTTTTTGGCGGGTACAAGTAGTCAATGACTTGCTCGACTTGCGCCAGCCCATAACCATTAGGAAGTCGATATAAAGGATAGTCTATCAACGTGCAATGCAGCAGTTGTTCAAGTGTCAATGCTGTGTCTCGTTTGCGCCTGCTTAGATACTCAGCTTTTAATGGTAGCTGTGCATCAATATCAGTCGTTAGTCCCCAGCCTGCATAAAACGGTAAACCGTAGCAAGTCACTTTTAAACCACGCAACAAGGCTTCAAATCCCGTCAATGAACTCATGGTATGCACTTCATCGACACCCTCTAAACAGTCCGGCATCGCTGTATCATAAGCGACCGCTTGAATTTGTTTTAGATGCGCCTCTCCTACCTTACCTACGCGCAATCCCGCCTCAACATCTGGATGAGGTTTATAAATCAGATAAGCATCTGGATTGTCTCGCTGTACACGCTCAATCAAGCCGCTATTGGTCTTTATTTCTGAACCACAATATTGCACCGATAAATCATCTTCGACTTGTCCAACGATAAGAATGCGGTGTTTTCCAGATACCTTTGCATTATGTACCCAAGAAGTATGCTGGCTATCAGCACTGCCGATATCAGTCCCGACATTGTATTTACTCACCCGCTGATTAAGCAACTTATCTTGAAGTTGTTTTATACGCCTACTTTGCTGTGGGCTCATCGCCTGACAATGACGTAATAACGTTTCCAAATCTGACGGCTGCGTCGCGTCATAGTAGATACCTTGCTTGTCTATAACCACTGACAATGGCGCCAGCAAGGTCGCACCCAAACCGTTTGAGCGAATAAACCCATCTTCCATACAGTAAATAGACGGCATCTGTGAATGCTGCTGCTTGGAAATTTTGGTCTGTAGTTTTTTTTGTACCTGTTGACGCTTCGCTAAACCCCATACCAATAGCGGTTGCTGATAATTGACGCGTAAGTGATCAGGGTGCAGCAAATTCTTGAGGCGTGGTTTGGGTTTTATAAACAGAGTGGTACGGGGCAGATGAACGAAAGCCTTCACAAACGGCAGCTTCCAGCGGCTAAACTCATATACCGTCAAATTACCTTCAAGACATCCTTGCCAATAGCGATTAGTCACTAGCCATTCTATCGCTGTATCAATGTCACAGGCTTGCTTGGTGGCTGGATCTACATAGCGACTGTAATCGATATAGGCGCTATAAAATAACGTTTCTAGCGTCGCAGATGTTTTTTTAGCAAATGATGTAGGAAATAATGCAGGAGTTGAATTCCCCTTAGCCTCTCGTAGTTTGGTGGCAAGTTTTTGACGACGTTTCTCAACCGCTTTAAGCAGATTTTTGGGTGCACCGCTATCATCGGTCAGTCCCCAGCCACTATACCAATTAACACCAAAGCAATGCACTGTTTTACCGAGTATCAATGCTTCAAAGCCCATATGCGAGCTAACGGTATAAACATCGCTAACTTGCGTTAATAATTCGATAGGGTTGAGCGTTTGGGTTAATAGTCGGACGTTTTTTGGTAACTTTAAATTGGTCAAATATCCTGATTTTGAGGCAGGGTGAGCCTTGATCCAAATATGAGCATTCGGATGACTACGGCATGCAGATTTTAACATCTTCTTAAACTGACGTTTGTTCGCACCAGCACCTTTAATAGACGCGTCGCCAACCACTTGGTCAATCAATAAAACATGCGATGTTAAAGCGCTTTCTTTTGGATTTGTATTTGCTTCATCAGCCAACCTGTCCAATGATGGACAATCGATAACTGAGTTGTACTTGCTAAGCTTTTCGTCGCATATACGTACCATCAATTGTCGAGCGCGTTCTTCATCTATACTTTTATTATTGGTCGTAATAGCCTTTTTAATACGCTCAATAATCAGTTGCTCAAGGCGTGAGTGCTGCGTTAAATCAAAGTAAATACCAATATCATCAGTGACGACGCTCAGCCCATAGCGGCTACTAAGCCCTGAATCTAACGACCGTAAAAAACCATCCTCGATACTTAATGTAGGAATATCTTGGCGTTTGGCAGCATGCTTTGCTCGTTGATAGCTTTTCTTATGACCCCAGCCGATAAAGGCATCAGGGGTTTCAACACCTATATTAAGGCGTTGTTGCAAGCTTGACCAAGGATACCAACGCTGAATGTCTGCTCGTAGGACGCTCGATAATAAAAGGTTATTACGGCGCATACCTTTACCGACTACCGCCAGACGTTTTGGTACTTTGGGTTTTAATACCTCAGGTTTCAATACTTCAGGCTTCGGTAATGGCGGAAATAGTGCATCATTAAAGGTAGACATTGCTTGCATCTTATCCTTATCTTTTACACTTTTTGCCATTATCGATACCTTTGTTAGTCATTATTAGTCATTAATGTCTCAATCTACATAGCCATTATGAGCTGTTATAGATCTAATACAACCTTAGCCGCAATTGCCAATTGATAGATAATTTGCGATAAGCCACGAGCAATTTCCACACGCTTGGTTTTGACTTTCGGGAGCACCATAATCTCATCACCCTGCTGAATACGGTAGGCAGTGTTGACCACTTCGCTGGCGCCATTTTGATGAATAATCAAAATTTCTTTAACGTCGGCATTATCAGAGAAACCACCAGAATTGGCAACATAATCACCAACGGTATAATCAGGATTAAAGGTAAGTGCGCCTTGTGCTCGTACTTGACCATTAACTGTAATGACTGATGTTTGCGCTGGTATCTCAATAATATCGCCTTGTTGCAGAATAATATCCTGCCACGAGTTTGGCACAACAACAATCTGACCATCAGTCTGTACATTACGAGCCTTGGCGACGAACTGCTTAACCAGTGCAGCATCATCTTGGCGCAGTGCCGCTTCTTCACGAGTCGTTGACTGAGTGGCTAGTGTTAACTCTTCCAAACGATCAAGCGATTCATTAATCATGCGTTTTTGTTGTTCGGCAACAGATTGACGATATATGGTGAGATGCGTCAGTTTCGCCAGTGGACTTGGCTGCAACTGAGGGACGATATCTTTTAGGCGAGCACCGTATGGTACAACCATTGCACCATTACCTGTATGCGCACCTTTCACCTGTACAGCAATTGTGCCTGCATAGCGATCTGAGGTCACTACCATTTGATCGCCATTATAGACAGGGACATTCTGCGCTTCTGCCAGCGAATAATACTCTGCCGTTTGCGCTCGTCCTGCACTGCGAGTGATACTAACGTTGGTAGCATTCGCTGCTGGACTGGCCACTTGCAATACGTCACCAATGGTCAAATCATTCACATCAAATTCAAAGGTGTATTCATTCTGAACTTGCCCACCCACTACAAACGTTTTTTTCTGCGGCGCAACCGTAATCACATCACCGTCACGAAACGCAAATGATTGCAGTTTACCCGCCAGTAAAAAATCATATAGATTGACTTGCTGTAGCATCTGACCATTGCGCTTGATTTGGATATCAATATAACTACCACGTGTTGGGTCGACACCACCTGCACGATCTAAATAAGACAATACCGAATCTGCGGCAAGTCCACCGTAGTAACCAGGTTGTTTGACAAAGCCAGTCACGAAAACTTTGACTGGTTGTGCTTGCTCTAAAGATGCATAAACACCAACGTTCGAGCGGTAAATGCGACTGACCGCGCTTTTGACCACGTTTTGTAGACTGCCATTTTGCACACCAGAAATACGGACTGGACCCACATTCGGTAAAAAGATATTGCCTTGTGGATCAACGGTTGTCGTTGCTGCATATTGATACGCACCCCACATCCGCACCTGTACATTATCGCCAGGGTTGATCACATAGCTGTCGTTAAAGGTAGAACCAGAAGTCGTCGAGAACGCACCACGAAATAACTGTTCGCCAAACATCAAGTCTTGGGTATTGATGTCTTGATAAGGTCGTGTGGTGTTAATAACCGACTGACTCGGTAAGCTTGCTGCAGCGACTGCCTCTTGAGTCGTTGCTTGACCTGGCACACCGCCAGCAAAAGCTTGCGTTGAGACATTGATATTGCTGCGGTTTTGGTCTTGACTCATGCTATTGCTACTAGTGCCAAAGCTAGATCCTGATATTTGATCCGCATAACTGGTCGCTGCTAGTGCTGAGATGCTGGTCGCAGCCATCGTCAAGCTCATTACCTTAATCATCGTCACGATAGGACGTGGTTTCATGTTCATGCGTTGTATTCCTTTGCAGATCTGTCGATCATTACTGGTATCTGGTTTGTCAAAACTGCCTTGATCAAATCTAGCTACGATGGTCACGAACCACTGCCATCACTAAACGTACGAAGCCATAAAGCATCAAAAGCAATGCAAGCGATGTCCAAATAATATAAATGTGACGTGGATATGATGACTCTTCAGCTTCATAAGGGGTTGAAATCACAATCAAGTTTTTCATCTTTTTAAAGGCTTCTAAACGTGCCTTTTCAAGCGATGATAGTGACAACTTGTATAGTTCAGTGGCAAACTCAATGTCGGCTTTAATCGTCTCAAACTGTACCGCTTGACGGTTCAATTTGGTGGTGTTTGGTGACGTCAATTTGGTTTGCTCTTGATTGATTTGTTCTTCAACCGCTTTTATCTGACTTCTTAACGACACGACTTGCGGCGCATCTGGGTTCAAATAGCTGAGCAGTTGTCGCTCTTCTGTGCGCAATGAGCTAAGCTGCGCTTGTAAGCTACCAATCAGCTGATTGACAATTTGCGCATTGGCTTGCGGATCATAAATCTCATTTTCGTTTTGATAGTTAAGCAGCTGCTCTTTGGCATCATTCAAGCGATCTTGTGACTCATCGAGTTGCGTCTCTGCAAATACTAGCTGATCACGAGCAACTTCTTGTGAGATACGGTTTACAAACTGCTCAGACTCACTCAAAATCGCTTTATTAAGCTCAAAAGCATAAGCCGAATCAAAGGCTTCTGTCGATACTGAAAGCACATAGCTTTGTTCGTCAAGATTGATATGGACGCGGCTTTTGAAATATTCGAGTAAATCTTCTTGCGAGGCATCAGGGTCAATTTCATTGAGAGGATCCGAGCCATCGACATAATAAGCTTCTCGGAACTTGAACTTGTTATCGAGGCGCTTCACCATGTCATTAGACAAGATATATTCAGTCAGATAGGTTGCATCTTCTTTACTGGTGCTATTCACACCCAATAAGGCCGATAAACCGCCACCAGAGGGCACACTAGACTCGCTTACTTGTTTTACGACCACGTCAGCGGTCGAGATGAAGCGCGGATGGGCAAGTGTCATGACATAAGATATCACTAGCACCCAAGGAATGATCACTAAGCCGATAAATAACGAGATGTTAACTATCTTACTTTTTTGCTTTGTGGATATGCTTTTCATAAACCTCAATCGCTTCTGTTGTGTCATCAAAGACGTGTGCTGTCTGATCCATTAAAACAATGCCAATATCGCAATTACGCTTAATATCACCAATATTGTGTGACACTATTAAAAACCCTGCTTGTGCACGTCGGGCAGCCAAAATCTCTTCACTACGCTTACGAAAAGCCGCATCACCGACGGCCCCTGCCTCATCGAGCATATAGTAATCAAAATCAAACGCCAAGCTTAAGCCAAACGTCAAGCGCGCTTTCATCCCTGATGAGTAGCTCTTAACTGGCATATCAAAATAATTACCAATGTCTGCAAACTCTTCAACAAAACGAATTTTTTCATCGATATAAGGTCCACTTGAATAAAGACGACAAACAAAACGCACATTTTGACGTCCCGTTAAGCTGCCTTGAAAGCCACCTGCTACGCCAACTGGCCAAGAAATCGTCGAGTCGGTAATAATCTCCCCGTGATCGGGCTTATCTAGTCCACAGATAATGCGCAGTAACGTTGATTTGCCCGCACCATTACGCCCTAGTAAACCCACACTTTGTTTATCACCAATAGTCAGATTTAAATCTTTAAATAAATAATGCCGACCCTGTTTGGTCATAAATGACTTAGAAACATTTTTAATTTCAATCATTTACTTACCTTTTTATATAACCTATATAACGACATCTAACGAGAACGAATCATGTCACGCTCAGCATACTTGTAAAGCAATAACCCTATAAAATTCACCACAAACATCCATTTTAAAAAATACCAAATATCAATATGAGATGAAGGATAACTAGGTGAGAAAGCATGTCTCATTAGTTCTATATTGTGAATAAAAGGATTATAGAGTAAATAGCTAAAATAAGGTTCAGGAATGATATGAATGGGATACAGAATGCCTGAAGTGAAGTAAATTATAGTAAAGATAACTGAGATCATTTTGCTGACTTCTCCACCGTAAAAACCAATAACCATTGTGATAAGCGCAACTCCAAAGCTAAATACAAACATACTAAGCCAACAGAAAATAATAATATGCAAGTTTAACAAGCTTGGATAAATATCAAAAAATATTAGGCTGAAGATTAGTATAATGGAAGTAGAAAAGTATATTACCAACTCAAGGAATGAGCGAGCAATGATGACATCAATATGCTTTATCGAACGGTACATTAATAAACCTTGATTTGCACTCGCGGCACCAAGGGATCTTATCGAAATTCGCTGAAACATTCGAAACGGTACCATTCCTACGACTAGAAACAAAGAAAAATCCATTCCTGTCACTAGACGTTCACGGAAAGCGCCAAATAGCACTAAAAGTATAACGACTTGAGTCATTACTTCTATTGGTGCCCACAGGTAACCCAAACGGTAGCCACCAAAGCGCGTTTGTAGCTCACGCATGAGCAATGCATGAAATGCTGCACCCATGACTTTGAGGCCACTGCGATGCTTGATCGGACGATAAGGAGGTAATTGTACAGACATGGCGTTACAGGACTTTACCGAAAACAGCCCCTATGATAAGTAAGCGCGACATAAGTTACAACAATTAATCTGTGTCTAAACAGATAAACCTATGATTTAGCAAGAAAACAGTAAGTAAATATAATTGCGCATTCTATTTTCGTTCCTGCAAAATATTGTTTTCACTGATTTATTTTAGGCAAAAAAAAACCAATCACAAAGGATTGGCTTTTTTAATGTTACTAGTCTTGCTATAAATGGTGGCGATGAAGAGACTTGAACTCTTGACCTCACGATTATGAGTCATGCGCTCTAACCAGCTGAGCTACATCGCCATTTTAGGCTCGGTATTATGCCCAAGTTGACTAACCTCGTCAACCCCCAAAAGGCATTTTTTCGAAAAAACATGGCATTTTCTGCAAATAAATACTCGCCAACATACAGTAAGCATTTTATAAATACAATTTCAGCCATTAAAAAGGTTTGGTAAACCGATAAGCCGGGTTCTGTCGTGGACAATCATTCCTCTAGGCGTACAATCGCTCGTACGCTCAAGCAACCTACCCGCATCGAACGCGGGCCGCGCCATGCCGATGCCTATTTGGTCTTGCTACGCGTGGAGTTTACCATGCCGTGAACTGTTGCCAGCCACGCGGTGCGCTCTTACCGCACCCTTTCACCCTTACCGATGACATGAATATCTTGCGATACCCATATAAGCCAAAGGCGGTCTACTCTCTGCTGCACTGGTCGTCAAGTTACCCTGCCCAGCCGTTAGCTGGCACGCTGCCCTATGTAGCCCGGACTTTCCTCCCCTGCTCATCTGTTGCCAGTGTGCAGCGGCGATTGCCTAGTCTACCAAGCGAGCTAGTATAGCAAATCTAATCGCCGTCTAGGAATATCTTTTACGCTTATTTGCATTCACAAGAATACTATTCATAAACCACTTAAATAAAGTTCTTTGGCAAAGACAATGTCTGATGCTTAACCGCTGTTTTAGTATCAGACGTTGCCTGGTTTTCTAGGTGAGGTAAATGTAGCCAGTGTGTCGTTGGATAATATTGCTGTAGATGGTTCTGTAAAAACTCAATCGTGCTATCAGCTATCTCGACGTCAGTATTATCGGTATCATCATGGATATGATTATAGACAACAGTATGAACCTGTAAGCCGCGCTGGGTGATAGCTTCGAGACTAAGCAAGGTATGATTAATGCTACCCAAGCGACCTGATGTGACCAAAATAATCGGATAGCCTTGAGTAGCAATGTAGTCTAAGACGAATAGCTGCTCAGTAATGGGCACTAGCAGTCCGCCTGCGCCTTCTAATAACACTACTTCATAATCAGCTTGCAAGCTTTTTGTAGCGCTCGTAATAACCTCAGGATCGAGTGTTTGTTTGGATAGTCTACTCGCAAGATGCGGTGAAGCAGGCTTTTGATAACGATAAGGACAAGTAGTAAAATCCAAATCACACGGCTGTAGCGGTATGTCCATCAACGCGCGGTGCGTGATAATATCGTCAGCAATACCCATTTCACCGGTCATTGGATTAACACTAACGCCCGTTTGGACTAACTTTTGAGTGATAACGCTTGTGCCTTGCCCCATTAAGGCTTTTGCAAGCATACCTGTGGCATAGGTTTTGCCAATATCGGTATCGATACCAGAGATGAATAGCACGCTCATAGCGGAACTCTATCGGTCGTAGAAATTTGACCCAAGTAAGAAGTGACGACGGTTAGTAATGACTGGCTTAACGTTACCAGCTCATCATCAGTGATGATGTAAGGCGGCATAATATAAACCAACTTACCAAAGGGTCTGACCCAAATGCCATTATTAATGAGTAACGATTGAAAAACAGGCATATTAACGGCTTCATGCAGCTCGATGACTGCTACCGCACCCAAACAACGTACTTCGGCAACACCGTCCAATATAGCAGCTGGAGCAAGCTGCTGTTCCATAATCATTTGCATATTTGCCACGCGATTAGGAATATCGTAAGACATTATCAAGTCAATTGACGCACACGCTACAGCACATGCCAGTGGATTACCCATAAAAGTAGGCCCATGCATCAGAGCTGGATAATCGCTTTGGCTAATGGTATCAGCAATATGGCGCGTACATAAAGTCGCGGCAAAGGTCATATAGCCGCCAGTCAAGGCTTTACCAATCGTCATGATATCAGGGCTGATACCCGCATACTCACAAGCAAATAACTTGCCACTACGCCCAAAACCAGTGGCAATTTCATCAGCAATCAGCAGCACCTCATGCTCATCACATAGCTGACGTAACAGTTGCAGATATTCAGGACTATAGAAACGCATGCCACCAGCGCCTTGGATAATCGGCTCGATAATAAAGCCTGCCAGCTTATCGCTATACTCATCAAAAAACGTTGTCAGTGCGGTGCGTTCTTCTTCCATTAAAACACGCTCAAACCCTAATGGTGGGGCAGGAACGAAGTGCTGCATCGGTAATTGTTTGCCATATAAGCTGTGCATGCCATTAATAGGGTCGCAAACACTCATCGCATGCCACGTGTCACCATAATAACCAGAATGTGTTGAGGCAAACTGGCATTTCTGTGGACGCTTGGCGGCAATCTGATATTGCAATGCCATCTTAAGTGCAACTTCTACCGCAATACTGCCGCTGTCCGCATAAAAAATAGCCTCTAAACCAGTAGGCACAATATCGAGCAGCTTTTTGCCTAAATCTATCGCTGGCTGGTGCGTCAAACCACCAAACATGACATGCGCCATTTTGCCTAACTGCTCAATCATCGCCGCATTTAGCTTGGGATGATTATAGCCATGTGCACTCGCCCACCACGACGACATACCATCGATAAGGCGCGTACCATCTTGGGTAATGATATAAATGCCCTCAGCACGATCAATAACGATATTGGGATAAGTCGGTGGTAGGCTGGCATACGGGTGCCAAAGGTGCTGCTGGTCAAAGTCGCTCGTTATCTGGCTTGCATTTATCGTCATTACATTGTCCCTAAAGCGCTTTAAATCCAGATGTTATCAATAGTATATGAGTCACTTATTGACCAGTAATGCGTTTGTATTTAGACATCAAGTCACTCTCAGTTTCGACATGATTAGGATCATGAGGAATACAGTCAACCGGACAAATAACCACGCATTGCGGCTCATCGAAATGACCGACGCATTCCGTGCATAAATCAGGATCGATGACATAGATATCATCGCCTTCTGAGATGGCTTCGTTTGGGCAGGCAGGCTCGCACACATCACAATTGATGCATTCATCAGTAATTAATAGCGCCATAAACTGCTCCTTATTGTTTATTATTAGCCTATATGCTGTAGCTATGAGCTTATTAAAGGGCTAGCTGTCTTTAATAGCCAGTTTTTTTGTAAAAGCCTGTGCCACACATGGAGGGACGAATTTATTGACATCGCCGCCAAGTCTGGCAATTTCGCGAATCATCGTCGACGAGATAAATGAATAGTTCTGAGAAGGGGTCAAAAACACCGCTTCAAAGTTTTCATCGAGCTCGCGATTCATATTAGCGAGCTGAAACTCATATTCAAAATCCGACATCGCCCGTAGACCACGCAATACCGCAGTGGCGTTTTTTTCACGCATAAAATCTACTAGTAAGCCTTCGAAACCAATGACCGAAACTTGGGGTAAATCTTCAAACACGGTCTCTACTAAAGTGACGCGTTCTTCAAAATTAAATAACGGTTTTTTATGATGTCCTGATGCAACGGCGATGACGACCTCATCAAACAGCTTGGTTGCGCGCTTGACCAAGTCCACATGACCATTGGTAATCGGGTCAAAGGTGCCAGGATATAAAATTTTGGTGTGCAGCTTTGAGGAATTAGAAGTAATAGAGTGGCTCATAACATGGCTAATATAGTCGGTAATATTACGCCATATGCTAGCAAATTTTGTCCGAACTTAATACTTATCTGCTACATTTGTCCTAACAGCTGACTTACATTTTTGTGAGGTGCTTTGCTACAATAGGCGGTTCGACTCATCCGTCTTATTATTCGAATGTAAGATAATCCAATTAAACGGGTTAGGATGAGGAATTAGTAGGACTGGTCAGATAAGAACACGATACTTTTAAGTGATTCTTATGGAGAAATTATGTCAAAAAAATCAAAAAAACCGGAAAATCAAATTTGTGCGAACAAAAAAGCTCGACACGAGTATTTCATTGAAGAAACGTTTGAGGCAGGATTGTCGTTACAAGGTTGGGAAGTAAAAGCCATTCGCGCGGGCAAAATGACCATTACCGAAGCTTATATCATCTTCCGTAATAACGAGGCTTTCATATTTGGTGCGCATATTCAGCCGCTACTATCCAGCTCGACGCATGTCAGTCCTGATAGTATCCGTACCCGTAAACTGCTGCTCAATCGCCGCGAAATCGAAAAATTGATGGGTGCAGTCAACCAAAAAGGCTATGCCTGCGTGCCATTATCCTGCTATTGGAAAAACTCGCTGGTAAAATGTCAAATTGGCTTGGCACTGGGTAAAAAGCAGCACGACAAACGCAAAACGCTTAAAGATCGTGATTGGGAACGTGATAAACAACGTGGCTTTAAACAGCATTTAGATTAATGAGCGAATGAAAGCATTCACTTTAATCTAACGTAAAAAGGACGGTTCAGTAAATTGAGCCGTCCTTTTTTATCGCTTATTCATATTGTCAATCGTAGCTCCTACGCAACTTGTTTTTCGACCGAAGATGATAGGTTTTTACGAGCGCGGCGCAGTTGGCGAATGCCATGAGTAACCAAACAAGCAATACCCAGCCAAATCAAGCCATAGCTATAAATCATTGCTGATTCAAATGGATTACCCAAGACGGTGATTGCCAATATGAATAATAATGCAGGCTCCAAATAACTCATCATACCGTAAACATTCACCGGCAGCAGTTGGCTGGCATCCACGTTGGTTTTCATGGCTAACACACTCATGACACCCAGACCTACCAGCATCATGATAAAAAAGCCAGAGCCGCTAACGAGTATTAAACTACTAGGTGCTATCAAAAACAAATAAGCCAAAGCAAATGGTGCGAATATCGTCAAATCGACCAATAATCCAGTCACAGCACCGATTCCTTGCAGACGACGCAAGATATAATAAATAGGATACGTACCGCAGACCCAAAGCGTTGCCCAAGAGATACTTTGCGTACGGATAATTTCACTGCCGACCCCTAATGCCGCAAAGCCAACAGCTAGCCATTGTAGACGGCTTAACTTTTCGCCAAAAAAGACACAGCCAAATATAACCATCATTAATGGGAATAAGAAATAACCCATCGCGGTTTGTACACCTTGCCCATTCACGGGTGCCCACATAAATAACCAAAACTGGCTTAAGAATATCGGCGTTGGTAATAACAACCACACCCATTGCTTCACAGTACCTAGCGCTTTTAACTTATCAACATGAACACCTAAGCGCCCACTAATCAGCAAATATCCTATCAGTGCCGCCCACATCGCGAGCATACGCCAGATAAAGACTTGCGTACCTGACAATGGCGCTAAGAAGCTGCTGTAAGCATAAAGTACGCCAAACAATACATTTGACAGCACTGCTAACGCTACGCCTAACATTAATGTGCGTTGCTGTGCGCTACCCGCTGTCCAAATAGTAGGCAATGGCAAGCGCGAAACAGTCGTTGCGAGCGTGTTTGCAAAGACAGTAGAAAGGATGGAAGTAGACATAAAAGCACCGTACATTTAAATAGATATTAGGAGAGCAGCTATTAACTTTGATTTGTCATGACTAAGCTTTTTTGAGCTCTAGGCTCTGATTGCTAAGCTTTGATTGCTGATCTTGATTAACAGCATCTATTTTACGAATTAACGATGAGATATTATTGCTATAACAACCCATTTATAAATAAATTTATCTTTTTGAGCACTCAAAACTGAATATTTTCTTATCTTTTAATTTATAGTGATAATAATGATAAAAACAGATAATGAAAGCATTTCATAGAAGGGAGAACATAATGAGCCAAATTTTAGATGATATTGATAAAGCGATTTTAAATTTGCTACAGGACGATGCGACCTTGCCATTAAAAACGGTGGCAGAACAAGTGCATGTGTCTATCGCTACTGCCCAGCGCCGTATCCAAGCATTAATCAGCAACGGCGTGATTACTAAGCAAGTCGCTATCGTTGACCCAAACAAGGTGGGTTACGGACTGACTGCGGTGGTGATGATAGAGATGGCGCGATCTAACACCTCGATGCAGCATCGATTTGAGCGCTTGATGAATACACAGCCACAGGTTATGAGCTGCTATGAAGTATCAGGTGACGCGGATTTTATGCTGATGGTCAATGCCAAAAATATGAGTGATTATCATCGATTCACGACTGGTTTACTCACTTATGAGAATAATGTGCGCAACTTTAAAAGCCAATTTGTGATGAATTTCACTAAAAGTGGTACAAAGATTTTATTGGATTAATTTGGCTATAAAAACTGCTTGGCTGGTTAATTAAAAGTAGCTATAGTCAGGTCAATATAAAAAAGAGTCAGCGTGACGGATATAATTTTTTTGTCGCCTCTGTCTGCGTAGGCACAGCAAGCAAGAAAAATTTGTACCAGTCACGGATCATAATGTCGTGTATCCATTTTATTTAGTAGCGACTATAAGTCACGCTCAAACAAGGTACGATACCAACGAAAGTTTGGCAATAAACAATAGATACCAAATCAATAGTCCATCGGTAGTAGACAAGGAAGCCTTAGCATGACTAAAAATACCCGTGCCATTAAAAAAGAAGAAAGTAATAATCCAGCATTAAAAGCATTAAGCTTTAAAACAGTGATAACAGGGGCGTCACTCGCAGCATTGCTCGCCAGCTCAGGCTGTGCCACCAGTTCATTGTTGGAAGACAACAAACATGTCAGCACCATAACGACTAAGAGTGTGTTGTCTGAAGATCAAATTGTGGCTTTTGGTCGTCCTGCACAGGCATTGCCAAAAACGCCAAATGCGACAATGGTAATCGTCGGTGAAAAGAACAGCTATGTGCTGACCCAAGGCGGGACGGAAATGGTCAATTTACTCACCAATCTAACGCCAAAGAACATTCAAGTCGATAACGACATGAGCTTTGCTGTACCAAATAATGATGGTTACTTTCAAGGAGAGATGAAGCTTTCTTACGCTAAATTAAAAGATGAATTTAAGCGCTCTGACTATCAGTTCTTTTTGCAAAACAATGGTCGCGAGTGCACTTCAGCAAGCGATCAACGTATCCAAGCTCAGCGCTTTTGCTTTAGCGTTCCTGTCAAAGGCGCTATCTATCCGCAGGTCAGTAATTTAAGCCTGATACAGTCGGACTATCGCGCCTTGACCAAACCTTATATGGTTAGCTTTCATACAAAGACACAGCAAGACCAAATCACTCGTAGTGGCGCAAATATGGCGCAAAAATTGGTCTTGTTACCCTTTGCCCTAGCTTTTGATGTTGTGACTTTCCCACTGCAATTGTTAGACAATTAACAAACTTGTCAGCCAATGCATTGATCACCTCCTGACTCATACTGACTCATAATCTAAAGCAAGAATGGTTCTTCATTTCCCAAAACCATTCTTGTTAATAGGCTGATAGATTGTCTTACACTATCAATAACTTATCGCCAATCGCCCCTCATAGAATAGGTCGCATAGTGAAGGCAATTCATGTTAAAATGAGCGCTTTTAAATTCGCCTTTATTATCAGTGAGTAATAAGGGGCGTATTTTTAGTGCCATTTTCTAATTAACAGGTCCGCCCATGTCTGCCGATACCATTGCCCGCACTGCCTTTAAGCAAGGCACCAAGCCACTTTATGATTATGACAAACATTGGGCGAGCTGCTACGAGCCGGCGCCTTATCTACCGATGAGCCGTAAAGAGATGGACGATCTGGGCTGGGATGCTTGTGACGTCATCATCATCTCAGGTGATGCCTACGTCGATCATCCAAGTTTTGGTATGGCGATTATCGGTCGTCTATTAGAGTCGCAAGGCTTCCGCGTCGGTATCATTGCTCAGCCAGATTGGAAGAGCAAAGACGCCTTTATGGAACTGGGTAAGCCTGTCTATGCTTATGGCGTGACCGCTGGCAATATGGACAGTATGATCAACCGCTATACGGCAGATCGCAAAATCCGTAGCGATGATGCTTACTCACCAGGTAATGTCGCTAATAAACGTCCCGACCGTGCTGCTATCGTTTATAGCCAGCGCTGCCGTGAAGCGTATCCTGATGTACCGATTATCCTAGGCGGTATTGAAGGCAGCTTACGCCGTATCGCGCATTATGACTATTGGTCAGACAAAGTCCGTCGTAGTATTTTGCTGGATGCCCGTGCTGACGTCTTATTGTATGGTAATGCTGAACGCGCTATCGTCGATGTGGTGCATGGCTTGTCAAAAGGCTATAGCTTTGAGCAAATGAGTAAATTGCGCGGTACGTCCTACCTATTGACCCCAACACGCCGCCATTGGCAAGCTGGCATGACCGAAGTTGCCAGTAATGATGTCGATACCGTCGGCCGTGTCGATCCGATTATTAATCCATATGTCATGACCGAAGATATCGATAGCTGCTCAATTGAGCAAGACAAACCAAGCGACTCGCCAGTTGGGCAAGCGATGACTGGAATGTCTGCTCAGTATCAAGGCTTTGTCGCTGAGCCTGTCGCTAATAAAGTCATCAATGCTGAACAAGTCGATGAAGAAACGCAAGTGGTACAACTGCGTGGCTTTAATAAGCCCATGACGGCGCGCAAGCATAAACTCAAAATGCCACCGCGCGAGCAGACTGTCATCCGTCTGCCTGACTATGAGCATGTCAAATCTGACCCTGTGCTTTATGCCCATGCCAGCCGTATTTTGCACCTTGAGACCAATCCGGGTAACGCGCGTGCGCTAGTACAGCGTCATAGCAGCGGTGCTGGTAATTCGCATACCTCGATTGACGTGTGGCTGAATCCACCACCGATTCCACTCTCAACCGAAGAGATGGATTACGTGTTTGACTTGCCGTATGCCCGCCTGCCACATCCAAGCTATGGCGATGCGCGCATCCCTGCTTATGACATGATTAAGTTTTCGGTCAATATCATGCGCGGCTGTTTTGGTGGTTGTACATTCTGCTCGATTACTGAGCACGAAGGCCGCATTATTCAAAGCCGCTCAGAAGACTCTATCTTGCGCGAAGTGGAAGCGATTCGTGATACTGCACCCAACTTCACTGGCGTAATATCGGATCTTGGTGGCCCAACGGCTAATATGTATCGTCTCAGCTGTAAAGATGAAACGATTGAAAAGAACTGCCGCAAGCCTTCTTGCGTCTATCCTGATGTCTGCGAAAACTTGATTACCGATCACAGTAATTTAACCAAGCTGTATCGCAAAGCGCGTGATATCAAAGGCGTGAAAAAAATCCTGATTGCTTCAGGCTTGCGTTATGACTTGGCAGTAAAAGACCCTGAATACGTTAAAGAATTGGTCAGCCACCATGTCGGTGGTTATCTAAAAATCGCCCCTGAGCACTCTGAAGAAGGCGTGCTATCGAAGATGATGAAGCCGGGCATGGGCAGCTATGATAAATTCAAAGCCATGTTTGAACAGTACAGTCAAGAAGCGGGTAAAGAGCAATATCTGATTCCTTACTTTATTGCCGCGCATCCGGGCACGAAAGATGAAGATATGATGAACCTTGCGCTTTGGCTAAAAAGTCACGGCTACCGTGCTGACCAAGTGCAGGCATTTTATCCAAGCCCGATGGCGACAGCGACCACCATGTATCACACCCATAAAGATCCGCTACATAAGGTCAGTCGTGATGAAGGTGACATGGATATCGTCAAATCTGGCAAGCAGCGTAAATTGCACAAAGCCTTTTTGCGCTTCCATGACCCAAAAAACTGGGTAATGTTGCGTAAAGCATTGCAAGATATGGGTCGTAGCGATTTAATTGGTAAAAATCGTGGTTGCTTAATCCCACCATTTAACGCCAGCTTAGAAGGTCGCGATGCCGCACAAGACAGTTACCAATCGGCGCGCAAAAAGAACAGCCGCTTAGGTAATGATTCGGTGAAGCGCAGCAATGGCTCAACCAATAACAATGTCGTTAGTAAGAATACCAAAAAGAAAGTGAGCAAAGGTAATTTCCAGACGCAGCATACGGGTCTGCCGCCACGCAAAACTAAGTAATTAATTCCGCTGACCAAACTTATAAATCAAGCTTGGTCAACGATAGCTTAGGTATCCTTATCAATAAAAATCGCCCATCGGCTCTCAAGCTGATGGGCGATTTTTATTTGCCTAGGTAATTGTGAGTGTCTATAGTCAGTTAAAAAGTCAGTTAAAAATAATATCGATACATCACGCACTGGTGATATCAATTTTTCTTGCTTGCTTGCTTGCTTGCTTGCTTGCTTGCTTGCTTGCTTGCTGTGCAGACAAAGGCTACAAAAAATTAATATCAGCAGCATCGTATTGTTTTTGGGGTATTTTGACTATGGGGCGTCCCCTAAATGACTTATTACCCGAATAACGTCCCACTTAAATTAGAAATTACATTAGTCATCGGTTAAGTAAGAAAGCTAATAGGTAACAAACAATTTCTAACATTGCGCTGACTGTATTTTCGCTACTATGGCGCCATATGCTTAACGCATTATTAAGAACAGTTAAATGAATCAAGTTAATACTTTGGAGAAAACGATGAAAACGATAACTAAAATTGTAACCGCCCTACCAGCCCTTGCTCTATTGAGTGCTTGCGCCACTACCGCACCGACTACGCCAGATACCACTGATACCCTTGTTCCAGAAAAAGTGACAGCCGCTTATGATCGTATGGCATCAGCGCCTTATACTTGTACTGATGACAGCAAAATCATGGCAAAGCAGTCTATTAATAAAAAACAAGTGATGCTAAACGCGACATTGCCTAAAGCAAATTGGGCAGATCAACCAATCATCTTAAATGGTGAGGTAAAAGGCGATGTAGCAAGTTACGTCAATGAATCAAACCCAGAAGCTGTCTATGCATGGCACATGAAAGGTGACAAAGGTATCTTTGCCATCAAATGGGCAAATGGTAAAGAATACCAAGTAAACTGCCAAATATAGTCAGTAGCCACAAGCAAAAGCTATTATAAATAGTGAACAAAAAAACAGTCATCCTATGGTGGCTGTTTTTTTGTGCGCATTTTTTAAGAATATGCCAGTTGCTTCGATATTTTCATATTCAATATTTTTACAACAAGCGCTCGTTTGCTGCATTTCGCTAGAGAACCGTAAAGAAAGCTGTCAAACTAGCAGGTAGAGCACATTAATCATGACCAATAATAAAAAGGATAACTCGATGGCTAAGCGTCTGATAAGTATGATGGCAATTGCAAGTATATGGGCGCTGACAGGCTGCAATAACGCTGCCGATTCTGTTGATGCTACCGACCAAACCCCTGAGGCAGCAGCAACAGAAGCAAACTCATCGACGCCAAAAGGCGAGCCAGCAGTCGATACGATAGACTGGTCATTGGTAGACAGTGGTGAAAAGCCTGCTGATCCCACCAATTATCAGTATCCGTTTGCGCTCGATAGTCAAAACGTCCGAGACTATGCGGATTACTTCAAAGTGGACGCTGCGACCGCTCAACACAACCTCACGATAAGTATGGCAAGTAACGAGGCACTATCGAAAGCCTTGGATCAGCTGAGTGAGACCTATGTCTCACATGAAGTAACCGATGGCAATGAAATGACGCTTATCATTCAT
Source organism: Psychrobacter sp. W2-37-MNA-CIBAN-0211 (assembly GCF_040309405.1). Classification (NCBI taxonomy): domain Bacteria; kingdom Pseudomonadati; phylum Pseudomonadota; class Gammaproteobacteria; order Moraxellales; family Moraxellaceae; genus Psychrobacter; species Psychrobacter sp. W2-37-MNA-CIBAN-0211. Next base: position 54,481 of record NZ_JBEOOU010000007.1, read on the forward strand.
ACCACGCCCGATGTCGCTGCTAGCAGCTACGATTATGTGCTGTCTGATGACTTTGCTAAAGGATTGGTATTGCCTATCGTGATTCAGCCAGATGGTCAGAAAGGTGATGCGAAAGCGCATAGTGAGATGGTGGAGTAATTTAATTTGTAGGGTGCGCCCTGCGCACCGATAGAATATTAAAATTCATACGGCAAATATAAATGTCACAATACATTCGTTCGTACACGATAGGTGCTACCTATTTTTTTACTTTGGTATCATACAACCGAAGAAAAATATTGTGTGAAAATGACTTCTTGCAAGCTTTTAAGAAAATTATCAAACAAGTTCAACAACAATATCCTTTTGAAATTATTGCATGGGTTCAGTTACCCGACCATCTACACTGTATTTGGAAAATGACTACTAATGATGCTAATTATAGTATGCGTTGGTCTCAGATAAAACGATTAACCACTCAAGCTTGTCCGCAGTATCATTTATCAATAGATGATTTGAGCCGTTCAAAAATTAAAAGAAACGAAAGAGGTGTTTGGCAACGTCGATTTTATGAACATGAAATAAAGGATGAAGCAGATTTCATAAGACATATGGATTATTTGCACTATAATCCTGTCAAGCATGGACTAGTCGAAAGGGTTTCAGCTTGGCCGTATTCGAGCTTTCATCGTTATGTAAGGCAAGGCAAGGTTCTTATGCGGAGGACTGGGGTAATGATTCAATTGGTTTTTCAGAGCGTTTTTCAGATAAATTAGAGTAGTTTATTTTTCTAGGTGCGCTGGGCGCGAGACCATCCCAGATTCTGTGTAACTGCCATTTAGATTAAATGCTTACTGATACGATCATCAAACATAATCATAAAACGATTCAAAGCAGACGTCCAGTTACGGATCGGCATCGACCACTTTTTGGATGCTTGCTGGGTTGCTAAGTACACCACCTTGAATGCGGCTTGATCAGATGGGAATACCTTACGCTTATTCACCGCCGTACGAATCACGCTGTTTAGTGATTCTATAGCATTGGTGGTATAAATCGCTTTTCTGATGTCTTTAGGATACTCAAAGAACACCGTTAAGCCCTCCCAATTGCTGCGCCAAGACTTGACCACATGCGGATACTTATCACCCCACACTTCATCAAAGTGCTCAAGATTGGCCTCTGCTATCTCAAGCGTATCAGCGCCATAGATGGCCTTTAAATCAGCGGCTACGGCCTTCTTATCCGTCCATGGCACAAACTTCATGGAATAACGCACCATGTGTACGATACACAGCTGAACCTGAGCGTTGGGGTAGACGGTGTTAATGGCATCAGGGAAGCCCTTTAAACCATCAACACAGGCAATGAGGATATCTTGCACTCCGCGGTTTTGTAGTTCAGTGAGTACACCCAGCCAGAACTTAGCGCCCTCATTCTCTGATAGCCACATACCAAGCAGCTCTTTTTTACCGTTAAGAGCAACACCTAGCGCCAGATAGATAGCCTTGTTGATGATCTGCTTGTCTTGACGTATCTTCACGACAATGCAGTCTAAGTAGACGATAGGATAAACACTACTCAGCGGACGGTTCTGCCAAGCGGTGATGTCCTCTAATATATTATCTGTGACTCTTGAGACAAGAGAGCTTGATATATCAACGTCGTAGATATCTTTGATGGTTTCGACAATTTCAGTGGTGGTTTGACCTTTAGCGTAAAAGAATATGATTTTATCATCAAGACCTGAGATACGACTTTGATGCTTACGCACTAACGCAGGTTCAAAGTCACCATTACGGTCTCTTGGGGTGGAGATCTCAAGATCGCCTGTGTCGCTACGGATGGTCTTTTTAGTGTGTCCGTTGCGCTTGTTAGGCTTATCGGCTTTCTCATGCTTGGGATAGCCAAGATGGTCTTCCATCTCAGCCTCAAGAGCAGTGTCGATAAACGACTGCATGAGCTGCTTCTGGAAGTCTTTGATATCATCAAAGCTGTTCATGCTGCTGGCCATTTGCTCGGCCAGTTTTTTAATGTCAGATTGAGTAGTCATTGCTTATTCTCCTGTTAGTGGATTATAAGCAGTTACACAAAGTTTGGGAAACTCCCCTGGGCGCACCCTACGCTAACTGTTCCAGAAATAGCTTTTATGACATTATCAATATCATAGCCTCTAGAAAAGTTAGCGTAGCTTGCTTCTGCTAGATAAACGTAGTCCGATAGAAACTGATTATCATTACTCATTTAAACTCACTCCTGATTTGATATTAACGAATACTGTTTTTTTAAATTAAATCGTTTGCTTTGATCAACGTTTGAAAAACAATCATCAATGCTACTCATCCAAAATTTTAAACCCGAGAAATCGTTTGCTATTGCTGCCGAGGTAACGCTGTACATTACTAACTTTGCTAAAACTATTTCGTTCTCTGCATCATATATAATCGAATTAAAATTCTTAACTGATTTTAAGCTACTAGTATTAGTCAAGGTTAGAACAGCTCCATTGTCATAAATCTCATACATTAGACCTTCATATTCGATATAGCTCCTATACTTACCCCCTAGGAGAGGCTTATATTTTTCTATAGATTTCCAGTTATTGTTTTTGACTCGTTTCTTATATTCCTCTGGCGTCACGTATACTGTCACTCCACCTTCACTCTCACACAAATCACTTACTTTGGTTTGAATGTAGGCATACTCTACTGCCCAATACACAATGAATCCGCCCATGGTCAACATAAAACCTGAGAGTGCGCCGTAGAGTCCTGCTTTAGGATTGTCTGGATATAATGATTTACCTAGTTTTGTACCAATGAAAATAGCAGCTAAGGTAATAAGAACCCAAACTATCAAACCTAATAGTAGAGCAAGTGCAAGCATGATGTTTCCTAGTGACTAAATTCACTTTTATTAATTTTTGATAAAGAATAATAAAAGAATGGTAGGGTGCGCCCCGCGCACCAACGCATAAATATGAAAATGTGGATTAAATGCCATTATCCACGTAAATTATTTAACGCTCAATTACTCATCATACAATGCTTTAAACTCAAAAATCCGTTTCTTAAAAGTGCGCTGGGCGCACCCTACTCAAAAATGTGCAAAGTGCTTATTCTTGCGTGAATGAGTAAAGCAACCGCTACTCTCTACTAAAGCTAAAAGCGAAAACTGTACGCGAGGGACGAGCGCCGAGTGAACCATTAAAGAAAGACGGCTCATGACCCGCATATTTGCCCACTTTAAAAGAACTTAATGCTGAGGCCATGCTTTTAAATCTTTTGCTCTTGCGCTAGAAACGAGCCTGTTATTAAAATATAACCTAACCAGAAAATCCCCTCTAAGGAATTTTCTCTTACGAACCTGAGGAGGCATAAGCAAAACACTGTTTTGCCCGACGCAAGACAAGAGCTATGCTCGCAGTTAGCAGTTCTTTGTTTTAACGGTTCTCATCCCCAACCAACGCCAAGAACTCTTCTTCATCCACCACTTTCACACCCAGTTTTTCAGCCTTCGCCATTTTTGAACCCGCTTTTTCGCCTGCCAATAATGCCGTGGTTTTAGCAGAAATACTGCCCGATACTTTTGCGCCTAACGCTTGCAGTTTGGCCTTAGCTTCATCACGTGCCATTTTTTCAAGCGCACCCGTAATCACCCACGTCTGCCCATCAAGTGGCAAGTCTCCAGCAGCTTTTTGCTCGACCTTATCCCAATAGACGCCAGCTTCAAGCAATGAATTAATCACTTCGATATTGTGCGGTGCACGGAAGAACTCATAAGCCAGCTCGGCAGTGATAGTACCAACGTCAGGGGTTTTAATCAGAGTTTCGATACTGGCTGCCATCAGGCTATCGAGGTCACCAAATTGCTGTGCAAAGTTTTGTGCCGTGCCCTCACCCACACCGCGAATACCAAGTGCATAAATGAATCGTGCTAGCGTGGTATGTTTGCTAGCTTCGATAGCGCTGAGGATGTTTTGTACCGATTTTTCACCCAATTTTTCTAGCGTGATTAGCTCGTCTTGATGATTGTGCAATTGATAGATATCTGCCACCGTCTTGACCAAACCATGCTCAAAGAAGCTAATGAGCCAACTCGCACCAAGCCCATCGATATCCATCGCACGACGCGAGACAAAGTGAATCAACGCTTCTTGCTGCTGCGCGGGACAAAATAGACCGCCCGTACAGCGTGCTAATGCCTCATCTTTTGGCAGGACGACAGGAGAGTCGCAGACAGGACAGGTAGACGGCAGCGTCACTGGTGTTGAGTCTGCTGAGCGCTGGTCATGCCAAACACGAGTGACTTTGGGGATGACATCCCCTGCACGATGGACGCTGACCATATCGCCTGCACGCACGTCTAAGCGCTGAATCTCACCAAAATTGTGCAAGGTAACATTACTAACCGTGACGCCGCCGACTTTGACGGGTTCGAGCTTACCCACTGGGGTAATCGCGCCGGTGCGTCCGACTTGCCATTCGATATCGTTTAGACGTGTCATCACGGTCTCAGCAGGGAATTTATAAGCAGTTGCCCAGCGTGGCTCGCGGGATAGAAACCCAAGCTGCTGCTGCAATGACAGGTTATTCACCTTTATCACCATGCCATCGATTTCAAATGGCAAATCGGCACGACCTTCTATTACTGACTCATAATACGTCAGTGCGGCACGTGGATTTGCGACCACTTCTACCGCACTGACGGTAAAGCCAATGGTTTTTAGCCACGCCAAGCCTGCTGACTGTGTTTCGATGGCCTCAGGCAATCCCTGATTGATGGAGTAAGCATAGAATGCGAGTGGACGACTGGCTGCTATAGCTGGATCTAACTGACGTAAGCTACCCGCAGCAGCATTACGTGGATTGGCAAAGGTTTTATTTTCACTCTCTTCTGCTAGGCGATTGAGACGCTCAAATCCTGCCTTGGGCATAAGCACTTCACCGCGCACTTCTAGCAGCTCAATATCAGCGGCATCCGCGAGCCAAAGTGGCAAGTTGCGAATGGTCTTGGTGTTTTGCGTAATATCCTCGCCCGTTTGCCCATCACCGCGCGTGACAGCTTGTACAAATTTGCCATGCTCATATTTTAACGACACAGCCAATCCATCAAGCTTTAGCTCCATTTCATACTCAGGATTTTTTTGCGCGTCATTTAGACGGTCGTTGACGCGGCGCATAAAGGCATGTAATTCGTCATAGTCAAAAACATTGCCCAGTGACAGCATGGGGATGTCATGAGTGACTTGAGTAAAAGCTGATAACGGCATATCACCGACTTGATTAATCGGACTGTCTGGCTGTACCAAATCTGGATATGCTTCTTCAAGCTCCAATAAAGAGCGGCGCAATTGGTCGTATTCGCTGTCTTCTAAGATGGGATTGTCGAGCACATAATAGGCATAATTGTTCTGCTTAAGAGCATCTATAAACGTGCGCATTTGGATGACGATAGTATCGCCAGTATCATGAGCCGCATTTTTATTGGTTTCAGCTTGAGCAGCGGTCGGTAAGATAGGGTCAGTCATAGTCGGCGTCTTTTCTTTGCAATTCAAGATGTCGATATAATAACAAGTTTGCAGGATACTCGGTATAGCCAATCCTATATAAATCAAATACTGTGTCAGGCTCGCTCAGTCTACTATGTGTAGGACTTTCACTCACCTTCCTTGTATCTAAATTATCTTGAACCGACTCTAGCATTTTGCAGAAACTAAAGCCCATTAAAAAAGGCAAATAACGTTAATCGCTATTTGCCTTTTTTAGTACTGATATTATTTATCGATTTTAATCAACTTTAGTAACGATTAACCCTCATAGTCGCGGACTTGGTTACGTAGTTGCTGCTTGTATTCAGAGGTGATTGGTTCGTTCTCTTCATCCAGCATAATGGCATCCAAATCGCTTGCCATCATATAAGCAATGCTCATCATACTATCGAAGCTGCGCAATGCTTGTGGGTGTGGCAACGATAAAAATACCACCACACCAGTATAGGTATTAGTCGCCACGCTATGCGGATCAAATGGTGCGATACCACTATCGGTGATACCCATCATGCTAAACCAAAGCATACCGGTGCCGTCTTTTTGCTCATAGCGATGGAACATATTCATCGCGCCATAGCGCAGACCATATTTGTCAATCAGCGCCAATAAATCACGGCCACGGATAGTCGCCGTTGGACGGTCACGATATTGGTGCGGCAAGATGGTGATATTGATATTGTCTTTGGCATTGATCAATGGACCGTTTTGCGCGTCGTCGCCTGACTCTGATAGATGCTGATCCAGTATCGGGCTGTTGTCATCGAAGCTAGGCTCTTCTGCCGTGTCGATCGATGGCATCAGATTATCCGTTGCCGACATAAGGCTTGAAAACGCATCAGGCTCTTGCTCGATATGCATCTGATCAGCGGCTTCTACAAATTCAGCACTATCGGCACGGCTTTGCTCATCTTGCCAGCGCGCATAGTCAGCTTCATCGATGACGTCATGGTCGTCAGTTACGGTACTGCTATGCTCGGCTGTTAGCTGGGCGTCAACGTTAGTATGCGTTTGCGTCAAAGGCTCTTCTTCAACGACGGCATCCAAGTAGCTACGATCTGGACCGATGCTCGTCTCGCCAGCGACCGTATCATCAAGGTCTGGCTGATCGACGATATTACGCTCGTGACGCGGTATGATGGGAATACCATTTTTGTCATAATTGACCGCAGCAGCTTCGGTAGCAGCGCGGCGCTTAAAGCTACGAATGACCATAAACAGCCCTGCGAGCACGATAAACGCGGCAATGGCAATCAATATAAACTGAATAACGGTCATGATAAATACATCCTAGTATATATAACAAAAGGGAATACACAAACGAGCATAAATGGCAATATTCTAGCATGGCTGACCTATGTCGTCACCACATTGTGTACTTTATAACCAGTATGCTGGACTGAGGTCAAGCTTATTTGCATTTATGCCAATTGATTGATTATATTTGCATCTCGCTGATTCTCATAGTACTTTTAGTATCAGATTTTTGAGTCTTAGCTCTCTACATAACGCGCGGCTTCATCTAGCGAGACGCTCACTAGTGTAGAAATACCTGCGCTTGGCATAGTAATGCCTTTTAGCTCATCGGCAATCTGCATCGTCAGTTTGTTATGACTGATAAAAATAAACTGTAAATCATCGGCCAGCTCATGAATCAAACTGGTAAAGCGTTCGACGTTGGCATCATCAAGCGGTGCATCGACTTCATCGAGCACACAGAATGGTGCGGGATGCTGCTTAAATATTGCAAAAATCAAGCTCAGCGCAGTGAGGGTTTTTTCACCACCCGACAGCACAGCTAGGCGACTATTACGCTTGCCTTTAGGCTGTGCCATTAAAGTAAGCCCTGCCCGCCACTGCTCTGATCTATGCTTGTCAGCGGGGATATTGGCTGGCATATCGTCTGTATTCAACGTCAAACTGGCTTGACCACCGCCGAAGACTTTGGCAAATAAATTGGCAAGCTCAGTATTGACGGCATCGAGCGTCTGCATAAACAGGGTCTTAGTCGTCTCATCAATAGACTCAATCGCTGCCGTCAACGTCTGCATACTCGCCGCGATATCTGCCGTCTGCTGCGCCAATGGCTCTAGACGTTCATTGACCTCAGCCAACTCTGCCACTGCGGCGAGATTGACTGGGCCAATTTTGCCTAACTGCTGCTCAAGCGTGGCACGTTCAGCCTCTAATTCAGCGATTTTATCTGGACGCACACGACGATCATGAGCGATAAAATCCGCGAGTAAGTTTGAGACACTCATCACTTGTTGCTGATGCTGCGGGTGCTGTGTTGAATGCGACTCCGCTTTATATTTATGGCTCACCTTATAGTACGCTTCTAAAGCATCATGGGTATGGGTGCTCGCATCGTCTAAACGTGCCATGCTTAGTGCCAACTCAGTAGCGTGATTCGCAAGCTTACCCTGCTGAACTTGTAGCGTATTTTGCACGCTATCCAACGCTGTCTGCTGCTGAGCATAGTCTTGCTTTAGCGCAGCCAATGCCGTATCACGCTCGGTCAATAGCACCTGCTGTTTGTCTCGTGCTGTTTGCGCCGTCTGTAATGCCACTTGCAAGCTTGGTAGCTTATCCTGCTGTTTCTGATGACTCGCTTTTAGCTGTTGCTCGCTGCGTAGTGACTGGTCATATTGCGCAGTTGCCCGTACAAGGCTACTGACACTATGTTCTAGGCGCATCTCGCTCTGCTGGATGCGCAGCTGCAATGCTTGCCATGCATCATCATCGGCTTGGCGTGTACGATTTAGCTCACTGCGCTCAGCTTGCAGTTGCTGATTAGTCGCTCGTGCCTCTGCTATTTGCGGCGTTAACGCTACCATCTGACTTTGAATATCTTGCTGCTCATGAGTGAGCGCTTGTCCCTCTTGAGCTAACTCTTGTTGCTCTTGCTCAAGGGCAGATTTTTCCGCCATAAGACGCTGGCTGTCTGCTTGCAGGCGCTCAGCATTGGCACGCTGAGTCGTTAGCTGCTGCTGATATTTATGTTTATCACGGGTGAGCTGATCTGCTTGTGCGCGGGTTTCTTCTAGATTGACCGTTAACGCATCATAGTCGCGTTGATTCTTTGCAATGGTCTTTTGCGTTTCTTGTATTTTGGTTTCAAACTCATATAGCAAATCTTCTAATGCTTGCAAACGGCTGCGCTGCTGCAAACGCTGCGTTAAAAACTGGCTATTACTCTCACCATGACTATCTTGCTCACCTGTAAATTTACTTAGATTAATCGTACCCTGACGACTGATGAGCCAACCGTCTGTGGTTAACAAAATAGCTGACGATGGCAACGCTTTTAAGATATTGGCAAAGTCTTCAAGAGTCTGCTGATTGCTCGCTTCTGATTGCGTAATATACAAGTAGCACTGCTGCCAAAGCGCCAATGCAGGCTGCTTAATCAGTTGTGATAATGGCATTACTTTATCAGCCAAGCTATCTGGCAAACTACTGGAAAATGGCTTTGTAGCTACCTCATTCTTAGCAGGTAACCACAAGCTATGACCACTTTCTATCGAAGGTTTTCCTTCTGTATTAGCCTGCTCATTTTGTGCTGTTTGATAAGTAACAATATCCGTTAGATCATGCTCAAGCACGTGCCATAAGCTGTTCGCTTCCTGAGAAGCATCGTTCGTATTATCAACGTTTAATTGATTAGATTGGTTAGAGAACAGTACATGACTATCTAGCCATAATGCCAAGACACTATCGAGTAATGCCGCGTGCTGATGCCCTTTTTCACTCAGCTCAATCTGCTCACGTAAGGTGGTAATAGCCAACTCGTTATAGCGATTGACGACATTGCTTTCCGAGCTATCGTCTAGATTATCCGCTGTAGAGACAGAGGCTTGCTGTTGATTTTGCGGTGTAGGTTTTGGATGCAATATCTGATGCAGGGTATCATATTCACTGGCCAATACCGCGTGTCGCTTCTCATGCTCACTCAACTCACGCTGCTGCGTATTCAAGCGCTGCTGTAAATCATGCGCTTGCGGTTGTAGTTCCAACAGACGCTCATCGACGCTGTCTTGTTGGCGTTCTATCTGCTGTAACTGTTTATTTAGCTCTGCAACTTGCGTCTCTAACGTCTGCTGTAGGTTTTGTGCATCCGTTGGCGCTTGTTCATCAGAGCGCTTATCAGAGTCCTTATCAAAACCATTATTATTGCTAGATGTTGATAGCGACTGTTGTAATTGCTGCCATAGATTTTGCCAGTTTTGCTGGCGGCGCTGCCATTTGTCATGGTTTTGCTGATGGCGTTTTTGCGCTTGGCTATTAATGGCTTGCTGTTGTTCAAGCATGCGCACATTATCTTGCAAGCGTGATAGCTGGTTTTGCGCGTCATGCCATGCGCGTTGTAACGGTTGCTCATTACGTTTATGCATGTCACGTTTACTCATCAACTCACTGAGCTGTGGACGTAACGCCTCTAATATATTCTGCTGCTCGGCTTGCTCGGCTTTTAATCGATCAATCTCACCCACTGCTTGTGCGCGCTGCTGATCCAAGCTCGCGAGTTGTTGCTCAATCACAGTCAATTGTGACTTGGCATCGCTCAGCTCGTGCTCAGCTTGTTGATAGCCTAGCTGCTGCTGATAGTGAGCGCTTTGGGCATCGTCCTTGAGCCATTGCTCTTGGTTAATGTGCGTGGTGAGCTCATCTTGTTGGGCTTTTAGCGTCTCATAGTCGGCTTGCAACGTGGCGACTTCAGCGGTGCTACGCTCATGCGCTAGTTTTTGCTGCTGCTGAGTATGCTTGGCTTGATACAACTGCTGAATGGCCAGTTGCTGCTTAATATCAGCAAGTGTTAAGGCCAGCTCTTCGTAACGCTGCGCACTGGCGGCTTGCTTCGACAGACGCTTCTGTTGGCTGACCAGCTCGCTTTGCATGTCATGCAGACGTGCTAGGTTTTCTTGTGTTTTCTCTAGCTTCTTTTGCGTTTCTTCGCGGCGCGCTTGATAACGAGACACCCCTGCGGCCTCTTCGATAAACTCACGCAGCTGCATGGGGCTAGATTCGACAATACGTCCAATCATGCCTTGCTCAATCACCGCATAACTACGCGCACCAAGTCCCGTACCCAAAAACACATCGACCACATCACGGCGACGACAACGTGTGCCATTGATAAAGTAATCCGAGCGGCCATCTTTATTTACCTGACGACGAACAGACAGCTCTTGGTATAGGTTAAATTCATGACGAATGCCGGTATGCTCATCTTGCGTATGCTCAAACGTCAGCTCGACACTGGCGACACTTTTGGCAACCTTGTCTTGCGTACCAGCAAAAATAACATCGCTCATCGCGCCGCCACGCAGCTGCTTGGCAGAGGTCTCACCCAGCACCCAGCGAATGGCATCAATCACGTTGGATTTGCCACAGCCGTTCGGCCCGACAATGGCGGTGATGCCATGGCGAAAGGTAAAAGTCGTTGGATTGGCAAAGGATTTGAAGCCTGCCAGCTTTAGGGATTTTAGACGCATGAAGGATCAGTAAACTTAGCAAAAACAGGCGGCTATTCTACCTGAAATTGTGGTGGGTTTTTAGGGTTTATATCCATAAAAATATAGACTTACTCAAGGTGTAAACTACAAACTTGAGTAGCAATATTTAAATACTCATATGCTGTTTGCACTTTCTTTATTAATCGTTTGTCATTAGTAAAAAAATATTCACAGAAACATGCATATGAAGCATGATGCATATCACGCAGAGATCTAAAGTGCTTATCTTCTTTATGCAACTTCTCATCTTCGTGATAACTAATCAAATTGAGCAAAGCATATATTTGATTCACTTTTTCAAAAATGTATAACTCTCTATCTAGGCTGATATGACTGTTATCAAAATTAAAAATTAAATCTATACTTACTTCATTTTCTTCATTTATATGTCGTAAGTATTTCAAGATGCTATCTAAAGTATTTGGTGGTCCAATATTTTTGAGTATGTTGATATCAATATTTAAATACTCTCTTAAAGCTTGGTGTCCTGATTTTTCAGCCGTATGATTTCGAATATTATCTAACGATTTATCAATACTTTCATTAAAAATCTCTACTTGAGAGTCAAGCTCTATGATTTTTGATTCATAACTCTTGATAAAAAATTCAATATCTGAATTTTTATTACTATAGTCTAATCCAAATAAAAACGATACAATCTTATTAACAATTGCATTTAATGAAATAAACGATGACTTATTCAATAGACTATCGCAAACAGGTACTTTCTAGCATAGCTGATGGTATGACCATACGAGAAGCTGCGCTATTTTATGGACTTAGCACCAGCACCATTCACAGCTGGCAGCAGAACCTAGCTCCTAAAACAACCAGAAATAAAGCACCAACTAAAATACCTGATGACGCATTAATTGAAGACGTAAAAAGATACCCAGATGATTATAACTATGAAAGAGCTCGTCGCTTGAACTGTAGTAAAACGGGCATCTTTAATGCTTTAAAGCGTCTTGGTATCAGTCAAAAAAAAGACCTTAGAACACCCGAAAGCGTGTCCGATAAAAAGAGCGATATTCCAGAGTAAGCTTGATCGCTTTACTCAGCAAGGCTATCCCATTGTCTATATGGATGAAAGCGGCTTTGAGGCTGAAACCATTCGCTCTCATGGCTATGCACCGATAGGTAAACCCTGTATCGATAGCTACAACTGGCAAGCAAAGAAGCGTACGAATGTCATCGGAGCTCTCTATGAGAAAATGCTGTTTGCGCTTGAGTACGTTGAGACAAATATCAATAGCAATATATTTTATGACTGGTGTAAGTTCACACTTATTCCAAGTCTTAAAACCAAGAGCGTGATTGTCATGGATAACGCTCGGTTTCATAAAAACAGACGTATTCAAAAACTACTCAACAGACATGGCCACCGTATTCTTTGGCTGCCGCCGTACAGCCCCGATCTGAACCCTATCGAGAAAAAATGGGCACAGGCTAAGTTTCTACACCAAGGGTGGATGGAGAATAATCTACCTAAACTGTTTCATGATATGGGCTGTATCGATTTTATAAAGACTTAACTATACCCTCTTTTAATAACTCAATTTGAACTTTCAAATAAGTCTGCAGATCTTGCATTACTTTTTTTTGTTCAGCTTTTAAAGCCTCATAATCATTTACACCTCCAAATAACGCTAAACTAGTTTTTTGCATAGGTAAAATAAACTCATCATACTCTATATTTTCTAAAAACAATTTATAGTGAGCTGCAGGTGATTGGAATGATCTATAAATCTCATTGATAATATGTCCATCTTCCATCATTAAGGAAATATGCTGAGCATTTAATCTAGTCAGTACATCTAGAAAATTGTTAGTATATTTCACATTCTTACCATTGACTCCTGCTTTATGGATTTCAGCTAATGTAATATCAGAGTAAACCACTTGGAAATCTTCAGTGAAGAGGTTACTCACAGAGTGCTCTTCAGGAATATATTTATAAAACATATCTAGAATATTTTGATCGAAGTAGGCTAATGGCTTCTTATTTTTTACAGTAGATATGTTTGATTCTAAGGTCTCTACTATTTTATTCATATTTTACAACACCCCAATCCCACTCAACAACAACTGCCCGCCAGCAAACACTAACAACACGCCAAACGCACGTTTAAGCATCAGCGCAGGCAATACATGGGCGAGCTTGGCACCGACTTTTGCCATCGCAAAGCTAGCCACTGAGATGCATAAAAATCCCGTGATATGGACAAACCCTATCGTACCCTCAGGGAGATTGACCACGTCTTGACCGAACCATGCAAACCCTGCCGCGCCAGCCAATGCAATCGGTAGACCGCAAGCCGCTGAGGTGCCGACCGATTGTTTCATCGGTAATCCCGCCCAGTTCAAAAACGGTACGGTCAAACTACCACCGCCAATACCGAAAATAGACGACGCCATACCAATACCCGTACCAGCACCAAACTGGATGCCAGCAGAGGGTAATGGCTTCCCCAACTGTTCTTTATTAGAGAAAAACAGCATCTTAATCGCCACTAAAAGCGCGCCGATACCGATAATAGCTTGTAGTACCTTACCGTCAATCATGTCCGCAACACCCGCGCCCACCAGACTACCGACGACCAGACCCAATGCCATTTTTCGCCATACTTCCCAGCGTACACCGCCGCGCTTATTATGAGCAGTGAGTGAGCTAATCGAGGTCACAACGATGGTCGCCAGTGACGTACCAATCGCCAAATGAGTGATCACTTCCGGTGAAAAATCATAAGCGGTAAAAATCCATACCAATGCTGGTACGATAATCATGCCACCACCCACGCCAAACAAACCAGCACTCACGCCAGCAAACGCCCCTGCAATCACAAACCACACATATAGCATCATCGAATTAGCCTTTTATTTTTCTTGTATTTTGAACGGTATTTTTATCTTACTGATTTGCCTGTTTATGCACTTAGTGACATCTTCTTAATTGCATTTGCCAAATCACACCCCAATCTTTATGCTGTCTGTTTGCGAAAACCGTCCAGTATATCAAAGATTATCCCAGCGACATTACTCAAGTAGAATAAACTTATGCCGATACTTAATCAATCATCTCACTCTGTGTCTGAGTCATTAATACTTGAGCATTTACCTGAGCTGAATCATCGCCATCTTACCAGTAGCGCGTCTACGAATAGCGAGCTAATAGCGGACGTACAAAATGGCACATTGAATGCGACCAAGATGCACCTGCTAACGGCTGAAACCCAAAGCGCTGGTCGCGGACAACACGGGCGCTCATGGCAATCACCGCGTGGTAATGTCTACCTGTCTCTCTATCATCCTGTTCACATACCGGTTAGCGGCTTACTGTCATTAATCATCGGTGTAGAGCTGGCAAAAATGCCTGTCATCCAAATGCTAAATGAGCAATTGCACACGGATGGACTAACGCCAATCGGCGTGAAGTGGGCAAATGATTTGGGCTTTTATCAAAGTCAAAATCAAGTTCAGACTGCCTTAGATAGCGCTGATGTGCATAATACGGAATTAGACCATCAGACGCTGCCGTTTAATAAACTTGCTGGGATTCTGATTGAACCCGTATCGCAAGCAGGCAAACTGGTTGGCGTGGTCATAGGTGTCGGTCTCAATGTCCAAGCCACTCCCAAGCTAACTGCGCAAACCTCTGAAGGCATGAGTTATCAAGCGATTAGCTTACAAGATATTGCTGAGACACTACAGCCAAAAGCGCAGGCTGCCAGTCTACCGAGCTTACGTGTGCTCTATCAGCAAATGAGTAAAGCGTTAATGGTTGCTATGACGCGCTTTGAGCACTTAAGTATAGAGAAACCAACGGGACATCGTTATTATCTGGATAGCTTTTTGAAGCAGTTTGACTCGATGGATGCACTGAGCGAACTGCGATTACGTGTGACCCAAGAGCATAACGGTCAAACGAATATACTCACGGGCCACGCTTGTGGTATCGATACACATGGATGTTTGCAATTGCGCCAAGATAACGGTAAGATTTCTGCACTTTTCACCGGACGCATCGACGTTATTCAAACGACTTAATCGTTTAATAAACGAGCACTAAAGTGCAGTAGCTATCAGGATAGGATGTTGATAATTGCTGCGCTATATAAAGGGAATTTTATGCTCTGGCTTGATCTTGGAAATACCCGCCTGAAATACTGGCTCACCGATGATATCGGTCAGATAGTCACACATGATGCCAAACAACATTTGCAGGCACCAGCCGAATTGCTGATGGGTCTGACGGATCGCTTTGAGCGTTTTGCTCCTGACTTTATTGGTATCTCGTCCGTACTAGGTGACGAGCTGAATGCCAAGGTGTCAGAGACCTTAAGCCGTCTAAATATTCCGTTTGAATTCGTCCATGTCGATGCCGCTCACACACTCATGAAGAGTCAATATAATGATGAGCAGCTCGGCTGTGATCGTTGGCTACAAATGCTGGGCGCGGTCGATAAGAAAAAGCGTCAATGTGTGATTGGTTGCGGTACAGCAGTGACGATTGATTTGATTGATCACGCTGAGCATTTGGGCGGTTATATTTTCCCCAGTATCTATCTGCAACGTGAGTCGTTGTTTTCTGGTACCAAACAAATCACCATCTCTAACGGGACGTTCGATAGTGTCGGCCAAGGTGTGACCACACAAGATGCGGTACATCGCGGCATACTATTATCAATCGTCGGTGCGATTAATGAGATTAGCCACCGTCATCCCAACTTTGAAGTCATCATGACGGGTGGTGATGCAGCCATTATCTCACAGCACGTCAACCGTCCTGTACGTCTGCGTGATGATTTATTATTAAATGGTCTGGCACGATATTTTGATCATAGTAAATAACTGACGTGCGTTGTCGTATTTTATAAAGTTAGAATAGAAAAAGCAGTACGCTTAAAACGTACTGCTTTTTTTGGTTTAAATACGACGGTTATCGTGCTGTAAATACAATCGGTACATCAACATTTCCCATTACTGCCTTTCCTTTTTTCAAGAAAGGCTTAAATCGAGCTTTGTACAGTTCTCTAATAGCCATTTTATCGATCCTTTCTACACCACTACTCTCAATCACTTTTATATTTTCAATACTGCCTTGCTTATCAACGCGTAATGACAAAACTATTTTTAAATCCGTTCTATCACAAGGCTTGATAGCAGCCCCATTTTCATCATAGGAACAATGAATTAAATATCTATCTATGGGGTTATGACGAATAGCACAATCGAATATCGGCGGTTTCAGCCAGCTAGCATCTCGAGTAGAGAGCTGAATAACAGGTTCAGGATTAGACAAGTCAACCAGCTCTGCTTGTGCAGGCGTGACACTGGCTGTCATCGTAAAAAATGTAAACAAAGCGACTAACAGGCTATTAGCACCGATAGATTTTATGTTGGTTAGTAAGGAAGAAACGGTATTAAAGTCTGGCTTGGTATGTGATGTATGGGTCATTGTAAAATTCTTTTATTTCAGTCATTAAAAAGTGCCACGCTATGAGAAATATAACGTAGCACATTTTTAGATTTTAAAATAAAATTATTCGATAAAAGTTAACTTTTAAATCGTAGTTACATTTTATTTAGTCTCGCTTTATTTGGTCTCGTTAAACAGCTCACGACCGACTAGCATACGACGGATTTCACTGGTACCTGCGCCAATCTCATATAGCTTAGCATCGCGCCAGTAGCGACCAAGTGGATACTCATTGGTATAGCCATTGCCGCCAAATATTTGAATACCTTCACCTGCCATCCAAGTAGCTTTTTCGGCACACCATAAAATCACACTGGCACAGTCTTTACGCACTTCTCGACTATGACCAGCACCACGCGCGTCCAACATGTCGAGGTTTTTACCCACGGTGTACAAGAAGCTACGACCTGCTTGCAATATCGTATACATGTCCGCAACTTTGCCTTGGATAAGCTGGAACTCACCGATGGCTTGACCGAACTGCTTACGATCATGGATATAAGGCACGACATTGTCCATCACTGCTTGCATGATGCCGATAGGACCTGCAGCCAATACGGCACGCTCATAATCTAGGCCACTCATCAATACCTTAACACCTTCATTGAGACCGCCTAAGATATTTTCGCTCGGCACGGTCACATTGTTAAAGGTCATTTCGCCAGTATGGCTACCACGCATGCCGAGCTTATCTAGCTTTTGCGCTGTACCAAAGCCTTCCATACCTTTTTCAACGATAAAGGCTGTCATGCCTTTGCCGCCTAGCTCAGGATTGGTCTTCGCGTAGACCACCATCACATCCGCATCTGGGCCATTGGTGATCCACATTTTAGTACCGTTTAACACATAGCTACCGTCTTTCTCTTCAGCTCTGAGCTTCATGCTGACGACATCTGAGCCGGCACCCGTTTCACTCATAGCCAATGCACCGATGAATTCACCGCTGACCAGCTTTGGTAAGTATTTTTGTTTTTGTGCTTCACTGCCGTTACGTTTGATTTGGTTGATACATAGGTTTGAGTGCGCACCATAGCTTAGCGCTACCGATGCCGAAGCACGGCTAATCTCTTCCATCGCGACCATATGTGCGACGTAGCCCATGTTAGATCCGCCGTATTCTTCAGGAACGGTAATACCATGCAGACCGATATCACCCATCTTTTGCCACAGATCCATTGGGAATTCATCGCTGCTATCAATCTCGGCAGCACGTGGGGCAATTTCATTGGTTGCAAACTGCTGCACCATATCGCGTAATGCATCAATATCTTCGCCAAGCTGAAAATTCAATCCAGGTAAACTCATAACTATTCCTTGTGTTTTGATATTTTTAAATTTCGATTTTTAATCTTTTTTTAAAACCACTATAACTGTATTTATAATGTCATTTTTGCAGTCATAGTCAATTCAATGTGAAAGTCTGACAAGGCAACCGAGTGTAGATGTATATTGAATACTTCAAGCGAGGTTAACGCTGTCACACTTTTATAGTGGATTGACTATACTTGTTAAGACTGACGTTTATTGATGATGGCACGTGCCACGTTTGAGCCATTTGGACGCTTTAAAAACGCACTGATACGCTCGCCTGCCACGACCAATTTATCCAAATCAATACCAGTACTGATACCCATACCATGCAGCATATACACCACATCTTCGGTCGCCACATTACCTGTTGCGCCTTTGGCATAAGGACAGCCACCCAGTCCAGCCACTGAGGTATCAAATTCGCTAACACCCATTTGTAGTGCCGCTAAAGTATTGCTCAATGCTTGACCATAAGTATCATGAAAATGACCCGATAGCATAGAGATATCAGCATATTCTAATGCAGCTTGTATCGCGCGCTGCACCTTGAGTGGCGTACCAACACCAATGGTATCGGCAATGCCAATTTGCTCAGCCCCAATCTCTACCAGACGCTTGGTCACATACGCTACTTGGCTTGGGTCAATGTCACCTTCATAAGGACAACCAACCGTACATGAAATCACGCCGCGTACTTTGATACCCTGCGCTTTTGCCGCAGCAGCTACTGGTGCAAAGCGCTCGATACTCTCGTCAATACTACAGTTGATATTCTTTTGGCTAAAGGCTTCACTAGCTGAGCCGAAAATAACGATTTCATCAGGACGGTGCAAAATAGCATTTTCAAAACCGCGCATATTAGGCACTAGGACTGAATAGCAAACCTCCGTCTGCCGTGTCGGTGCTAGCGCGTCAAGCAGCGCGCTATTATCACCCATTTGTGGTACCCACTTTGGCGAGACAAAGCTTGTTGCTTCCAGCTTTTTGATACCTGCCGCAATCAAATCGTTGATAAGCGTTTGCTTAACCTCAGTCGGTACCGTCGTTGACTCGTTTTGCAAGCCATCGCGTGGACTGACATCAACGATGGTGACGTGTTTTGGGTATGCATTTTTCATACTTATCATCCTTTTTAATGCTCGCCTTTCTATAGTCGATTCAATTTAAAAATAATATCGTATTGCCGGGATAGATTTTGCGAAGCCTCTGGAGCGCGAAGCGCGCAGCAAGCGAGGAAAATGTATACCAGTAGAAAGCTATTTTGAACGTACTTCTTTTATATTGCACTGACTATATTATTCTTCCGTCAGCTATTCGCTTTCAGTATCAATGCGTAATAACTCGTCACCATCAGCGACCAAGTCACCTGCTGCAAATAGCAATTCTGCCACCACACCATCTGTCGGTGCAGTGATGGTATGTTCAATTTTCATGGCCTCGATGACGGCAAGTGGCTCGCCTTTTTTAACAGTATCGCCAACCGCCACTTTAAAGGCAACAACCTGTCCTGGCATCGGTGATTTTAAACTGCCGACCGCTGCGGACTCTTCGCCCACGTGCGCCATAATATCAACAAGCGTAATCTCGTCACGGCCACTGTCTGTGAACACATAGACCGTCTCATTAAGCACCCAGCTTTGTGCGCTAGTACGTGCACCATCTAACCATAACGTATGATTGTGTTCGTCACTGCTGACATAGCCCACTTGACCTTCATAAACTGTTTCGGTCTGAGCAGCTACATTGATATTGCTATTATCCTGTGTATTCGCGACTTCTTTTTCAATAACGAGCGTAAAGCTACTAAGATTATCGCTACCCTTTTTACTATCAGAACAATTCGCATTGTGCCAGTTGCTCATTCGGGCCGTATAAGCACTCTCATCATAAACTAAGCTAAATGAGCGAGTGTAATCATTATAAGCACGGAAGCCGGTAAGTTTGCTAAATGGATCGATATCTGACTCTTGCATCGCCATTTCGCTCGCAAGCTGACGAGTAATAGCGGTCACAACGAGCATCGATAAGGCTAAAGGCTGCTGGTTAAAAATAGCATCACGCTCATGCTCAATCAATGCAGTATCGAGATTGGCTTTACTAAAAGATTCTGTATTTAAAATATAGCGTAAAAATGCCGCGTTATTCGGCAAACCTACAATACGCGTTTGGGCAAGTGCTCGATCGAGCTTGGCTAATGCTTGCTCTCGCGTCGGCGCATGAACGATGAGCTTGGCAATCATAGAGTCATAAAACGGGCTGATTACATCACCTTCGCGCACGCCATCATCGATACGCACGCCAGTACCATTTTTATCAATCATAAAGGTGCTGTGTTCAGGTTTTTGATACGTAAACAACGTACCTGTCGCTGGCAAGAAGCTGTTGTCAGGGTTTTCGGCGCAGATGCGCGCCTCAATTGCATGACCGTTGATAGTTAGGTCGGCTTGGGTTTTTGGCAATGGCTGACCTGCCGCGACTAAAAGCTGCCACTCAACTAAATCGACACCAGTAATCGCTTCACTGACTGGATGCTCAACCTGCAACCGCGTATTCATCTCCATGAAATAAAAATTCATAGAATCTTCACGCTGCTCAACGATGAACTCGACCGTGCCTGCGCCAACATAATCGACTGCACGAGCCGCTTCGATAGCAGCGGTTCCCATCGCTTCACGCATCGCAATATCAACACCCGGTGCGGGCGCTTCTTCTAATACTTTTTGATGGCGGCGCTGTACGGAACAATCACGCTCAAATAAATGCACATAGTTGCCATGCGTATCGCCAAATACTTGGATTTCGATATGGCGCGGTTTTAAGGCGTATTTTTCAACCAACACTTTATCATCACCAAAACTGGTAATGGCTTCACGGCGACATGAGTCTAATAAATCCACAAAGTCGCGACTTTGCTCCACGATACGCATGCCTTTACCGCCGCCACCTGCACTGGCTTTGATTAATACTGGATAGCCGATACTATCGGCTTGCTGCTGCAAAAATTCTGCATCTTGATTGTCACCATGATAGCCCGGTATCAATGGCACGCCAGCTGTTTCCATCAACCGCTTGGATTCAGACTTGCCGCCCATGGCTCGGATAGCATCAGCCGATGGACCAATAAATATCAGTCCTGCATCCTGACAGGCTTGCGCAAAATCAGCATTTTCGCTCAAAAACCCATAACCCGGATGAATCGCTTGTGCGCCAGTCTCAAGCGCTATCGCAAGAATGGCATCGCCTTTTAGGTAGCTGTCTTTCGGTGCCGAGCCGCCCAAATAGATAGCCTCATCACAGACAGCCACATGCTTAGCTTCACGATCCGCATCAGAATAAACAGCGACGGTGCTGACACCCAGACGCTTGGCAGTAGCTGCAACACGGCAGGCAATTTCACCACGGTTGGCGATTAGAATTTTAGAAAACATAACTATCCCTGTGTCTTGTCGTTGTTATTTGACGTCTTGTCTATTTACCCATTTATATCGTTAGTCTGCTGTCAGCCAATCAGGTTTACGCTTTTGCAAAAAGGCTTGCACGCCCTCTTTGCCTTGCTCTGATGAGCGGATATCAGCGATACCTTTGACCGTATCAGCAATCAGTTCATCTGTAATAGGTGCACCAGCGACATCGTGTAATAGCTGCTTGCAGGTTTTTACCGCATCAGGGCTGTTTTTGACGACCTTATTACAGAACGCAGCTACTTCATCACTTAGCCACTCTTCGCTAACACGCTCATGGATAAAGCCAAGCTGACGTGCTTTTTTGGCATCAAATACTTCAGCACTTAAGAAATAACGCTGCGACGCTCTAGCACCTAGTGCTCGGATGACATAAGGGCTAATCGTTGCAGGGGCTAAACCCAAACACACTTCACTTAAGCAGAAGTTTGCAATTTTGACAGCGATGGCCACATCACAAGCAGCCACTAATCCCATGCCACCGGCATAAACATCGCCTTGAATAGCCGCAACTGTTGGTTTTGGGCACTCGTAAATAGTTTTAAGCATCTGTGCCAATTTATCTGCGTCTGCTAGGTTTTCCTCATAGCTATAGTCAGCCATGGCGCGCATCCAATTGAGATCAGCACCTGCACAAAAGGCCTTACCAGCAGCCGCTAGCACAATGACACGTACCTCATCATCAACACCAAGCGTATTGAATGCATCAGTTAGCTCAGCAATCATTTCATCATTAAAGGCATTACGTATCTCAGGGCGGTTTAATGTCACCGTAGCCACGTGCTGTTCGACTTTAACCAATAAGCTTTTATAATTTTTATCACTGTCTTTTTGCATAACTTTCTCTATATTTTTTATGTAAATACTTAAACCAACGCTTGGTCAATCCATAATAATGTTAATACAAGGAAACCGAATGTAGATGTACAAATCGTACTTCAAATGAGGTTGATGCAGTAGTAGCTTATTATGGGAAGGCCTTAAAATTATTACATTCTAAAAACACCAAAAGTCGTCTCTTCGATCGGAGCGTTATAGGCAGCGCTCAATCCCAATGCCAATACATGTCGCGTATCAGCAGGGTCAATCACGCCATCATCCCACATACGTGCCGTCGCATAATATGGATGACCTTGCTCTTCATACATTTCACGAATCGGCGCTTTAAATGCGGCTTCGTCCTCATCACTCCACGCTTCGCCTTTGCGATCAAAATTATCACGTTTGACCGTTGCTAGTACCGAGGCGGCTTGCTCGCCGCCCATCACCGAGATACGGGCATTTGGCCACATCCATAAGAAACGCGGGCTATAAGCGCGACCACACATACCGTAGTTACCAGCGCCGAACGAACCACCAACGATAACCGTGAATTTTGGCACTTTTGCATTGGCGACTGCCATCACCATCTTGGCACCATGACGGGCAATGCCTTCGTTTTCATATTTGCGACCGACCATAAAGCCCGTGATATTTTGAAGAAATACCAATGGGATTTTGCGTTTACAGCACAGCTCAATGAAGTGTGTTCCTTTTTGTGCTGACTCACTAAATAAGATACCGTTGTTGGCGATGATACCAACAGGCATCCCTTCAATATGAGCAAATCCGCAAACCAGCGTCGTGCCAAAGCGTGATTTAAATTCATCAAAAGCACTGTCATCGACGATACGAGCAATGATTTCTTTGATATCAAATGGCTTGCGCTTGTCCGTTGGAATGACGCCATATAGCTCTTTGGCATCATAGCGTGGTGGACGCGGTTTAATTTGATTGGGCACTTGCTTCGCAGGACGATTTAGATGGCTAACGATGTTGCGCGCAATCGACAACGCATGGGTATCGCTTTGTGCTAAGTGATCGACGACCCCTGACAGACGGGTATGTACATCGCCGCCGCCCAAATCTTCGGCAGTGACTTCTTCGCCTGTCGCTGCTTTTACCAGTGGCGGACCACCCAAGAAGATAGTGCCTTGCTCTTTGACGATAATAGATTCATCGCTCATGGCAGGCACATACGCACCGCCAGCGGTACAGCTGCCCATGACCACGGCAATCTGCGGAATACCCGCGGCACTCAGGTTAGCTTGGTTAAAAAAGATACGGCCGAAATGCTCTTTATCAGGGAATACATCATCTTGGTTCGGTAAGTTTGCACCACCTGAATCAACTAGGTAAATGCACGGTAGATGATTTTCTTGCGCAATTTCTTGCGCTCGTAGATGCTTTTTGACCGTCATTGGATAGTACGTTCCGCCCTTTACTGTGGCGTCATTACAGACAATCATACACTCAATACCATTGATACGGCCAATACCCGCAATCACGCCAGCCGCTGGAATCTCTTCGCCATACATATCATGTGCGGCCATCGGTGCCACTTCTAAAAATGGTGTACCCACATCAAGCAAACGCTCGACACGCTCACGAGGCAAAAGTTTGCCACGGGCTAAATGCTTGGCTCGTGCGCGCTCTGAGCCGCCTTGAGCGACTTTACGCAAGTGTACATACAAGTCATCGACTATCTCTTGCATCGCGGCACTGTTTTGCTGAAAGTCGCTTGAGTTTGGACTCAGTTTACTGGTTATGATAGCGCTCATGATATCCCTTTTCTTTAATACGTAGATGCGAGTAGCTTTTTATGCAAATTATTCTAGCTACTGGTTATTTTAGTCTGGATTCGTATTCTTATTCATATAGTCAGTTCAATTTATAATCGATACAGCGAGATTTGGATGAATTTTTTGTAGCCTCTGTCGGCGTAGGCACAGCAAGCTAGAAAAATTAATACAAGTCTCGCGTTATACCATAACGTATTTATTCCACTTGGTATCGACCATAACTTTTAATAAATTAGACATAATAGTCAGATTAACTATAATCCCAGCTCTTCTTTCATCTGCTCAATGATTTTATATTTCTGAATTTTGCCAGTGATGGTCATTGGATATTCAGTGACAAAGCGATAGTAAGCTGGCACTTTATAATGAGCAATATGCTCACTACAGAATTGGCGTACTTCTTCTTCAGTCAAACAGCCAGCTTCTTTAGGGATAATCCACGCAGCCAATACTTCGCCATACTTTTTATCAGGAATACCGACGATTTGCACATCACGAATCTTTGGATGACGATAAAGGTAGTTTTCAATTTCTACTGGATAGATATTTTCTCCACCACGGATGACCATGTCTTTACTACGGCCAACGATTTTGACATAGCCATCTTCATCCATGGTTGCCAAATCACCCGTATGCATCCAGCCATCTTGGATGGCTTCGCGCGTTTTAAAGCGACTGCCCCAGTAGCCTTTCATCACTGAATAACCACGCGTGAGTAGCTCGCCTGTTTCGCCCAGCGCCACGATTTCACCCGTTGCGGTATCGATTACTTTAACTTCAAGTGCAGGCTGTACCAACCCCACCGTCGATACTTGCTTATCAAGCGGCGTATGCTCATTGGTCTGGCAAGATACTGGACTGGTCTCTGTCATACCATATGCAATGGTGACTTCACTCATGTGCATCTTATCGATGACTCGGCGCATGACCTCAATCGGACAGCTAGAGCCAGCCATAATGCCCGTTCGCAGGGTCGATAAATCAAAGTTTTTAAACTCAGGATGGTCGAGCTCTGCGATAAACATCGTTGGCACGCCATGTAGACCTGTGCACTTCTCTTCTTCAACTGCTTGCAATACGGTCAATGGCTCAAACCCATCGTTCGGATAAACGATACAGCCGCCATGCGTGAGAATCGCTAGGTTGCCAAGCACCATACCAAAACAATGATACAACGGTACTGGAATGCACAGTCTGTCCTCTTCAGTGAGATTCATAGCCTCGCCGATAAAGTAACCGTTGTTAAGAATATTGCGATGGCTTAGAGTTGCCCCTTTTGGCGTACCAGTCGTACCACTGGTGAACTGCACATTGATGGCATCCGTATTTTTGAGCTGGGCTTGACGCTCTGCAACACGTGGATCGTTGGCATCGCCTTCCGCCATCCATGCAGAGAATTTCTGCATAAACCCAAAGGTCTCTTCCGACTCTGGCTCATCAATCCAAATGATACGCTCAATCGTCGGAATCTCAACCAAATCAAGCTGCGTATAGTCTTTATGATAAATCTCAGGGCACAGCTCGCGGATTAAACTGGCGTAATCACTGCTTTTGAAGTGACGCATAAGCACGAGCGCTGAGCAGCCCAATTTATTCAAGGCATATTGCAGCTCAAAAGTACGGTAGGCAGGATTGATATTGACGAGGATAACACCGACTTTTGCCGTCGCTAATTGCATGAGCAACCATTCAGCATTGTTGTGTGACCAGATGCCGATGCGATCGCCAATCTCAAGCCCCATCTCAATCATACTACTGGCCAGCTGATTAACATGCTGCTGTAGCTCACGATATGTCCAGCGGATGTTTTGATGGCGCACGACCAGTGCTTCGCGCTCTGGATATTTAGAGACAATAGCATCAAAGAAATCACCGATAGTCGCTTCAATCAGCGGCACATCAGGACCTTTGTCATAGCTTTGGGTAAGCGGTGCATTCGCTGAGCGTGCGCCCATGTTGATACTAGGAATATTATTTAAAATAGCATCAAAATCAACGTGAGTCGCGTTCAAATCGGAATGTTGAGTCATAACGAGTCCTTTCGTTTTACTTTTTATAGTATTTATAGATAGTGCTTATTGATAGCCTGTGGGCAAGCTTTCTTCCTTGATCAGGTCTTACATAGCATTCAGCTACTATAACGCCATCAATGAAAGCGTGTCAACAATATCAATACAGTATGTATCATTTAATTAGTCATTAAATACTTGCACTTGGTAAAAGGTAGCATAGAATCATGGCAAATATTTGACATAAAAAAGCCAACCATACAATTGGTATTATGGTTGGCCTCTTTAGCAATTAACG
The DNA here is from genome assembly GCF_040309405.1 of Psychrobacter sp. W2-37-MNA-CIBAN-0211. Taxonomy (NCBI): domain Bacteria; kingdom Pseudomonadati; phylum Pseudomonadota; class Gammaproteobacteria; order Moraxellales; family Moraxellaceae; genus Psychrobacter; species Psychrobacter sp. W2-37-MNA-CIBAN-0211. The sequence goes on from NZ_JBEOOU010000007.1 coordinate 80,703, forward strand.
GTATCAATGCTTGATAGTTGCACTGCATAATCCTTTCACACTGGATAATGGCTACTGCTCAAAATGATGCCAAATTACTCTAGACCCAACTCCTCTATCATTTGCTCAACGATTTTGTATTTCTGAATTTTTCCAGTCACGGTCATCGGATATTCATTGACGAAGCGAAAATAGGTCGGCACTTTATAATGAGCAATATGATCCTGACAGAACTGCTTTACCTCTTCTTCACTTAAGCTGTTCGGCTCTTTTGCAATAATCCACGCTGCAAGCACTTCACCGTACTTTTTATCAGGAATGCCAACGATTTGTACATCGCGAATCTTAGGATGACGATAGAGATAGTTCTCGATTTCTACGGGATAGATGTTTTCACCGCCACGAATAACCATATCTTTACTGCGACCAACCACAGTGATATAGCCATCTTCGTCCATCACTGCTAAATCACCAGTATGCATCCAGCCATCAGAGATTGCGTCGCGTGTCTTAGAGCGGCTGCCCCAATAGCCTTTCATGACGGCATAGCCATAGGTCAGTAGCTCGCCCGTCTCGCCAATCGGGACGACATTGCCTGTTTCAGTATCAACGATTTTAACCTCAAGCGCTGGCAGCACCATCCCGACGGTAGAGACTCTTTTTTCGAGTGGGGTTTGTGAGCTGGTCTGACAAGACGCTGGACTGGTTTCGGTCATACCATACGCAATAGTGACTTCGCTCATGTGCATCTTATCCATGACACGGCGCATGACTTCTATCGGACAGCTAGAGCCACCCATGACGCCTGTACGCAAGCTGGTCAAATCAAAACTATCAAAATCTGGATGATCAAGCTCCGCGATAAACATCGTCGGCACACCAAGCAAGGCGGTGCATTTCTCCTCTTCGACCGTTTGCAATACGGTCAGCGGATCAAAACCATCATTAGGATAAACGGCGCAACCACCATGGGTTAAAATGGCTAAATTACCACCCACCATGCCAAAGCAATGATAAAGCGGCAATGGAATGCATAGCCTATCATCGCAGGTCAGCTTCATTCCTTCGCCAAGAAAATAGCCATTATTGAGGATATTGCGATGGCTTAAGGTGGCACCTTTTGGCGTACCTGTCGTCCCACTGGTAAACTGCACACTGATAGCATCGGTGTTCTTAAGCTGGGCTTGGCGCTCAGCTACACGTGGATCATCGGCATCACCCTCTGCCATCCATGCAGAGAACTTTTGCATAAAATTAAAGTCTTCGTCAGAGTCTGGCTCATCAATCCAAATGATGCGTTCAATCGTTGGAATCTCGACCAAATCAAGTTGTTGATAATTCTTATGATAAATTTCAGGACATAGCTCGCGAATCATTTGCGTATAGTCACTGGTTTTAAAATGACGCATCAACACCAATGCCGAGCAGCCCAATTTATTCAGCGCATATTGCAGCTCAAAAGTTCGATAAGCAGGATTGATATTGACAAGGATAACACCGACTTTTGCCGTGGCTAATTGCATCAACAGCCATTCAGCATTGTTATGCGACCAAATAGCGATACGATCACCGATCTCAAGCCCCATCTCAATCATGGCACTCGCTAACTGATTGACTTTCTGCTGTAGCTCGCGATATGTCCAGCGGATATTTTGATGGCGAGAAACCAAGGCTTCACGCTCAGGGTATCTACTAACAATGGCATCGAAAAAATCACCGATGGTCGCCTCAATCAATGGTACATCAAGTCCTTTATCATGGCTTTGGGTGAGTGGCGCATTTGCTGAGCGTGCGCCTATATCAACCTTGGGAACATTATTGAGAATACTGTCATTATTAGTACGGTCAAAGTCAGAAACTTGAATCATAACGAATCCTTTCGTTTTGCTGTTTAATATGTTTTATCAGAGCGGTAATAGACTACGTAGGCAAATGCCATATTCTTCCTTAAATACTCTTTGTCACCATAGACTATAATTGAATCACGCCCTAGCCAATATAGCGCCTTAAATGAAAGCCTGTCAATCATATAGATACAGTACGTATCGATTATAGTTGAGATAAAAAGTAACAGCCATAAAAAAGCCAGCGCTGCATTAAGATGGCAACACTGGCTATGTTTTATAATGCTTTTACAATTAGGCTTTATCCGTTAGGCTTTAAGCACTGCAGGTGCTTTGATCGTTACCGTTGCGCTGACTGCATCACTATCATTAAGCAAGTCCATGACCAGCTCTTCATCACTTTCCATCTTGACCTGCCAGTTGCCAGTCGCTTGCGGCACACCTGTTACCATGACAGAGATTGCTTTGTTTTTCAGGCGAATCATGGGCGGTTTATGCTCATAGCCACTGTGTTCATGACCTAAGATATCATCAGCGATGGTAGCAGCCTGTGCGCGTAATGGAGCCACGTAACGACAAGGCACGCCATCGATAGACATGCAGTCACCAATCGCATAAATATTGGCTGTACTGGTACGCAATGTTGGCGCATCCACCACGATACCAGTGCGACGATTGAACTCGACGCCAGCAGCAGCAGGCAGCTTATCATCGACCGTCAGACCTGTACTGGCAATCACATGATCTACGATGAGCGGTTCAATTGGCTCAACAGTCGTACTGTCTGTCGCTGATGCTAGCGCCTCATAACTGACTTGTAGCTTTCCATCACTGATACGAGTAATAGCAGATACTTGATAACCCCCTAAAAAGTTAATCCCTTGCGACTTGACCGCTTGAGCGATACGAGCCGTCGCTTTTGGCGGTAGCATTTGTGATAGTGGTGCATCGTTTAAATCAATGAGTGTCACCTGATGACCAGCTTTGAGTAAGTCTTCGGCAATTTCTGTCCCAACCATACCCGCGCCGACGATGGCAACGTGCTGGCTACCTGTTGCGAGCTTTTCTTGCAACTGTCCAAAACGCTCAATATGATTGACGTGCCAGACTAGATCCTCTGGTAAACTTTTTGGGAAGATAGGATGCGCACCCATCGCCAGTACTAACTTGCCATAACTGATCGTGGCATAATCCGTGTTGGCTGGATCTGAGCGCTGTGCAGAGACCAATTGCAGCTGTTGAATGGTCGTGTCAACACCCGTCACTTGCGTGTTGGCTAGTAGCTTAATATTTGCAGCTTCTGCAGCATCAACACCAGTGGCTCTTACTAAGTCTGCCGCACTTTTCTTTTGGCTAATGGCCATGGTCAGCATTGGTTTATGATAACGATCACCACTATCAGCTGTCACCAAAGTAATCGGAATGTCTTTGTCTTTCGCACGAATGGCATCAACCACATGCCAGCCTGCCAAACCTGCACCAACGATGACAATACCGTTGTTTAATACTTCTGAGTTTTCAGCGCTCATATTAGCTCCAATATAAATAAGAGATTATTTTAGTTGTTAGAATATTGACCGCCATTGTATCAGTAAACAGCCATTCACTCATCTACTCACTTGTATAGCCAATCATATCGATATGACTATGAAATGCATCAAGCTATCACGCACAAAAAAAGCGCCTATTCATTAATAGACGCTTTGTATTTCATAAAGCTACATAATAAGCGCGGTATAAATGGTTAGTGATTGAGAATCTTTGATAAGAACTGCTGCGCACGCTCACTTTTCGCGCCTTCAAAGAATTCATCCTTACTACAGTTTTCTACAATATGACCTTCATCCATAAAGATAATACGATTGGCTACTTGACTGGCAAAGCCCATTTCGTGCGTCACACACATCATCGTCATGCCATCACGAGTCAGCTCTACCATGACATCAAGCACTTCTTGAATCATCTCAGGATCGAGTGCTGAGGTTGGCTCATCGAACAACATCGCTATGGGATCCATCGCGAGCGCACGAGCAATTGCGACTCGCTGCTGTTGACCACCTGATAGTTCAGCAGGATATTTATTGGCTTGAACGGTCAACCCTACTCGATCTAGATACGCCATCGCCTTTTTCTTGGCCTCGCTCTCTTTACGGCCCAACACTTTGATTTGCGCGACCATTAAATTATCGATGATGGTTAAGTGAGGAAATAGCTCAAAATGCTGAAACACCATGCCGACACGGCTACGTAGCTTAGGTAAGTTGGTTTTTGGATCACCGACAGAGATGCCGTTGACCATGATATTGCCTTTTTGGAAAGGCTCTAGCCCATTCACGGTCTTGATCAAGGTGGACTTACCGCTACCCGATGGACCACAGACCACGACGACATCGCCTTTGTGGACATGAGCGGTACAGTCAGTCAGTACCTGAAAGTCGCCGTACCACTTGCTAACGCTATCTATCTCAACGACCATCTCACTGCTAGCATGACCACTATTTGTGACCAGTCCACCAAAGTCATTTGTAAACGTTTTAGCATCATTCATCATTGGCTCCTAGCCTTATTCTTAATCTTAATCTTGCCCAATTGCAGTCGTGCAAAATATATTAATAATTAACGCAGTTAAATTTTGAAAGAGTTAGAGTCTACCCAATGAGATCAGACAATCATGCATTGATCGACTCTAACGCTTAACAGTCCTTTACTAAAACCTTAACCTTTTCTGTACGCGTTGTACGCCGACTGAAGCTGCCAAGCTTAGGACAAAGTACACCGCTCCAGCACCCAAGATATAAGGCGTCAATAGTCCCATTAGCTCACCACGTACGTATGCCGCTCGGAAGAAGTCAGTCAGACCAATAGCGAACACTAAAGTCGTATCTTGGAATAAGATAATACATTGCTGCAATATGAGCGGCAGCATCTTGCGAAAGGCTTGTGGCAAAATAACCAAACGCATTGTTTGCCCATAAGTCATGCCCAATGCTTTAGCCGCATTAACCTGACCACTACCGATAGACTGAATACCCGCACGGACGACTTCTGAGAAGTAAGCCGCTTCGAACATCATAAACGCGACAACACAAGAGGCAAAGGCTGCATCTAGTTGTAAGTACTTACCCGCTATCCAAAAATAAATCATCGGAACGGCAAAGTAGAACCACAGTAGCACCAACAGTAACGGTACGGATCTAAAATAATTAACATACAGCTTAGCGGGAATCTCTAATGCTTTGATACCTGATAAGCGCATGAGCGCCAATACGGTACCTAAGCTGATACCACCGATGATAGCCAAAAACAGGACTTTTAGCGTGGTAATCATCCCACCCATTAAGCCTGGATACGCGGTCGCAAGTTCGGTCATCATACTCATTTCTGACTCCCTGCGATAAGCCCTGGTACTCGTAATTTACGCTCGATCAAACCCATAATAGCGATTAGCGAGAGATTAAAGACGAGATAAATAATCGTCGCATAAGTATAAATCTCAAGGCTATTCTGTGTGTACTCGCTGATGGTTTTGGTTTGACTGATGAGCTCCATGACGCCAACCAGCGAGGCGACAGAGGCATTTTTAAAACAGTTGGTCAGCTCAGAGCTGAGCGGCGGTAAGATAATACGGAATGCTTGTGGTAGCAGTACTTGTTTATAAGCTTGTGGAATAGTGAAGCCTAGCGCATACGCCGCGTTTACTTGTCCTTTTGGTAGCGACTCAATACCGGTACGCACTTGCTCGACGATACGAGCTGCTGTAAACAGTCCTAAACCAATACTGGCTGAGAGCATCGCGGATGTATTCGGCGACAAATCTCTAAACCACCATTCTTGTAACGCTGGTGTCAACCAACCAGGTGCCACATAAAACCAAAAAAATAGCTGCACAAGCAGCGGAATATTACGAAAAAAGGTCACATAAGCGGTGCCAATGCGACGAGCTGTTTTGTTAGGTAAGGTACGCATGATACCGAAGACAGTACCGACGACCATCGCGATGGTCCAAGCAATACTACCAATCAGTAATAACCAGCCAAGACCAGTAATCATCCAGTGGATATACAGCTCGTTGCCAATACCCGTATGCTCAAAGAGCACACCCCAGTTCCAGCTATAATTCATGATTGTCTCTCCGAACAGCGATTGAAAAACTTACGTGTCAGATGAACGATGAGTCCGATCTGAACACGTAAGCAAGCTAGATTGAAGGACAAATACTACTGTGCAACTGCTACTTTAGGCTGATCGCTATCATGTGGATTGGCGATAAGTGCTTTTAAGTTGTCTGACATCTCAAAGTTCAAGTTGACGTTCTTTGGTGGAATTGGGTTTAGGAACCACTTGTCATAGATGCTATTGATTTCGCCTGAGCTAAAGGTTTTGTTCAGCGCGTCGTTTACGACTGTTTTGAATTCAGGATCGTCTTTACGCATCATACAACCATAAATCTCAAATGATTGCGGCGTACCAACGATGACCCACTCATCAGGATTTTTAGCTTTGGCTTTTTCGCCTGCTAGCAATACATCATCCATCATAAACGCATCAGCACGGCCGCTCTCTAACATCAAGAAACCTTCGCCATGATCTTTAGCAGAGATGATATCGGTATCCATCTTTTTCTCATCATTGTACTGACGAATATAACGCTCTGATGTGGTACCAGCGGTAGTTACTAGGCGCTTACCTTTTAGGTCTTCAAAGTCTTTGATACCAGAGTCTGCTTTGGTCAATAGACGGGTGCCAATCTCAAAGAAACCATTAGAGAAAGCCACTTGCTCTTGACGCTCGACGTTATTGGTTGTTGAACCACACTCGAAGTCGACCGTGCCGTTTTGAACCAAAGGAATACGAGTTTGTGAGGTGATGAGGTTATAACGAACTTCTAGATCTGGCATGTTGAGTTTTTCTTTAATACCCTCAACCACTTTCATCTCTAGATCATGCGCATAGCCCATAGGCTGGTTAGGATCATCGGCAACATATGAAAAAGGAATAGAAGAGTCACGATAGCCGACAACGATGGTGCCAGAGTCTTTAATTTTTTGTAGCGTACCGTTCATAGTCTCTGAAGTCGCTGCATCATCTGCTGGCGCGTCAGTGCTGGTTTGGCTGCTGTTATTACAGCCTGTTAGGCCCAATGCCATTAACACAGCTAAAGTCAACGGTTTGGAAAATGAGTAGGTCATGAAATACATCCTTTTATCACAAGATTAAATGAGTGCTTGGACGACATAGGTCTGGCTGACCTGACTGCCCCGCATCCGTACGGTTGTTGCTATTGTTTAACACAATGCAACTTAATGTTACTGTACAACAAATTCACGGTAGAGGGTGATTTTTTTTTGAGGGAAGTGTTATTTTGGAATCTATTTATTTTTTGGTTAAAGTTCGATGGCTCACAGCTATTACACCACCACAGAGGTTCACAGATATCTGACGAACCTATAAGAGCACTTATCGATCACTATTACCCATAAGTGATAAAACAGTATGGTAACTGTGATTGATAAATCAGCAGTAATCCCCATAAAGCTAACAACTTCTTAATACTATAAATGACTTATGACACAAGATACTCAAGTCCCAAATACGGACAGCCAAACTGCTGGCAATCATAATGACAACGACGTACGCCAACGTTTTTTTATTGAAGATTCGCCTGTACGCGGTGATGTGGTACGCCTATCACGCAGCTATGCAAGCACGATTGCCCAAAAGCCCTACCCTGAAGCCATCAAACGCCTATTGGGCGAGATGTTGACGGCAGCGAGTTTGCTTATCAGTACGGTCAAAATCAATGGTCGCCTCTCTATTCAGTTGCAATCATCAGACAGCGATAGCTTGCTGAATTGGGCGATGGCAGAATGCGATCAAGACGGTATCATCCGTGCGCTTGCCAGCTGGAAGGGCGAGACTGATGAGCAAGTGCAAGCTTGGAATGATATGACCCATGCCAAAGAAGCGTTTGCTGAGCTGGGCGCGACTGGACAAGGCGTGTTGTTTATCAACATTCAGCCTGAGGGCGGCGAGCCATATCAAGGTATCGTCGAGCGTAGCCATGATAATTTGGCAGACTGCTTGGCACATTATCAGAAGCAATCTGCACAGATTCCGACGTTGATTAACCTTGCATCTGACGGCTTGCAAGCGGGCGGTATATTGGTACAAATGCTACCGCGTACGGCTGAAGAAACGGCTGAAGTCGAGCAAAATGAAGATGCTGGTATTGATGATGATTTATGGACGCGTTTGTCTGTATTGACGCGTACGGTCAAGCCAGAAGAGCTGACGACGCTGGATGCCAACGAGATTTTGTATCGCTTGTATCATGAAGAAAACATCGTGGCACCCGACCCTGCTCCCCTAGCATTTGGTTGCACCTGCTCGCGCGAAAAATGCGAGATGGCAATCGAACAAATCGGTGAAGCAGAGGCTTTAGACATCGTCGAAGAGCAAAACGGGACATTTGAGATGGATTGCGGATTTTGCGGTGAAGTCTATAAGTTCAATAAAGATGATGTAGCAGCGATATTCGCTGAGTAAATTTTTCATCACTATGGATTAGCCTTTATAGAAACACAAAACCCCTCAAGTGTGATGCTTGAGGGGTTTTGTGTTTGAGAGGCCGTATATTTTACAACCTCAAATGCTGTAAAAATTTGAGGTTATAATCCTCTACACTGCCACATCTAAACTTCTAGGGTAAGAATATATGCGCGTTCTACCAGCATAGTCACTTCGTCCATTATCGAGCAACCATTCAACGACTTGCTCGCGCACCCGTCTACTATGAATTAGGTTCATATGATTGACGCCATAAAATATTGCTTTGTGACCGTCTGGTACAAACAAAGCATGCTCGACATCATCCTCGCCCAGCGCTGATGCGACCGATACCAAGCTGTCCCCTAGCAAATCTGTCACTTTAGACTCGTAATGCGTCTCAATCAAAGCACTGGCGACAAAATAGGTTTTGATACCACTTGGCAACCGTGCAGGGTGGCGAAAGTCTTGCGGCAGCACATTACGACCTTCTAGAGAATTCCAGTCAGCATCACGAATACTGCCGTGACGCAAATCAATGATACCCGCACTACGCATATCACCAAGCTTGGCAAGCGAGCCTGCAAATGGTAGCTTGGCGATGATGTCTTGCACATAATTACCAATACGCTCCAGCACGGCGCCATGATGCGGCGAGCCTAGCGTGATGAGATTGCCCACTCGTTTTATCCAGTCTAGGCGCTCTTGCTCGCCATAAAACAGCGCGCTACGAGAGACCAAGCCGCCCATACTATGACCGATCAAATCTATCTGACTGATATTGGGGTTATTGTCGACCAAATCTTGTAATAATTGACAGAATTTACGACCGCTGCGTGAGATACGTCTGCCTGTATTGTAGTCCAAGTACAACACTGTCGTATCAGGCTGACTGGTATGAATGGCCACGCCTAAGTCATTACTTTCTTGAGCTTGCCAGCTTAAGTGACTCATACATAGACCATGGCACAAAATAGCGACACGCCCTGATAGCGTTTCGCGTTGTAGATTGCCGTCTCTGTCGTATAACACCATCGGAACAGCAAGCGCATTGTCATTATTAACGAGGTGATCACCCATGACGCCATTGATGATATTGACCAATTTCTTTAAAGAATCTGGCAATGGTCGTGAGCTTTTTTGATCGATCGCCCTTTTATAGATGCGTAGTACTGATGCGAGATTATTACCAACCATCAGCATAATATGGCGTATCGTCCCATAAATGCGTCCAGTGATACCACGTTGCCAATTGTTAACATTGCCTTCGTTAAAACGCCCTAGAGGACGCAAAATAACCTCACGGTGGATGGCTTCTACGATGTCAGTGACTTCAACCACACCCATCGTCGCCAGCTGGGCTAAGCCCTCAAAAAAATCAGCCAGAGAGACAGGCTCACGCAGCGTCGTCACATTATTATCATCTGCCAACAATTTGACCAGCTCATCGACATCGATGGCTTCAAGTTGATCTATTTGCTCGTACAAATCACCGTGCAGCGGCGGCATGCTATCGTCTGAGACAAAATGCGCCTCAAGTTCATGACGGCTGCGGGCATTACTGTAAGCGCTATCAGGGATAACACTGTCAGCATAAGATAAATTTGGACGATTCATAATATTGAAACATTCAGCAAAGGGGATAGTTTTACATACTATCCTTTAAATGAGACAAATAGAAGGGAAATGATTTGACTTTCGGGTACGTTTCTTAGCAAATAACTTAATAATTTTATAGAGATAAGCCTTAGATGATGTCATTGATCTCATAAAATAAAAAAATCCCAAGCCATTACTTGGGATTTTTTAGACTGATTAATTTTTTATAAATCTGCTATATAGTGTTAATTATTTATATAAATGACTCGGCCAGTATGACATCGCCATCCTCGCGCGTAATCATAACTGTAGCTGAGCGCGGTGTCTTGCCGCCAGCGATAGCACCCCATGTATTACCAGGATGTTGAATATTAATAAATAACGTTTTGAAGTCTGGGGTCATGGTAATACCCGTCACTTCACAGCCTTCGGGACCAACGAAAAAACGTTTGATATTATCATCACTAGCAAGCATGCCGACTGACGTTTGTTGCCCAGCCGAAGTGGTGGTAAGCGCACCATCACTCACCTTGCCCGGTAGAGCCGCCAGTAACATGCAGTTCGTGGTATCGGTATAAGCACCATCATCGGTCTGAATCCACAACACGCCACGTGGGTCAAAGTACAGGCCATCTGGCGAAGACAAATCATTGCTGGCATTTAACTGCGATAAATTTTCTGCGGACAAACCACTAGGCGCAGCAAACAGATAAATATCCCATTCAAAGGTCGTTGCCGCATGATCGCCGCCCGCTTCTGCCCAGCGGATGATATGCCCATTGTCATTGCCACGCGCTTTGCCACCTGCTTCATAGCTGCGCGGATTGGACGCTGAAACGGGCTGGTCGTCACGCTCGCCGCGATATTTATTATTGGTCAAGGTCACGTACACCTCGCCAGTCATAGGGCTAACTGACACCCATTCAGGTCGATCCATCTTGGTTGCACCTAGTGCGTCAGCAGCAGCACGGGCAAAGATCAAAACCTCATCCTGTCCATTGAAAGGCAGGTCACGATTAGAAGCGTCCAGTCCATTTTGACCATGAATCAGCGCCTTCCATTCGCCTCGACCATTTTCATTAAAGGTCGCGACGTAGAGCGTGCCCTCATTCATATACTTGTCACCAGCTTTTAGGCCGCCACCGATATCCGAATTTGACCATGTGGCTTTGGATACAAACTTATAAATATATTCACCGCGAGCATCATCGCCCATATAAAAGACCACGGGCTTGCCTTGCTCAACAGGCGCATAGGCACAGTTTTCATGAGCAAAACGCCCCAGTGCGGTACGTTTCTGAGGTACAGATTTTGGGTCAAATGGGTCGATTTCTGTGATATAACCAAAGGTATTAAAACCATTTCGGTAATCATCGGCAGCGCTTGCCCCAACAGCGGTCATGTCCCAACGTGAGAATTCGTCAGGGATTTTGGCGTCTTTGGCCTCTGGTGTGTGCCATAGGTACTCCCAACCCGGAAAATTCTCCATAGCCCCGTAGCGTTCGCGCCCGTAGTTGTACCCAGCGCTCAATTGACTGGCATCTTGTCCACGCGCAAATACGCCTAGGAAGTTCTCTTCGGTGGTCAGATACGTGCCCCAAGGTGATAGTCCTGCACCGCAGTTATTATTGATGCCACGCGTCTGAAGGCCTGTCGGATCAAATTTGGTCTTGACCAAATCAGAACCAGCGACAGGACCAGCTAACTGCGCGGTCGTACTGCTGGTAATACGGCGATTGTATTTTGAATCAGCCACCATCTCATAGCCCGTACCGTCAGCACGTCTGCTCATCTCGACCACCGCAACACCATGGCAATTGACCTCTCGGCGCACATCGCTAGCAAGGCGACGATTTTGAAATATCGGGGCGGCAGTATCATCTTGGGTCACATAGTAGCCAAACGGACTCAATTCGTTACTATTCACGTATTCATGATTCATGACCAGCAGGCCATTGTCTGACGCTTTAGCATCATACGCGCCGCCTTTCTTACCAAAGAACCACATGCCATCATGGTTGTCACCCATGCGCCATTCGAACGACTCGGCAGACTGCTCACGATTGTCTTTCCACTCATCGATACCAGAAATCAGTGGTGTACCCAGTGGCAATATCATCTCCGCTTTGTAGCCTTCAGCGACGCTCATCGTTTCGGCAGTGGAGTGTGCCACTGCGGTAAACTTCAAAGCTTCCGGACGCTTGAGATCACCCTGTGCAGGAATAGCAGCACTGTTGCCTGCGCTATTATTGACAGTATTACCGTCATCATCGTCACTACAGCCGACCAACGGTAACGCGCCAAAAAAAGCGGCTGCCGTCAATCCTGTGCCACCTTTTAAAATACTGCGGCGGTTTAAGCGGCGACTAATAATGGTTTGAAAGTCGATATTATCGCTAGGGTTAGAGTCCTCAACGACTTCGTGGGCAAGCAGTTGCTTATTATTCAATACTGTCATTATCAGTCACCTTGCTGTTAGGCTGGATTGGCGTAAAAAGGCTCGTTGCGGCTGTATCTTGTCTGCCACAACAATACGAATTACGCTTAAGTCTACTGAGCATTTATGACAGTACGTTGAAAGGCAGATGACAATTTGATGACAAGCTTTCTGATGATAAAATTTTATGGTGACGGATAAAACAAAAAATCCCAAGCGTTAACTTGGGATTTTTGATACTTGATACTTGATACTTGATAGTAATCTTAGCAAGTTTATTGCACTTGCGCCTGCCATTCATGCGCACCCAATTTTAGCATGAGCTTATCGCCTGCGTGCAATATGCCAACGCCACTTGGCGTACCTGTCATAATCACATCGCCTGCTTGTAAGCTAAACGCATGACTGATATTGGCCAATAATTCATAAACTGGAAACAACATCAAAGCACTATCGCCGTCTTGCTTCAGCGTATCATTAATGGTCAACTGATAATGCACCTCAGTAAAATCCCCGAACGCTTGCGGATCGATCCAGTCGGCGAGTACACAAGCACCGTCGAAACACTTGGCACGCTCCCATGGATGACCTTTTTCTTTTAGCTCAGTTTGCAAGTCACGCAAGGTCAAATCCAGTCCCAATGTCACACCGCCGATCGCTTGCTGTGCTTGCTCAATCGTCGCGGCTGATAGGTCTGCCGATAGCTGAACACATAGTTCCGCTTCATAATGCGTATCGCCAAACAGGTCTAGATTTGGGCGGATAACGCCTTGACGAATAGAAACCACCGCAGAGGCTGGCTTCATAAATAGCATGGGCGCGGCTGGCACCTCATTGCCCAATTCTTGAGCATGAGCGGCGTAGTTACGACCAACGCAGACGACCTTTCCGATGGGCGCGCGTAAGCTCTGATTGGCATTCTCAGCGCTGTCATCATCATTGACACTTGCGGCAATGGCATTGACTAAAGACATATGTGGTGATTGGCTCATAATAGGGCGGGTCCTCAATTCAAGTGATTGTATCTAAATGGGCTAAAAATGGCTAAATTTTGTGACCATTTTTAAAATGAGGACACGCCCCAGGCTTTCACAGCAAAATTATCAGATTGTATTAGCAAATTCAGCACTATCTAGCATAACGTTAACGATAAATCGTTTCAATAATAAGCCATCTGATGACAAACAACTAAGGAATCGTATTGGTCATCACATCTGGTGGCACATAGCTGGCATGACGGTTCATTCTTTTTTCAAACAGTCTAAAGCTAAATAAGATCACCCATGACAATAACAAGTAGACGATACCAGCCGCAAAGAACAACTCCATTAAGGTATAAGTACGCGCACTAATCGTACGAGCAACACCCGTGATATCCATCAAGGCAATGGTGGATGCCAACGCACTACCCTTTAGCATAAAGATGACTTCGTTACTGTAGGCTGGAATCACAATACCAAAAGCACGCGGCAAGGTAACACGTGTCAGTTTTTGCCATTTTGACATGCCAATCGCATCGGCCGCTTCTAGCTCACCAATAGGAATGTTTTGAATCGCACCGCGAATGATTTCTGCCAAATAGGCACTGGTGTTGAGCGTAAAGGCAATAATAGCGCACCAATAGGCTTTACTCAGTACTGGCTCCCATAAGAACGAATCACGTACCGCTTCGAACTGACCAAGACCATAATAAATCAAAAATATCTGCACCAGCAGCGGTGTGCCACGGAAAAAGAAAATATACAGAAAAGGAATTATCTGTACTGCCCAGCTTTTAGACAGTCTTAACAAAGCTAAAACCAAACCAAAGAGCAGCCCGATAACACCTGATATTATCACTAGTTGGACGGTCAAAACCGCGCCGCCTAGTAAGTCAGGGATATGCTCAAAAATAACCTGCCAATTCCAATCCATAGTATCTCTCCTCTACCCTATGGTCGATTGACGTTGAACGGATTGACGGCTCAGCTTTTTGGCATAGCGCGCCGCTGGATTGGCACGCCATTCAAGCCACATCATAAAGCCCGTAATCAGCATGGTTAAACCCAAATAGATAATCGCCGCCGCCATATAAAAAGTAAACGGCTGCTGTGTTGACTGCGCTGCGCGCGAGGACTGATACATGATATCTTTGAGACCAACCACCGATACCAATGCCGTGTCTTTAAGCAACACCAAAAACAGATTGCCCAATCCTGGCAAAGCAATTTGCCAGACTTGCGGCAAAGTAATGCGATAAAAAGTCTGAAAAGGACGCATGCCAATCGCTTGCGCCGCTTCACGTTGCCCTATCGGAATCTCTTGAATCGACATGCGAAAAATTTCAGTCGCATAGGCACCAAAAGCAATCGACAACGCCATGACACCGCCCCAAAACGCACTAATCTCGACATAGTCGTTATAGCCGAACTTTTTGAGAATGCTCATCAGCAGTATAGAACCGCCATAATAGATAAACAGTACCAAAAGTAGCTCAGGAATCCCGCGCATCGTGGCGGTATAGACAGTCGCAAGCTTACGTAGCAGCCAAATATTCGACAGCTTCGCTGTGGCACCGAGCAGACCAAAAAACATACCGATGACCAAACTGGTCATGGCAAGTTGTATGGTGACGGTAGCGCCGCTTAATAAAAGCGCACCAAATCCTTGTAAATCAAACACAATTATCCACTCAGTCTCTTTATATTAGCAATATTAGCAAAATATGAGTTAAAAGGATCAGCATCAATAGCTGAGCGCGGCCTAAAACCGTATCTTATATCAAATTGATACGGACAACCTAGTTAATAGCACAAAAAAATATTTACACGATTATAGACGCGGTAATTGACACAGTAAAAATGAGCGCTGATTTTATCATACTCGCTGGACGCTATGTTAATACTGACACGTAAAAGCGCGCCCTAAATAGCTACTTATCCCTGCAAGAAGAAGAAAAATAAGCGAGATTTGACCAAAGTTGACAGTCGATAACCATTTAAACAACAGGAGGTCTTAATAACACTCAAATAACGGTATAAAAAACATAAGGCACTTCACCAAAAAATAAAAAAGGACATTGCCATGATGGCGATGTCCTCGTTATTCATACTGCAATAGCGAATAGCACCATGATAGCAAATGGTTATTGCGCTGTGCTATCTGCTGCTGGTTGCTCAGTGTTTTCTACTGTCGCTGCACTGGTGCTGGCGGCTGATACAGTAAAGTATTTTTGACTGATTTTGTCGTAAGTACCATTGGCTTTTAAATTGGCTAATGATTCATTGAACTTCGCTTGTAGCGGATCGCCTGGGCGTACGGCTATGGCAAAATTATCATTGATATCAATCTCTTCACCTTTTAGCACATAGTTACTGCCTGATGGTGAGCTGAGCCATTCTATGGCTGGCAGTTTGTCAGATATCATCGCATCGACGCGACCTGAACCCAAGTCTAAGAACGCATTACTCAAGGTATCATAGAGCTTCATATTGGCTTTTGGATAGGTGTCCTCTAACCACTGTGATGAGATGGTCGAGCGCTGCGCGGCAATAGAGTGCGCATTGATATCATCGCTATTGCTTGGATTAAAGCTACTGTCTTTTTTAGCCAAAAAAACCAAGGCATTGCTAAAATAAGAATCCGTAAAACTCACTTGCTGCTCGCGTTCAGGTGTCACCGACATCGCCGCGACGATGGCATCATATTTACCAGCCTTGAGGCCAGGAATAATACCATCCCAATCTTGAGCGACAATCTCGCAAGTGACTTTCATATCGTCGCAGATAGCATTTGCTATATCTACATCGAAACCACCCAGTGTGCCATCTGCATTGGTATAGTTAAAAGGGGCATACGCGCCTTCAGTACCAATACGTAATACTTCTTTTGTATCAGCAGCGGTGGCCTCGGTAGCTTCTGAACTGCTATCGTCAGCACTATCTTGACTATTGCTACAACCCGCTAGCATAAAGACCGATACCATGCCCAGTAGCGACATTGACCAGCGGCTGGTCGTTACCAGTTTTTTGACTGAGGCACAAGTCATACTGCTGGCTGGAACAAGATAGTTGCTCATGATCATCCTTGATTTTTATATTAGAGAAACAATTTCGTAAAACAAGGCTTGCCTGATACAGGCAAGCCTCGTATTAGTTGGTCGCGGCTTCTGTTTGCTCTTCTTCAGCAATCATCGCATTGGCATCGACATTGCCTTCATCAACAACGACTACTTGCTCAACACTGCCAGTAGCAGTCGCTTTTTGCGCGGCAGCCGTAGTGCTGGTGCCAAAATAACTGCCAGTGATTTGATCATAGGTGCCATTGGCTTTTAGCTCGGCCAACGCTGCATTAAACTTGGCGACTAATGGATCGCCTTTACGGAAGGCAATACCCATGGCATCATCGTTGGTGCTGATTTCTTGGCCTTTGACTTCGTAGTCTTTACCTGCTTCAGTTTTTAACCAGTCGATACCCGTTACTTTATCCGACATCATCGCGCGCACACGACCTGAGGTCAGATCCAGATAGGCATTGTCTTGAGTGTCATAAAGCTTGATATCAGCATTGTCATGTTCATCTTGTAGATATTGCGAGGCAACCGTTGAACGCTGTGAAGCGACTGGCTGACCTTCGAGACCTTCTACGCTGATATCATCACCTTTTTTACCGATTAAGATGATACCACTGTGAAAATAAGGGTCGCTAAACTCTACAACTTCTTTGCGTTCAGGGGTGATTGACATACCAGCGATGGTCGCATCAAACTTCTGTGCGTTCAGTCCTGGAATCAGGCCATCCCAATCTTGCGATATAACTTCGCACTCTGCTTTCATTTGTGCACATAATGCGTCAACCAACTCAATCTCATAGCCAATCAGTTTGCCATCGGCATCTGTGTAACTAAAAGGCTTATAGCTTGATTCGGTCGCGATTTTGATATTCAAAGGCGTATCGCTCGCTGCATCCGCTTCGGCACTGTCTGCTGGTGCTGAGCTATTATTACACCCCGCCAGCATTAGCATTGCTGCGCTTAGCGGCGCAAGCCACAAAGCTTTCTTAGTCATTGATGATGTCATTGAAATTGTCATACCTATTGTTCCTTAATATATTTACCAGCCGTGTATTAACCCACTATTCGTTGATCGATACTGATTGATCAACGCACTTTCTTGCAAGCTCATTTATAAACGCTTACTGACCGAAGTTGATTTGCTCAAGACGTGCCAGCTCACCGTTACTACGGATTTCGCTAAGCGCTTTGTTAAAGTCGTCTCTGAGTGGGTCGTCCTTACGGACGGCAATGGCAATATTATCGTCATTGTCAATTTCGTCACCAACAACACCGAAACCTTCTGGATTGTCTGCTAACCATGATTTGGCTGAGACTTTTTCAGCCAATACTGCATCACTACGTCCAGAT
Organism: Psychrobacter sp. W2-37-MNA-CIBAN-0211; assembly: GCF_040309405.1. Lineage (NCBI taxonomy): Bacteria > Pseudomonadati > Pseudomonadota > Gammaproteobacteria > Moraxellales > Moraxellaceae > Psychrobacter > Psychrobacter sp. W2-37-MNA-CIBAN-0211. The sequence continues at coordinate 98,509 of NZ_JBEOOU010000007.1, forward strand.
TTTAGATCCAAATAGGCATTGTCATAATTATCATAAAGCTTAACGGTGTTGCCATCTTTGCCTTCATAATTATCTTGTAGATATGCACCAGGCGTCGTTGAACGTTGACCGCCCAACGTTAGGCTTTTGATCGAAGTAGGATCAAAGCTGCCTTTGGTATCGGTCAGCCATACCATGGTATTGGCGAAGTAAGGCTCACTGAAATCAACTTTTTCTTGACGCTCAGCAGTGATAGACATACCAGCGACCACAGCATCATATTTTTGTGCCAATAGCCCCGGAATAATACCGTCCCAATCTTGGGCAACGATTTCGCATTTGGCCTGCATTTGGTCACATAAGGCATTAGCAACGTCGATATCAAAACCTGCCAACGTGCCATCGGCATTGGTATAGTTAAAAGGAGGGTAAGCGCCTTCAGTTGCGATACGAATGGTCTTGCCAGCCGTTTCTGCCGCGGGTGCATCAGCGTTGGCACCAGCCGTTTCATCAGCAGACTGACTACAAGCACTCAGCATTAATGCTGCAGTGACGGTCATCGATGACCATAATAGGCGAGAATTAGACATCATACATTCCTTAAATTCTAATGGGTTTTAATGTAGGGCTCTGATATTTTGTTCTCTGACTTCCCTGCCAGACAAGAAATATAGATAGCAGAAGATACAAGCAGCCGTCATTATTGACCGCCTGTAAGCCTTTTGATAATACCTGAGTAAAATATCAAAAACAAACGTTTTGCATACCGACTGTTATTATTGGGTAATAAATAGCTAACGACAATTACCAATCAGAAAGTTGAGTGGCATGAGCGATATGTCATAGAAGATAGTCCACAATAAGTGGCTAACTGTTTTGACGATGCGATGCCATAAAGTCTTTGACACGCTCAGAGGTAGGATTGTCAAAGATTTGTTCGGGCGTGCCCATCTCTTCAACGACTCCTTGATGTAAGAATACGACTTGGCTAGACACTTCGCGGGCAAAACGCATCTCATGAGTGACAATCAGCATCGTGCGCCCTTCTTCTGCCAATTCACGCATGACTGCCAGCACTTCATTCACCAGCTCAGGGTCTAAGGCAGACGTTGGCTCATCAAATAACAATACCCGTGGCTGCATAGCAAGAGCACGGGCAATGGCGACACGTTGACGCTGACCACCAGATAGATTGGCAGGGTAAGCATCTTTTTTGTCAAGTAAACCCACTTTATCAAGCAGCTGCTCGGCATCACTGATCGCTTGATCTTTTTTAATCTTTAAAACTTGCGTTGGCCCTTCGATGATGTTTTGCAAAATCGTTTTATGCGGCCACAAGTTGAAGTTCTGAAAGACGAAGCCCACACGCGCACGCAAACTCTCCAGTTGCTTGATATCTGAGGCTTGTAGCTCACCTGATTTGCCAGGCTTTAACATCAGCTCTTCATTACCGATGATAATACGACCTTGATTGGGCTTTTCAAGCAAATTAATACAGCGCAATAAGGTAGATTTTCCAGAGCCAGAAGAGCCCAAAATAGAGATCACATCACCATCATAGGCAGTGAGCGACACCCCTTTTAGCACTGCCAATGAGCCATAGCTTTTATGGACGTCTTGTAGATCTAAGGCGATAGGACGAGTCGGGTTTTTTGCAGTATCAAGCATGGTTCAGCAGGCTTCCAATATATATGAGTGAGAACGAAAATAAAAAACAGCATCGTATAGAGTATAAAGCAATGCCTTACATACCACCTTAATAGGATAGCGCGATGGCTAAGACACCATAAGAGAGGTATTGTCTCCTATAATGCAGAGAAAACGCAAACTTTGCGCAGCATTAGCTCATGAATCATCCAATGGACTGCTGGCACAAAAAAAGCCCAGACCGCATTTAGGTGCTGAGCTTTATTTTATCACTTTAGTGTACTAGGCGTTGTTTTATCTGATGGTAACATCGCGTCTTAAATAGTATCTATTGATAGTGTTTATTGATAGCCTGCGATTAGTACGTTGAAACATGCTCTGAGCTTTCAGTACCATCCAACACTTCTGAATCATCTGCGGTTGCTACTGCCACATCATCATTTGCACCAACAGCCATGCCATCATCGGCACTTGCAATGGCAATATCATCAGAGCTACTTGCAGTCGCGCGCTCCTCTACTGCTGTTTGTGCATCTACTGTCGGTTCAGTTTCCATTGGTGACTCATCTTTTTTGCCGCAAGCACTCAACGCCAGTGCCCCTGCGACCAGCCCAACCGTCAGCCAGTTTTTATATGCATATTGTTTAGTAGCCATGTCAATTCTCCATTACCTATGGTCTTTTGATTCAACACTATCTATCGATAGCGTTACTGTCTTAGTGCTTACTATACTGACGATACATCACGGCTACCTTAGTATTTACAGCGCAGTTCTGTTAAAGACACGTAAAGATAGAGTGGTGTATTGATAACAGTTATCCAATAAGAAACGCAGAATAAGACAAACAAAACAGCACCAGATAAGCCCTCATAAGCGCTTTGTAAAGCAGGCTCTGTTCACAAAATCATCTTTACTATCACCTCAATCTCCTCTATGTTAAATAGCATAATGCCATATGGGCATCCAAAGCTGCTTTTTTTGCTAAATTTTCGCCTCTTTAGGCGCTTTTATTTATTTAGAACATGTATCACTATAAGGAAAAATTTATGAGTCAATCAAACATCACAGACGTTACCACCTATATGCAATCTGTTGGTAAGCAAGCACGCGCGGCATCACGTGCCCTTGCAGCAGCCAATACTAGCGACAAAAATACCGCCCTTATGTCAATCTATGACGTATTGCTAGAGGCGAAAAAAGATATTTTGTCTGCCAATAAAATCGATATGGACAACGGTCGAAAGAACGACTTAGACGCCGCCCTACTTGACCGTCTAGAGCTAAACGATGCGCGCTTCGATGGTATGCTACAAGGTCTAAAAGACGTATCGGCGCTACCTGATCCTATCGGTGAAGTCACCGACATGACTTACCAACCATCGGGTATTCATTTGGGCAAAATGCGTGTACCACTCGGCGTGGTCGGTATGATTTATGAGTCGCGTCCTAACGTAACGCTGGAAGCCGCCTCTTTAGCCTTAAAATCAGGCAATGCGATTATCTTGCGCGGTGGCTCTGAAGCTTTTGAATCCAATCAAGCAATCGCTAAATGTATCTTAGAAGGTCTAAAAAAAGTCGGACTGTCTGAGCACAGTGTGCAGGTATTGCAAACGACCGATCGTGCTGCTGTCGGCGAGCTGATTACGATGACTGATTATGTTGATGTCATCGTCCCACGCGGCGGCAAAGGTTTGATTGAGCGTATCAGCCGTGATGCCAAAGTCCCTGTGATTAAGCATTTAGACGGTAACTGCCACACCTTTATTGACAGTGATGCCGATCCTGAGATTGCTATCAAAGTCAGCGTCAATGCCAAAACCCATCGCTACGGCACTTGTAATACCATGGAGACACTATTGGTCGATGAATCAGTCGCGGGTGAGCTATTACCAAAAATTGCTGAAGCCATCGTTCAAGCCGATGATGCCATGCAACTACGCCTCGATGAAAAGTCGCAAGCAATCTTGAATGATAATGCTGTGCTCAAAGGTCATCTATCTGCCGCAACTGCTGAAGACTGGGATACCGAATATTTAGCGCCCATCTTGGCGGTAAAAGTATTGTCAGGTATTGACGAAGCGATTGAGCATATTAATACTCATGGCAGCCATCATACCGATGTCATCATTACTGATAACTATACCAAGTCGCAACGCTTCATCCGTGAAGTCGATTCTGCCAGCGTCATGATTAACGCCTCTAGCCGCTTTGCTGATGGTTTCGAATATGGTCTAGGTGCTGAGATTGGTATCTCAACGGATAAAATCCATGCGCGTGGCCCTGTCGGTCTCGAAGGTCTGACTTCACAAAAATGGATCGTTTATGGTCATGGTGAGACACGCGCTTAGCTCATTGCGTCCCACCCTATCATCTACCGTTTAACTTAACGTATAATCCAAAAAAACGTCAGCTTAATTGCTGGCGTTTTTTTATGAATGACAATATGTTATATATGCTACATACCCGTTATTTTTTATAAAAGCAATCTACAGGAAAGCTGACCCATGCAAAGTGGCAAGATTAAGCACTGGAACCAAGATAAAGGCTATGGCTTTATCGATGTGGACGATCAAAATGAGGATGTGTTTTTTCATGTCAGTAAAGTTCGATTGTCACAGCCGATAACCGTCGGTCAAAGCGTCTATTTCAATAGTGTACGTAATGATAAAGACCAATTACGAGCCACTGAAGTCACGTCATCTTCACTGAGTATTGAAGCAGACACTGACAATGACACTGCGTCAAATGTGCCCAAGCACAGGCCTAATAATGCCAAACGAAATAGCCAGCACAGTAGTCGTAACTCAAATCACAGCAGTCGCGTCTCAAATCGCAGCAATCAAAGCAGTAATCAAAATAAGAGAAGCTTAGGCTCTACCGTGTTTAGCCTTATCGCTATTATCGCCGTCGCGTTTTATTTCTTTGGTGACTTAAAATCCACTTTCTTTGCTAATGGTGTTGAGTCGACGACGATATCGGCATCTAAAAGCTCAAGCCCAGCCACCAACTCTGGCGTAACGGGTGATGCTCAAATAGATAGGACGGTAGCGCTCATTCAGCAAGGCGGGCCTTTTCCTTATCCGAATAAAGATGGCACGACGTTTTATAATCGTGAGGGCAGATTACCCGCGCAGTCGCAAGGCTATTACCGTGAATACACCGTACCTACTCCTAATGTGTCACATCGCGGCGCGCGGCGTATCGTTACCGGAGGCTATCCACCTAACGTTTATTACTTGACGGTCGACCATTATGATAGCTTTAGAAAATTGGAGGTGAATTAAAATGAGTGAAGCCATCCACTATGTTAATCAAAACCACATTAACCAAAACGGTACAGCACTACATGCGGTCATTCCTATTGAGGCTGTTACCATACCCGTGGGTGACGCACTGGATAAAACCACGCTATTGACGAGTCTAGCCCGCGCCTGTGACTTCCCCAGTTATTTTTCGCACAACTGGGACAGCGCGTGGGACTGCTTGACAGATAGCGAGGTGGTGCATTTAACGCTTGATTTGACGGTGATAAAAAGGATAAATACCGAAGATTTCAATGTCTTTAAGAGCATCATTGAGGATGCCTATAGAGAATTTGGCAAACCACAACTGTGGCTCATTGTGCCATCTGAGGACGAAGTCTAATCACTGAGCGTAGCTGATAGTCACCGATAATTAGTCGTAATCATAGAAACCTGAATTCGAGATAAAGCCATATTTATCCCGAATTCAGGTTAATTTATTTTATAGAAAGGATTAACCTATGGAGATTACCTTAAACGGTTATTACACATTGATATTAGCCACCTTGGTGCTGCTACTTGGCCGATTTTTGGTGAAGAGAGTCAAGTTTTTAGAAGATTTTAATATTCCCGAACCGGTTGCTGGTGGTTTGGTCGCTGCTATTATCGTCTATATTCTCAATATGGTTTGGGGGTATAGTTTTAATTTTCACCAAGGATTACAGACGGCGACTATGCTGATGTTCTTTGCATCTATTGGCTTAAGTGCTGATTTTGGCAGGCTAAAAGCCGGTGGTACACCCTTATTAATTTTCACTGTCGTAGTCTCCGTCTTCATCATTTTACAAGATATCGTTGGCGTGGCGATGGCAAGTGCCTTGGGGCTTGATCCTCTGCTCGGTCTAGTGACCGGCTCTATCGCCTTGACTGGTGGGCATGGTACGGCAGGTGCTTGGGGCATTACTTTAGAAGAAGACTACGGCGTGGTCGGCGCCACAACGCTTGGTATTGCTGTTGCTACTTATGGTTTGGTCGCAGGTGGTATCGTCGGTGGCCCTGTTGCCCGTCGTTTAATTAATCGACTTGGACTAAAGCCCACACTTGCCAACCCACACCCTAGTGATATTGAAAAAGTCGCGGGCGCACAGTCGTTATATAGTACCAAGCATGACGAAGATAACGCGCACAGTGATAAAGAAATCTTTGAGAGACCAGATAGCATGCGCTTTATCACTGCGTCTTCTACTATCGAAACATTAGCGCTCTTTGCTGCGGCATTGGCTTTTGCAGAAGTGATGACACTGGTAGCAAAGGGTACATGGTTTGAGTTGCCCACTTTCGTATGGGCATTGGCAGGCGGTGTCATCATTCGAAATGTGCTAACGATGGTTTTCAATTTTGATATGTTTGACCGTTCGATTGATGTGTTCGGTAACGCCTCTTTGAGTCTATTTTTGGCCATGGCGCTGCTGTCTTTGAAGCTATGGCAATTGACTGATCTAGCCGGCCCTGTATTGATTATCTTGTTGGTACAGACAGTCATCATGATTATTTATGTCTATTTTATTACCTTTAAAGTCATGGGTAAAAACTATGATGCGGCTGTTTTGTCAGCGGGACATTGCGGTTTTGGTATGGGTGCAACACCCACAGCGATTGCGAATATGCAGGCAGTCACTGACCGCTATCTGCCTTCGCCTAAAGCATTTTTGATTGTACCAATGGTTGGTGCTTTCTTTGTTGATATTGTCAATGCGACGGTATTGCAGATATTTACGAAGTTGCCGTTTATGTAGGCTGATGCTGTCACAGAGCAAAACTTGATCCAATGAAAAAAACCGCTTAGCAAAAACTAAGCGGTTTTATGTTATATAACTTGCAGCAAAATCTGATTAATACTCACTGGTTTTTTGCGTAAACGGGCAACTCTCTACAGATCGCTTCTACCTAAAGTTTAATAGCTATCTAGCAAATAACGAATGCTAGACATCGAAAAGCCCGCCAAGACTCATCTTGGCGGGCTTTTTTAATTATCAAGTTATAATAGAGTGTTTAATCGAACCCATTATTTATACTTTTTAATTTCACCACTTTTCACACGAGCTATGAAAGAATTAACCTCTCTTTTCACAATTGGCATCAAGAAGTATAGACCGATGATGTTAAAGATCGCCATAGCGAACAGAGCCGCATCTGAGAAGTCGATAACGAAGCTAAACTGTACGATGGTACCGATAACAACGAAGACTAAGAAGATAAGTTTGTATATCATCTCGCCGCCTTTACCTTCACCAAAGAGATACGTCCAAGCTTTTAGACCATAATATGACCATGAGATCATCGTTGAGAAAGCAAACAATAATACCGCGACAGCTAGGAAATACTGGAATATAGGTGCCGTTTCCATAAAGGCAGCACGGGTTAGATCCACACCAGTGAGCGCTTGGGTTTGCAAGTTTGCAACGGTGTTCACCCCAGAGATAGTAATAACGAGCGCCGTCATAGTACAGATAACAACCGTATCAATGAAAGGCTCTAACAGCGCTACTAAACCTTCAGTAGCAGGCTCTTTGGTTTTTACCGCTGAGTGAGCAATAGCGGCTGAACCAACACCCGCCTCGTTAGAGAAAGTCGCACGTTTCAACCCTTGGATTAACGCGCCAATAAAGCCACCAGCCACGCCAGCACCAGTGAAGGCACCTGTGAAAATCTCGCCAAATGCGGCGCCGATATGATTAAAGTTTGCAACCAGTACGATGACACTCATTGTGATATACAATAAAGCCATAAAAGGTACGACTTTTTCGGTAACGGTTGCAATGCGTGGCATACCACCAATGATAACCATACCGACTAAAAACGCTAAGCCAATACCAAAGAATATACTGTAATCAGTTGGAATGCTAAAAGTAGAGCTCATGACTGCAAAGGCTTGGTTACCCTGAAACATGTTACCAGCACCAAAAGTGGCCAATATACACATAAGGGCAAAACCAACGGCTAACACCTTACCAAATCCACCCATACCACGTTCAGCCATACCGCGGCTTAGGTAGTACATAGGTCCACCTGATACGGCACCAGAAGGCAGGATCGTACGGTATTTGACACCTAACGTACACTCTACAAACTTGGTCGCCATACCGAACAGACCAACCATAATCATCCAAAAGGTAGCACCAGGTCCACCAATGGCGAGTGCTGCACCGACACCTGCAATATTACCGAGACCAACCGTACCTGACAAAGCAGTAGCTAGTGCTTGAAAATGGCTAACCTCGCCTTCTTCTTTGACAGCAGGGTTTGGATCAGTATATTTGCCTCTGACAATATCTAAAGATAAGCCTATATGACGAAATTGAATAAAGCCAAAATAAAAGGTAAAGACTAATGCGGCAACTAACAACCAACCTACAATTAGCGGAAAGCTTACTTCGCCAAGAGGTACTGAAAAGAAAATAAGATCGACGAACCAGCCAAATATACTGGCCATAAAGCCATCGAGACCTGCTCCAAATGCTGCTAGACCTGATTGTTGTTCTGCTGCTTGCGCAAGAGTAGTGCTAAGTAACAGCATCGTTGCGACTAAAGATTGTTTTTTCATAAAAATCCCTTTAATAAGAATAAGTATCACTTCCTTGTGACTGTATAAAAATTGCATATCTGTCAATACTGAGTAGGTAATTATAGACCAATATTTGTACTGTTTTTGCTAAACTGCCAATATTGACTATATACTAATATTTTTATCTAAACAAAAATATTTAAATATTTTTCTCAATTAACTTTTAGCTTAGTTTTTGAAAAATAATAGCCAAGATCACTATAACTATCGAAAAATGTCGGTAGTATTTTTTAGTATAAATAACAGACTTAAATATAATTAAAAGGGCGAAATGACAATATCAACACAGGTTTGCGTTAAATGATCTAAGACTTGTAGAAAGCAATAACAAAAAAACCGCTAAGCAAAAGCTTAGCGGTTTTTCTTATTACCATTCTAAAGTTTACTGATTTTTAGCATAGACTGGCAATTCTGCACAGATCGCCTCTACTTTACCGCGTACTTCAGTCGCAACCGCTTCATCACCACGGCTGTCTAACACATCGCAAATCCAACCTGCCAAATCACCCGCTTGCGCTTCGTTGAAGCCGCGAGTAGTGATGGCTGGTGTACCGATACGAATACCAGACGTCACGAATGGTGATTTTGGATCGTTTGGTACAGCGTTTTTGTTCACAGTGATGTGAGCTTCGCCAAGCCATTTATCGGCTTCTTTACCCGTCATTTCTTGCTTAACCAAGCTGATCAGCATGAGATGATTTTCAGTACCACCAGAGATGATTTCATAGCCACGCTCTTGGATGACTTTTGCCATTGCTTGTGCATTTTTCACGACTTGCTGCTGATAGGTTTTGAAGTTGTCTTCTAACGCTTCTTTAAAGCAAACTGCTTTTGCCGCGATGACATGCATCAACGGGCCACCTTGGTTGCCTGGGAATACGGCTGAGTTTAGTTTCTTAGCAAGCACTTCATCACGTGCCAAGATCATACCTGAACGTGGGCCACGTAGGGTTTTGTGCGTGGTGGTCGTCACGACATCAGCGAACGGTACTGGACTTGGGTAAACACCACCAGCGATAAGACCAGCAACGTGTGCCATATCAACCAATAAGTAAGCGCCGACTTCATCAGCGATTTCGCGGAAACGTGCCCAATCGACCACTTGCGAATACGCTGAAAAACCAGCAATAATCATTTTTGGCTTGTGCTCACGCGCTAAACTCTCTACTTGGTCATAATCAATAAGACCAGTACCGTCTACCAATCCATATTGCACGGCATTATAGTTTAGACCTGAGAAGTTGATGTGTGCGCCATGCGTCAAGTGACCACCAGCGTCTAAGCTCATGCCTAGTACCGTGTCATTTGCTTCTAGCAATGCTAAAAATACGGCAGAGTTTGCTTGACTACCTGAGTGTGGCTGAACGTTGACATATTCAGCGCCGAACAACTCTTTTGCACGATCAATAGCCAATTGTTCAACGACATCCACATGCTCACAACCACCGTAGTAACGCTTGCCAGGATAGCCTTCTGCGTACTTGTTAGTAAGGTCAGTACCTTGCGCTTCCATCACTGCTTGTGAGCAGTAGTTTTCAGACGCAATCAATTCGATATGATTTTCTTGACGAACGCTTTCTGCAGCCATCGCTTCAGCAAGTACTGGATCAAACTCTTTGATAGAAATATCTTTAAACATAGTGATGTCCTAGGTAGTGACTTTCGTTAAAAGACGTTATTAAAAAACGTCATTGAAAATAAGCTATAGCCTACCCGCAATAAAACCATTACTGCGCCAACATCGCTTAAAGTACATTGGCACTTTTGTGCGCAGTTTACCAGTATTGGAATTATTTTAGATTGGCTGTATTAGCGAAGATTAATAGGAGTAAGCGAGGAAATCGGTCTGTCATTGGCTTATCCAGTTCGGCAATAAATAAGATACGAGTGGGTATCGCTATCATCGCTTTAGACTAAGTGTAACATGAAATTTCATGCTGCGAGCGCAAAAAATCTCACCTTAAGATGAGTGAATTAAATGACCATATAACACAGATAAATAGCCAATAAAATAAAGGATTTACCCGCTCTAAATCAATAGAAAGCTGTCTATAACTCAAAAAACAGCCACCTGAAGATGACTGTTTTCAAATCTATTTTTTAATCTACAGCCATATGCATTTAATTAAAGCATGGCGCTAATGAACTATTGGATGCTGACCAATGGCTTAGAAACCCAACCTTCACCTTTATCACTTTGTACATGATAGTAGCCATTTTGTTCAGTGCCCATGTAAATCATAATTTCTTGCTGAGATAAGATAGCGATTGGGTTTGAAGCTTTATTGGCCTGTGAATGCAGTTTGGTACTTTGTAATTTGCCAGACAATATAGAACCAGAAACCAGCTTTCCCGTATTACTCTGAGTGTTTTGAGCCACTGTTTCTGTAAAGCCTACTTCTTCGCCTAAGTCAGACACCGCCTGTTTGCTACCTCTGATGGTATCGGCCGTTCTACCAATTGAGCTGATGGTGTTTTGCACCTCATAAATACTATCCAAAAAACCAGCGTTTGCGTTAACAGATAAAGCAAATAATGACGTGCTGACCGCTAGCAAGACTATGGATTTTGACGATACAGATAGCAACGGCTTTAATAAACTCATAAGAAGTTCCTGATGTTAAGAAAAGTATAAAAATGTTACCCAAATGTATTTATACCATATTCTTAAATTACCGAACAACTGTTAATTCAATAATAGTGCCAATTTATCTTTTTATTTATCATGCGTCACTTGTCATTTTCATAGCCACTCCAATTTGCTATGCGTCATTGGCTAAGAATGCTGGCAAAAAGGTTTCGCTAATCATTAGCGTGCGCCCATACCAATCATAACGCGTTTGCCGTTGCCAGCCAGCATCGGTATGACTGATAAAACGCTGATTGGGTAAAGTGCGACGACGTTTAAATAACACATAGCCGATTGGCGTGCCTTTTAGCTGTTGCAGCCGCCGCGCGTTGCCTTTTAGAGTCGATAAAGGAAAGATACTTTGCGCTTCTACCCACGGCTGCTCATCATTACCATATAACTGTACTTCACGTATCCACGCCAGTAATGGACGATTCAGCATTGAGCCTTGCAGCCCTAGTTGTCTTTTTTGTTGCAACGTTAAGGGTCGAAAGCCCTCAAAACTGCGTTCTACGCGTAATGGCTGCCCTGCTCTTTTTTCTAATACGGCAGTTAGAGAACCTTCGGCATTAAGCCAAGGCAATAGCTCATAGGGCGGGATAAAAGTGGCAGGACAAGCAAGAAAGTTACTGGGCATAAGAGTTACTGGACATAGTTAACGGCTAATAGTGAGAATTTAGAAATAAACGGCTGCGAGTGTCTGTTAATCAAGCGACATTAATAAAGGTAACATTGATAAAAGCAGATATTAATAATGGGTCTGTTGAACATTCAAATATTAGGACTGCTGATCGCTAAAATCGCATCAAGCTAGGCGTAAACCGACGATAATGTCGAGACCTTAGCTAGGTTTACAACAACGTTTGGGGTGATTTTAGTATCAGCCTTTCAGGGCAGGGCTATTTTTTGCCAATACATGGCGAAATTGTCTAACCTAGAACGACTAGGCGTCAAAAATTTCACTGCGTATTGTCTAAAAAATAGACACTGCCAGTTCTATATTTCAATGTTCAACAGACCCTAATCAATATTCGTAAAATCGAGCATTAATGATTGATATCAAAGTCTGGCATATTATCGGCGTTAAATGGTAATGCATCAAATGCCTGCTGACGATACTGTGCCATATGCTCACGATCTCTAGCACAAAAGTCACCAATCGCAGGTACAAAGCGTGGATCATAGATACGATGCAGCGAGTGTGTCGTCGTTGGAATAAAACCACGTACCAGTTTATGCTCGCCTTGCGTACCGGGATCAAAGGATTTTAGCCCTTGCTCAATGGCAAATTCAAGCCCTTGATAATAGCACAGCTCAAAGTGCAAGCTATCATACTCACCGAGTGCGCCTCAATAGCGACCGTACAAGGTGGCATTATTATCAACATCACCATCAGCCTTGTCGCTATCGGCTTTATCGTATAAAAATAAGCTACTCGCGATAATTTCACCGTCAGCATCCATGGCTTGCGCCAACATAATATGCTCAGGCAATCTATCGGCTAACGCCATAAAAAAATCGAGCGTCAAATAAGGCTTTTGCCCGCGTATTGCATAAGTCATCACATAACAATGATAGAACGCTTGCCAGTCTTCATTCGTGATGTCATTACCGCACTTGCGCTGACAGCTAATGCCTTGCTCGGCGACCTTACGACGTTCAGCGCGGATGGTTTTACGTTTTTTGGCTCTTAGTGTCGCCAAAAATCCGTCAAAATCAGCAAATGGCTGACTGTCTTGGCTGAGGTTTTTATTTTGCCATAAAAACTGACAGCCTTGACGCTCAAGTATCGGCATCTCAATAGGAGTGGACTCTACACCACTTTCTTGGGCAGCTATCGCAAGCTCTATATCGATTTCAGTGGGCATAGACGTGGTGGCAATAGATGCAAGCTCAGGCGTGACAAACAGACCATGCCAGCTTGAGGCGCCCACTTGCTGAGCGACATCATCAACACCAGCAATGGCTGTTTTGAGAATATCATCATTCAAATGCTCACCAGCTGCCAACCAAAGACGCTGACCTGTAATCGGTGTATAGGGCACGCTGGTGACCAGCCGAGGATAGTAATCGATACCATAGCGCGCATAAGCCTCCGCCCATGAGTGATCAAACACAAACTCACCGCGATGATGACCCTTTATGAATACTGGCATGACTGCGACAGGTTGCAGGGCTGTGTCTGCCGCACTGTCTGTTACGCTATTGGCGCTATCAGCATAATCGGCAACACGATGTACCAGAATAAATATCGGTAGCCACCCTGCCTGCTCACCAATCGCTCCCGTGTCAGTCAGTATTTGCCAAAAAGCAAATGACATAAAAGGGGTGTCTGGCGTTTGCCACTGTGCTTGGCTCTGCCAGCTGGTATCATTGAGTAGCGCATATTGTAAAGTCATAGTACCTACACTGTTTTTCGTAATGGTCTAGCCTACCAAATGTGAGTGCTTTTGCTGTCACAATTTGCAAAAACAACAATATTTCTTGAAATATTACGCAGCATGCCTAACTATCAAAATAGCATAAAAAAAGCCAGCCACACGAATGTAGATGACTTTACTAAACTAGGGCATGCCCTCAATCTGAACGAAAATGCCTAAATGGGTTAAAAATAAGGACACGCCCTAACTGCCCTAACCGTTCTATTTTTATAAATAATGTGGTGAACTGCTTATCTGTTGATTGCCTTGATATTATGACTGTCGGTATCCACTTTAACACTTCAAAAAAACGGGTTTAAAAAACGGTAATTGTACAGAAAAGATGATATCAAAGCCCATGACTGGTAGAATAAGGCTATTATTAGCTTAATATAATTTGTATACATGAGATATGAATAAAAATAGTACAATTGGTTCATTATGCGAGATTGACATCGCATAGGATCTATAGTGGGTTAATGATAACCAGCCAGCTATTTTCAGGCAGTTTTGCACAGAGAGTCTCAAAGAGACGACTCATGATACATTTGATTCAATCACGATTCACTATCGCATAGAGTCTCTATAGAAATACCCATTTGTTTAAGCGTTAATATTAACTACAGCCTAAAGGGATACACTACTATAATGTCAAAAATTATTTATACAAAAACTGATGAAGCCCCAGCGCTAGCAACCTTATCCTTCTTACCTATTGTCAAAGCATTTACCCAGACTGCAGGAGTTGAGGTTGAAACCACTGATATCTCTGTTGCCGCGCGTGTGTTGGCTGAATTCCCAGAATATTTAAATGAAGATCAGCGCGTTCCTGATAATCTAGCTGAGCTTGGTCGACTGACGCAAGATCCTGATACCAACATTATTAAACTGCCAAATATCAGTGCCTCTGTTCAGCAGCTAAAAGCCTGTATCAAAGAACTACAAAGCAAAGGCTACGGCATCCCTAACTTTCCAGAAGACCCAAAAACCGACGAAGAAAAAGAAATTCGTCAGCGTTATGGTAAGAGTCTAGGCAGTTCGGTTAACCCTGTATTGCGCGAAGGCAACTCAGATCGCCGTGCACCAAAAGCCGTTAAGAACTTTGCGCGCAAGCATCCGCATTCTATGGGCGAGTGGAAGCAATGGTCAAGTACTCACGTATCGCATATGCACAGCGGTGACTTTTACGATGGCGAACAGTCGATGACTTTGGATAAAGCCCGTAACGTGCGTATGGAGCTGTTACTTGATGATGGTACGACGAAAGTATTGAAGCCAAAAATTGCTTTGCTTGATAGAGAAGTCATTGACCTAATGGTCATGAGCAAAAAATCGCTGCTAGAGTTTTATGAGCAAGAAATGGAAGATTGCCGCGAAGCTGGTATCTTGTTTTCATTGCACGTAAAAGCCACCATGATGAAGGTTTCGCACCCTATCGTGTTTGGGCATGCGGTTAGAATTTATTATAAAGATGCATTTGATAAGCATGGTGCTTTCTTTGACGAGCTAGGCATTAACGTCAACAATGGTATGGCTGATCTATACGACAAAATATCTGCCCTGCCATCATCTAAACGTGAAGAGATCGAGCAAGACTTGCATGCCTGCCAAGAGCATCGCCCACGTCTAGCGATGGTTGATTCTTCAAAAGGTATTACCAACTTCCATTCACCAAGCGATATTATTGTCGATGCGTCAATGCCTGCCATGATTCGTAATGGTGGTAAAATGTGGGGCGCTGATGGCAAACTATATGATTGCAAAGCCGTCATGCCAGAGTCTACCTTCGCCCGTATTTATCAAGAAATGATCAATTTCTGCAAATGGCATGGTAACTTTGATCCAACTACCATGGGTACGGTTCCTAACGTAGGCCTCATGGCACAAAAAGCAGAAGAATATGGCTCACACGACAAAACCTTTGAGTCTAGTGCTACTGGTATTGCCCGTATTGTAGATATTGATACCGATGAAGTATTGCTTGAAAAAGATGTGGAAAAAGGCGATATCTGGCGCATGTGTCAAGTTAAAGACGACCCTATCCAAGATTGGGTGAAGCTTGCCGTCCGCCGTGCACGTGATTCAGATACGCCTGTCATCTTTTGGTTAGACCCGTACCGTCCACATGAGAACGAGCTAATCAAAAAAGTTAACATGTATTTGAAAGATCATGATACTGACGGTCTGCACATTGAAATCATGTCACAAGTTCGCGCCATGCGTTATACCTTAGAGCGTGTCGCTCGCGGTCTAGATACTATCTCTGCCACGGGTAACATCTTACGCGACTACCTAACAGACTTGTTCCCTATCCTAGAGCTAGGAACGAGCGCTAAGATGCTATCAGTCGTGCCACTAATGAAAGGCGGCGGTTTATTTGAAACTGGTGCTGGTGGTTCTGCACCCAAACACGTTGAGCAGCTGGTAGAAGAAAACCATCTACGTTGGGATTCATTGGGTGAGTTTCTAGCTTTGACTGAGTCGTTGGAGCATTTGGCCAAAAACGACGACAATGCTAAAGCGCAAATCTTAGCAGATACGCTTGATAGAGCCACCGAAACACTGCTGCTAAATGACAAGTCACCGTCACGTAAGACGGGTGAGTTAGATAACCGTGGTAGCCACTTCTATCTGGCGATGTACTGGGCTGAAGAGCTTGCTGAGCAAGACCAAGACGCTGATCTAAAAGCGCAATTCGCCCCATTTGCGCAAAAGCTTAAGAGCAATACAGACGCCATTATTAAACAATTCAATGAAGCTCAAGGCAAAGCGGTAGACATCAAAGGCTACTACTTCGCGGATGAAGCGTTGGCTGAAAAAGTCATGCGCCCAAGCACCTTATTCAATGAAGCGTTAGCATCGTTGTAATAGATTTAACTGGCTGGTCTTAAGTAACGTTACTTTTTCATGCTTTTGCCGCTAGCGTCAGTTAAAAACAATAAAACACCCTACCGCTCTATAGAGTTGTGGGGTGTTTTTTATTATCCGCAGATAAAGAGATATTAGTGCTTATATAGTCAGTGAAAAGTAATATCGATACATCACGCACTGCTGATATCAATTTTTCTTGCTTGCTGTGCCTACAGCAGACAGAGGCTACAAAAAATTAATATCAGCAATATCGTAGCGATTCTAAAATTCCTTGACCATAGTTATAACATCAGCATAGAAAAACTTACCATAAAAAAGCCACCTACATGATTGTAGATGGCTTTTTTAATATAGTCGATTCAATTTAAAAGTAGTACAAGGCAACCGAGTGTAGATGTATATATGATACTTCAAGCGAGGTTAACGCTGTCATACTTTTATAGTGGAATGACTATAGCTTATTTTAAATTGCTTTTAGCTCATGATAAAACGATGACTACGCATCCATATGCTTAATGATGGCTTTACCAAATTCAGAAGTACTGAGCAAGATAGCATCAGGCATCAAACGCTCAAAGTCATAAGTGACCGTTTTATTAGCGATAGCGCCTTGGATACCATTAATAATAAGATCGGCTGCTTCGACCCAGCCCATATCACGTAGCATCATCTCAGCCGATAAAATCAACGAGCCGGGGTTTACTTTGTTCTGACCAGCATATTTAGGGGCAGTACCATGAGTCGCCTCATAGACAGCGATTGCGCCGCCTTTGTTAGCACCCGGTGCGATACCGATACCACCCACTTCAGCCGCTAGGGCATCAGAGATGTAATCACCATTTAGGTTAAGCGTGGCGACGACGGAATAATCGGCAGGACGCATCAGGATTTGCTGCAAGAACGCATCAGCGATCACGTCTTTGATGATAATGTCATTACCCGTTTTTGGATTTTTCATCGTCATCCAAGGGCCGCCATCTAACAACTCTGCATCGAAACGCTCTGCGGCTAATTCATAGCCCCAGTCTTTGAATGCGCCTTCGGTGAACTTCATGATGTTGCCTTTGTGCACTAAAGTCACACTCGGCAAATCGTTATCGATAGCATGCTGGATGGCTTTACGTACTAGACGCTGCGAGCCTTCTTTAGATACGGGTTTGATGCCAATGCCGCAATCTTCAGGGAAGCGAATGCTGGTCACACCCATCTCATCTCTTAAGAAATTGATAACTTTTTTGGCATCATCGCTGCCCGCTTTCCACTCGATACCCGTGTAAATATCTTCTGTATTTTCACGAAAGATAACCATATCCGTCAGCTCAGGATGCTGCACGGGGCTTGGCACGCCTTCAAACCAGCGCACTGGACGCTGACAAACATACAGATCAAGGTTTTGGCGTACAGCCACATTTAACGAACTAAAGCCGCCGCCTACTGGCGTGGTCAATGGCCCTTTGATACTGATCACGTAATCTTTTAAAATCTCTAGCGTTTCGCTTGGTAAGTAATCACCATCGTAAATTTTCGCTGCTTTTTCACCTAAATACGCTTCCATCCAAATGATGGATTTTTTGCCGTGGTAAGCTTTATCAACTGCGGCATCAACCACCTTAATCATAACTGGAGTGATATCCACCCCAATCCCATCGCCTTCAACGAAGGGAATAATTGGATGATTGGGGACATTCAACGATAAATCAGCGTTGACGGTTACTTTTTCGCCGTCTCTTGGTACGATAACTTTATCATAGGACATGAATAAAACTCCTTGGTTGTATGTTGGACATCGCAAGTATACTGAGCACTCTGTTATGCTTTCGCCATTCTATTATAGGTATGCGTGAATTAACGCCTGTTAGCTGAGCAAGCATAAGTGGCGCACTTACGATCTTATGTTTAATAGCCTTGTATCTAACCGTTTGACAAAACCGCTTTACACTCAAGGCTTCGAAATAAAAATTGGCAAAATAATACAATTAATAAGAAGAGAAAAACCCCTCTCACAAAAGCACCTGAAAATATAATGCTATGGACATAAAAAAGAGAAACGACAAAAAAGCTGAGATAAAATTAATAAATATCAATGCTCTGTAAGCTTGAGTACGCAATAAATGTCACGTTTTATCCTAGCCATTGTACTAAGCTAAAGGTCTGAGCAATGATTTTTCTTGTGCATAGCTCATGTACAGATATCAATGTTATAAATACCACTATAATAACATGGTTTTATATTGAATATAAATTTTCATATCTGTAGCCTACTTATGACAAGTTAATACATTATTTTTTATGTGTTTCGTTTTCATTAAAATGCCGTTAATTAAGTCATCAACCGTCTTATAATTGATCTGCAATCAGGGCGTGTTGAACACCTTTTATTTTGACTACTACTTTTCATCTTTCGCAATGATTCATCAATACTTTTATTTAGGAAATGCTACTTTATGTCGACCACCAGTCTCGTTCTGTTTAATAAGCCTTACGGTGTGCAAAGTCAGTTCCGTGATGACAGCAACAACGACCACACCACCCTATCAGAGTATTTTACTGACAAGTCTTTGCGCGTGGCTGGTAGGCTGGATGCGACGTCTGAAGGCTTGCTGATTCTGACGAATGATGGCAGGGTTAACAAAGCCATTACCCATCCACCAAAGGCCAATGCTGGACGTAAGCAAGGTAAGACTTACTTAGTGCAAGTTGAAGGCATGCCTACTACTGAGCAACTTGATAAGCTTCGACAGGGCGTCATTCTCAAAGATGGCAAAACCCTACCTGCCGACATCAAACAGCTTAGTGAAGAGGATTTGCCTATGCCACTCTGGCAACGTGAGCCACCTATCCGTGAGCGTAAAAGCATACCGACATCATGGTTGATGCTGACGATTTATGAAGGAAAGAATCGCCAAGTCAGACGCATGACGGCTCACGTTGGATTGCCTTGCCTGCGTCTTATTCGTTGGTCAGTCGCAGGCTTCGAATTGGGGGAACTAGCGGTTGGTGAGTTTGTACGTATTCATTTAGATAGTGCGAAACTGAGGGAATTGGGTGTCAGTAATTAACTTGCTCTGTCATCAGGCGTATTGACTGATGATAATTTTCATAAGACCATAGACACATCGAACAACGTCTAGGGTCTGTTGAACATTCAAATGTGGTACTGGCAGTTGCTACAAAAAAATTATACCAGTCACGCTGTATCTCTTTTATATTGACCTGACTATGCCTGTTTTATGTAGATTAGTGGTTTTATATAGATTAGTAATAAAATCTAGCAAATATATTACGACCTGTTAAACATAGCGTCTCGAACTGGTAAGGTTTATCTGTTAAGATTCAGCACTTTACTGCCTTACTGTCATATTAGTGCCGTATTTCGCGTTTATTTATTGTTTAGCTTGTCTCTATAAGGATATGTCATGATTGCTTCTCGTCGTTTTGCCTTGTTCGCCACCAGCATTTCTGCTGCGTTTATTCTGAGCGCCTGTCAGCCAGCAACAGAGAGTAGTGAGGTGATGCCCGCAGAAGAAGTCGCGGCACCAGCAACTGAGATGACGGCTGATCAAGAGAATATGGATGGTCATAATATGGCAGGTGGCGATGCAATGGCAGATGAGCAGCAAATGACAGACATTCTCAAAGACTACACTAAGTCGATGACAGGAATGCATGATGAGATGATGATCGGTATGGCATATAACGATCCCGATACCGCCTTTGCGAAAGGCATGCTGGGGCATCATCGCGGCGCCATCGACATGGCAAAAATCGAGCTGAAGTATGGTACTGACGCAGCCATGCGAGAACTTGCGCAAAAAATTATGGTAGCGCAGCAAGCTGAGATAGACATTCTGAACAAATGGCTTGCCGGCCATCCTGATGCTGCCAAACCTAAACCTAATACTCAAGCCATGCAGCAAGCCTATGCCAAGAGCATGGACGGGATGCATGGTGACATGATGCTCGCTATTACCGATCCTCTACCTGATATGGCTTTTGCACGCGGTATGTTGCCACATCATATTGGCGCTGTAGACATGGCAAAGATACAGCTCAAATATGGTACAGATGAAGAGATGCGCAAGTTGGCTCAAGATATCATCGACGCCCAGCAGCCTGAGATTCAAGTGATGCAAAATTGGATTGCCGCTAACAAAATCGACAAGCTCAACAATGACACTATTAGTAATGACGCAACTGTCGAAAACGAAGTAGATGCTAAAGAACCTGCTGAGTAGTAGCCCACTACCTAGATACGGTCAATCAATATCAATAAATGTAAAACCCATAACATCAAACCCCTGCTAATCATAAATGGTTAGCAGGGGTTTTTATCGAGTTGATACAGCTATACTTTTGATATATTTATACTTGCTGACGCTCCATGACATTAAGCCATGTCTGCCAGCCCACCGGTAGTGGTAAACGGTCACCATTATCATCGAGCACTGGATCTGTCTTTGCCAAGTGTAAACTTACTTTATGCGGAAAGGTTTTCTCAGTCATGCCTTGCTGCTGTCCACTACTAAGCGCTGCTTTAGGTAATACGCTGACGCACATCAACTCATCACGACGAAACAGGTAACATTCCACATCATGCTCTGCCGTACTAAGCGACGCTAACTGCTTAGTGTCTGCTTTAATACCATCAATAGCGACAATAACATCATGCGCCGAAATACCAGCTTTGGCAGCCACACTGTCACGTGTCACGCGATTTACCTTGAGTCCAGCTGGTGTCTCATGACAGCGCATGCCCCAAGGCACATACTTGTCAGCAGTTTCCTTGGTATTAGTACGCATTTTTATACCATTTGCAGTCAATAGTGCTTCAATCGGTAATTCATCAACGCCATTGACATAGCGGCGCTCAAACTCTTGCCAATCGGCAAGCGACATAAAGTGCCCAACAACCTTACCCATATCGGCACTGCTGATACCAATCCGTCGGTTGTCATTCTGCGTTGCTTGGCTATAAAAAGCTTTTACTACATCAAATAAACGATAACGACCGTTGCTCTTTTCGAGCAAGGTTAAGTCCAAACAAAGCGCCACCAATGCGCCTTTATTGTAGTAACTGATCCCAGCATTACCTGTGTTTTCATCACTGCGATATAACTTAATCCACGCATCAAAACTCGACTCAGCGATACTTTGATAGGCGCGTCCAGGCGTTTGATAATAGCGATTGACTTGCTCAGCCAGTAGCTTGAGATAGCTTGGCTTATCGATCACGCCTGATGCTTGCAACATAAAGTCATCGATATAAGACGTAAAACCTTCAAATACCCAAAGCAGTGGTGTAAAGGCTTCACGGCGCAAATCTACATCCAACATAACATCGGGGCGTACGGTTTTGACCCACCACGCGTGAAAGTACTCGTGGCTACATAAGCCTAAAAAACGCTGATAATCGCTGCTAGGTATTTTGGGTTCGTCAATATTCGGCAAGTCGCGACGCGGCGTAATCAGACTGGTCGAATTGATGTGTTCAAGACCACCATAATCTTGTCCACTGGCAAAAGTCATAAACGTATAGTCGTTGAATGGTGCATCACCCAGCCAATCTAGATACGTCTGACAAATTTGGGTGACATCTTGCTGTAGCCTGCCCATATTGGCATTATGCTTACCCGACAGATAAAAACGGTGAGGTAAGGTCTGATGCGCGTGGTCTTGGACGATAAAATCAAATGTATCCTGCTCAGCGATTTCAAAAGGATAATCAATCAGCTCGTGATAGCTGTTTGCTTGTAGCTCGTAACTGTATTGACCATCCTCTTTCTGCTCATCCGTTTGCTGTCCATCAAGGCGCAGGTGCGTAGCGTCTAAACCACAGGCTAAAAGCACATGGCTTTCTTGTTTATCCGCCAAAAATGCGGCTGGCACTATTAAGCTGACTTGTACAGGCGTCTGCTCCTGGCCATCGACTGCTAATGCTAAAGAGGTGAAATTCCCGTATAGACGCTGCTGATCAACATAAGCGGTGCGCACGGATAAATCATAGCAGTAAACTTCATAATGAACATTTACTGTCTGAGCCGCCTTGACATGTGGCAACTGCCAAGTGTGTTTGTCTGTCTTTATCGCGCGGTGCATCTCAGCGCTTTTATTATCGTCGTCCATAATTTGATAATGCACCGCAGTAATGTTTCGGGCAAACTCGCGCATCAAATAGCTACCTGGTATCCATGCTGGCAACCAAAGATTTGGAGCATCTACGTTTGTAGTAAAGGTGAGCGACACATCAACCAAATGCTCAAAAAAACGCTCAAAATCGAATCGATAGCTAATATTAGGCACAGGTCGAGCAGCCTTACTGATTGAGACAGTTTCTGTTGACTCATTATTGGCAGTGTTGGCGTCAGAAGTAGGCACGTTAGCGTTATTGATCAATGAATTCATCGTCTTTCTCATCCTTATTTTTATCGTTATGGTAGAAGTCCTTAGCCGAAAATGCAACTGGCAGACCCTTTACAAGCAACCCGCTGTACGGTAAAGCATAGAAAATAGCGCTTATTTTCATAAATTATGACATTAATTGGCATTTTTTATGATTTTTCCCTTGAAAGTTATGTGGGCCATCGCAATTAAAGATGCTAACTGCTAAAGTTACTTTAATAAACTGATGATAACTGACTAATGACGTGGCTATCTGGCTTGCCGATTGGCTTTTTTAGGTTTATTGCAACCGTATTTAATTTTTTACACAGATATATTTAGGATAATTTATGACTACTATCGCAAAAGACACTGCCGTCAAATTCAATTACACGCTAAAAGACGACGAAGGCAACGTGCTCGACCAATCACCAGAAGGTCAGCCACTGGCCTATCTACATGGTCACAGCAACATCATCCCAGGCCTAGAACAACAACTAGAAGGCAAATCTGCTGGCGAAAAAGTTAACGCTGTCGTTGAGCCTGCTGATGGTTATGGCGAATATCAAGAACAAGCCGTACAACATGTACCACGCGATAACTTCCAAGGCGTTGATGACATCCAGCCTGGCATGCAGTTTCAGTCAGAAGCCGGTGGCCAAGTAATGTTGGTTACGGTTACTGAAGTGAATGATGACGAAGTAGTTGTTGATGCTAACCATCCACTAGCTGGTAAGCGTTTGACTTTTGATGTTGAAATCCAAGAAGTACGTGCAGCGACTGAAGACGAACTAAGCCACGGCCATGTACATGGCGCAGGTGGCGTTGAACACTAATCTCTATTAGAGCATTAGTAAAACGCTTAAACGACAAGTAAGTAAGATGAAGCTTGTCGTTTATTCTAAAAGGTCAGTAGATACGTCTACTGACCTTTTTTTGTGTTTTATGGCTTATGGATTTTTATGGCTTATTGATAGAAACACATTCTTCCAAACGTAACAAAGCCGCGTAACGACGAGCGCTATGCGGCTTTTATTACCAACCATCCATGTTAACGCTATATGATACTTAATCCCGGAGTATCTTATAACTAGCAGGCATCCAGCCTTATTGTCCTTAATCAGCAAACCATCTATCCCTGACGCGATTTTAAGATACCAATCCCTAGTATCAATGAACCATTTCGTTCAATCGTGCCGTACAGTTATAATCGCAGATTGATGATAAGTTAGTAAGAGGTCTAAGCGTCAATCCGTGTAAGCCTATGCTTACACGGATTTTTATTTAACTGCTTTTCTAGCTCACAGTGATACGCTTGCTAGAGACTGTCTTCAGGGCTGATCATTTTTTTTGAGTCAGCGCTGAGCATAATATAAGCCGCTTCATTGATGAAAGTTTCATCTTCAGGTAGCTCTGGGCGTTCATTGGCTTTCATTTGACTACGCTCTTCAAACTTCGCATCCATCGCGGCTTGATAGGTATTCCAATTGGCATACGGACGCTCACCTGTGGCAATGAGACGTTTATTCTCCGCCTCTAATGAACGCTTTTCGATCAGCTGCATCTTGGCGCGTCGGCTATTGATATCGAGCTTGACAGGTTTTTTCTCATCATCCATATTGCGAATATCGTTCAACGTTGATAAGTAAGTAAACTGTGGGTCTTTTTGCTGACGGATTGTAGACTGCTGATTCAGCGTTGCTAACGTATCGTTGGTAAATTTGCCTTCAGGCTTATAAGGTGCGGTTTTGATGGTATCCCAAGGCAGTGCTTTTTTCTGCGCGCGCTCACCAAAGGTCGCATCATCATAGATATTGACCAATTCGACATCGGGAACAACGCCTTTATTTTGCGTACTACCACCGGTGATACGATAGAACTTGCGCTGAGTTAAAGTCGCAGAACCTAGCGCTAAATTGTCCAGTTGAATCTGAGCAGAGCCTTTACCCGTAGTGGTGCTACCGACTACCAAGCCACGGCCATAATCTTGAATGGCAGCTGCAAAAATTTCACTAGCGGAGGCAGATGCTAGGTTAGTAATAACGACCACCTTGCCATCATAGAGTTGTTCGCCACCATCATCATCACGGTACACCTGAATGTTGCCGCGATTGTCACGAATTTGCACCAGTGGTCCACTCTTGATAAAGAAGCCGAGCATTTTGGCCACTTCGTCTAATGAACCACCAGGGTTATTACGCAGATCGACCACGAGACCATCGATATTTTCTTTATTCAATTCTTTGAGTGCTTTTTCAGTATCGATACTGACGCTACGATAATCTTCCCCGTTACGGCGCGCTCGATAGTTCAAATAAAAGCTTGGTATCTCAAGGACACCAATACGTTTTGGCGTTTTATCGATATTAGGACGCTGTACTTCTACAACGCGCTGGGTCACGCCTGACTCTTCTTGCTGAATGATATCCCGAACCACAGTGACGGTACGAGCGCTGGCTTCTGGGGCACTAGCCTGACGTAGCTTGAGCGTGACTGAAGTGCCGCGCTTACCGCGAATAAGACTGACAATCTCACGTGTCGACCAACCAACCACGTCGATCATGTTTTTGCCATCTTTGGCGATCCCGACAATCAAATCATTGGGTTTAATCTGACCAGATTTGGCTGCTGGGCCACCATCCACCAGAGTCACAATACGCGTGTAGTCTGGGTTTTTACGATCAGGACGGATAGAGACGCCAATACCTTCTAATTGTAGACTCGATTGGATTTGTAATTCGTTTGCTTGAACCGGTGCATAATAGTTACTATGCGGATCATAGGTCAGCATGGCAGTATTCAAGATTGTCTCCATGATTTCATCATCTTTGAGACGCTTGAACTGCTCTTGTTGACGTGACAAACGATTGAGTAAAATCTCACTGGGCGTACGCTCGTCATTACGTACTAAATCCTGTCCACGAGTGATGTCTGGATTATTCAAGAATACTTTTTCTTTGGCTTTTTCGTCTTCTTGACCTAACGTGATACTCATCAACTGAAACTTCAACTGACGCGCCCAGTAATCACGCTGCTCTTTTTTGGACTTGAAGTGACCGAGCTTTTCACGGTCAAGTACGATAGTCTCATTGCTGGTCAAATCCAGATCCGTCTTTAGCATTTTGCTTGCCATGGCAAAATATTCGTTTGAGCGTTTACGATAGCGCTCAAATACCTCTATACCTGCAGACAGATCACCACGTTTGAGGCGATCACCGAATTCGGCGGCATACTTTTTCTTTAGCTCATCGACATCAGACTGCAAAAACAAGGTATGGTTTGGATCAAGGCTATCAATATACATAGACAGAATCTCGCTGCCTGTTTTGCTATCGAGCGGCTGATTGAGATAATGGCTGCGATCCAGCAAGGCGGCTACTTGACGAGTGGTGACTTTTTGTTCAGGTGTTTGGACGAAACCTTCGGTGTTAGTATCTGCCACTGCAGTGCCGTAGCTTTGGGTGAGAATAAGACCGGCGATGCCCACTGACGCTGCACTGAGTAACCACTGTGCTGGTTGTTTTTTCATCATATATACCTAGTTATTTTAAGTTGAAAGTATTATCAATTGTCATCGAAAGTATTTGCTTGGTGAGTCCCTATCCATCAAATTTACACCAAACCCAAAAAGTACGATTGGCGGTGTCAAACTCGTTTAGTCTACAATGCGTAGCACTTATACTCGTTTTCCTTGCTACTCTAATTTTTGTGAATGGTATTAGTTATTTTTTTACGGCGCAGCCTTTTAACTACTTGGCTTTTTAGCGATATTAATTATTGGAAAAGTACGACCCGCGTCTTGCGAAAAATCACTCAATACTAGCATGACCATAAATGCGTCATTGTCTCAATCTGTATAAGCAATATTACACTTTACCGCGGTACATACCAAACTTTCTATCACATTTATTGCTCGTGGCTACTGATCGCTATTTAACAGTTAATAGCCATTATTTTTGGCCGATTTGACCAGCAGATTATACTCAATTCATAATAGCTGTCATAATATAACACTGAACAGTCGGTTGTATTTGAATCTGATATAAATGCAATCACTGATATAACATAATAAGGATTACGCGATGTACGGCGTCTTAATGATTGATATCGATAGTACCGCACTGACTGCTGAAGATGTGAGTTTAATCAAGCAAGCTCAAGTTGGCGGGGTCATCTTGTTTGGACGAAATGTCAAAGATGCCGCACAAGTACGCGCACTGTGTGACGATATACGCTATCACAATGCTGATATATTGATCGGTGTTGATCAAGAGGGTGGACGCGTCGCAAGGTTACGTGATGGGTTTAGCCCACTGCCAGCTATGGGGCGACTGGGTGACTTATTTAATCAAGATCCCAGCCATGCGCTTAGCTGTGCCTACGATTGCGGCTATCTGATGGCAGCAGAAGTGCTGGCCGTGGGCATTGATCTGAGCTTTGCCCCTGTACTCGACAGAGGTGGTATCAGCCAAGTCATTGGTGATCGTAGCTTCCATCAAGACCCGCAAGCCATCACCGCTTTGGCATCCCAGTTTATGCACGGCATGAAAGCGGCTGGTATGGCAACCACTGGGAAGCATTTCCCCGGTCACGGTGCCATCGCTCCTGATTCCCATATATCAGAAGCCATCGATAGCCGTAGTTTAGATGAGATTATGAACAGCGATATGCAGCCGTTTGCCCAAACGCTGCCATGGCTTGATGCGCTGATGCCAGCGCACGTGATTTTTTCACAAGTGGATAACAAGCCAGCAGGATTCTCTAAAATTTGGCTCAAAGACATCATCCGTGATGCGCTTAAATTTGATGGGGTTTTATTTTCTGACGATTTATCTATGGCAGGCGCGCAGGCAGCTGGAGATATTAGCGCGCGCGTCAAAGCAGCAATTGAAGCTGGTTGCGACATTGCCTTGGTATGTAATGATAGAATTGCCGCCCATGAAGCAGCTAAAGCAGCGCAAAATCTGCCCTACCCCAATCAAAAACGTATCAAAACCATGTGCGGCAATATCCCCGTTTGGCAAGGTGACCTTGACGCTACTTGTCAGCAGTTTGACTACTGGCAGCAAGCAAAGAAAAATGTGACTCAGACCTTTTTTAATACGTCAACAGAGAGTACATCTGAGTCTAATAATGAGCTAAAAGATCCCACTGTCTATAAATAACAGTCGCTCATTTTTTGGCAAATAAAAAACCGCACCTTTTCAGATGCGGTTTTTTGTATTCATTATTTTCTTACTATCAATAATTTTTTAAAGATTACCGACTAAAGACTACTGAGTATTCATTTGTGGATCTACTGCTGTACCACGACTTGCATCATCACTATCTGGCAATAGGTCATCATTGTTGCTGTCTAATGGATTCAAGTCAGGATCAAGCGCATCGTTGCTAATAATCATACCATCATTTGCACTGGTGGTCTCATCATTGACCACGAACTCAATACGGCGGTTGCGAAAGCGACCTTGTTCCGTCGAGTTATCAGCGATAGGATCTGTTTCACCCATGCCTTTAGTGCTTAGTTTACTTGCGTCAATACCTTGAGATACTAAGTATTCTTTTACAGATTCGGCACGATCGCGAGACAGTTTCATGTTGTAAGCGTCATCTGCTTGGCTATCAGTATGACCGATAATCATCAAATTCATATTTGGTACTTCAGTGATTATCTTAGAGGCACGGTCAAGAAATGATTTGTTGGCATCAGGAATAGACTTTGCATCTACTTCGAAGTTAATAACCTGCAAGCTCAAGGCACGCGCCACATCACGTGGATCAGGGTTTTCACCAAGGTTGCTCATCGCGGTGTCGGCAGCAGTTAAACTGTTGTCAATCTCACTTTGTGCGTCTAATGCACCTTCGGCTTTTACTGTCATCGCAGGCGCTGCTGCTTGCAAATCAGCGACCAGCTTGTCTAAAGTTGCCGCATCAGGTGCATTGACCGTGATGGTATCACCTTTTATGAGCATACTGGCATTCGGTACGTTTTTGACGATAGGCAAGATAGCAGCCAGCTGGGCAGCGGCAGGCATATCTATCGCAAAATTATCATCGACATCGGCACGGCAGTTATTGGCTTCATCACCAAATGCACTGGTCAAAGCATTCATGACATTGGTCTGTAGCATCTCGTTACCAACGTTCATACGGCAAGCATATAATTCACCGTTCTCACCTGTGGCGATACGCAATGACGCAGGCTCAACATCAGCGGCAACAGCTGTTGCATTACCTTCGGCGGCTTGCTCTTGGGTGATAGCAGGCGTAGCAACGGGTTCAGGATTTTCTTGGCAGCCTCTAAGCAATGCCCAAGCCAAAGCGCCTAAAATAATCAGACCAATGATGGGCAGCAGCGCTTTCATAAAACTGCCTTCTGTTTCTTCTTCGCGCTGAAGGGGTGCGGTGCTGACCGTATCAGACATTCGTGCGCCTGCAGGCGCAGCGGCAATCATACCTGCTGGCAAAACTGCACTCGCCCAAGCAGGAATATGATGTTGGTAGCTAGCCGAGTTGTCGTTTAAAAACTGCGGCACAGGTGTCGTCCCTGCCAAGCTCTTTATTTCATGGTACGCAAGTGGTGCTGCCATCGCGATTAAACCGCGAGAAGCAGTGACATCGACATTGTGTTTGCCAGCAAGCTCACGAGCTATTTGGTCACGGTGTGCGCTGTCCGTCCATACGCGCTCATGAAATCCCTGATCATCACGAGCGATACTCTCGTTAGAAAAGCGATCATGAGTATCTTTGTCTGCCAAGCGAGCAGCAAAAATAGCATAAAATTGCTCAAGCAAGTTTTTCTTAGCTGGGCTACGGTCATCTCCCAATACTGCGGGGCTTACCGTTCGCGTCAAATGGCTGATAACATCCATAATATAACTCTCCTATTAATACTTATTAGTATCAATCTATATAATTAAAATACTCAAAAATTTTGCTAAGAGATAAGAGCCGTAACCGTTAAAACCATCTTGGCAATATTCAATTTTCATTATTATAAAAGTATTAAGTAAGTGTTAACAATCAACACGTTGTTGTGCAAATGATACGTTAGGTAATGTTTCAGTTGTTACGCGTAACTAGAAAGACCACAAAGTACAAATCCCTAACATATCGATAGTGCTTGCGGTAGAAACAGAACTGTTTATTAAACAATGAAATTCATATAGTAGATTCACTTTAAAACAAATACAGTGTCACTGGAATGAATTTTTCGTAGCCTCTGTGATAGCAGCAAGTAAGGGAAATTTATACCAGTCACCCCTAACTGGCAATGTATCGATTTTATTCCGAACTGACTATAGTAATAAAACGACTTCATCTGATTGCTTATAACCATCACCTTTGACCATCACTTTTTATAAAAGTATTGAGATGTAATATGACTCATATTACATCTCAATGGTCGGTCTAATCAGTTTCTTACTTGCGCGGGCTCAGCCACAATAACATTGCTGGCCATATTATCTACTTCAGACAGGGAGATAGGGCCTGATGGTCTACTGTTTGTATTGTTTGTAGGTGCACGGCTATTTGAGTTATTCGGTAAGTTGCTAGGCACATTAGTAAGATTGCCGTTATTGCTACGCACTGGTGTATTGCGGGCTGGTGCGGGCATCATACTATCACCGGTATCGTCATCTGTTGCTTGATACTCTCCAGCACCATTATTGTTTGCATTCTCGGCAAAATTATTACCATTAACGTTACTGTTATAAGCATTGTTTGCAGCGCTGGCATCGGACTCAAACTGAGGATTCTGACCATTCATAGCCGTCATATCACCTACTCCGTTACTATTATTGGGCAACGGTAATGGTGCTACACTGTCGATCATCAGCGCTGGCGCTAACGTACGTATGTCAGTGACCAAGCGTTGTAGGAGTATATTGTCTGGCGCTTCCAAGGTCACTCGCTCATTTTGTAAATGCAGTTGAGCAAATGGTGTTGATCTCAACATAGTCAAGATATTGGGCAGCACCTCTGCTGGTATACTATTCATACTACTGGCCACGCCTACCTGTATGGTCAACTCACAGATACTTGCCTGCTCACCGAAACTTGTATTGAGTGCCTGTTGTAGTATGCTTTGCAACGCTTCATCCCCGACCGTTGCGCTACAAGTATATAGACTGCCACTGTCATCTACTCTAACGATGAGCTCAACTGGCGTTAAAACCTGTGCGGCTGGTTCAATGGTAGACGGAACAACGACTGGGGCGGTGGCCACAGGTTCTACTGTTGTCTCACCATTAGGCTTAATTAACAGTGCCCATGCCGCAAAGCCTATCGCTACCACTGCCACTATCAATAAAAACACCCGTACCAATAAATCATTGCGTTGATTACGGCTACGGACTTTCTCTCGCTTCATACTGCCATTTTCTGCCAAATGATGGTCAGCAGGACTGGTATGCATAACATCAGTAAGATTGTTTAAATTGCTATTGCTATGCTTACTTAAATTCACACTAGTATTTGGATGAACACTACTATTCTCTATGGCAGCTGCTGTCGACGGCATTATCGCGGTTGTATCAGGGGCACTGACTTTGTCCTTTGGTATATCTGGCACAGCTGCTATAGTAGCATCCGCTCTGACACTCGGTGCACTGGATGGTTGATGAATACTTTGGGAGGCCGTGATAAAAGGTGCTGACCATGTGGGTAAATACTGGCGCAAGGCAGATTGTTCTCTTTGCAAAAACGCAGGCAAAAACTGTCCATTCGCCAGTACTTTTAGCTCACGGTAGGCCAGTGGCGCAGCATTTATAAGTAACTGTACGGTAGCAAGCTCATCGATATGATGTGTGGCGGCAAGTTCTTGCACTAGAGTTTGCCGCATACTTGGGGCTTGCCATAGTTGCTCAAAGAGAGGGGTTTCTGGCAAGCTATCAGCAACCACGACTTGATCCGACCTTAGCAACTGCGAATAAACTTCTGGCAAAGCCAAGCGGGCTACCAAAATCGCATAAAACTGCTCAAGGAGGCAGATATGGGCGACGCTGCTATTATCACCCAACACAGCTGGCGTGACATGTTGTTCTAGTTGCTCAATAATACTCATAACTGACGGCCTCTACCGGCTTTAATGTTTAAATATATAAAAGAAGTAAATCGTTTTTTTATCCGCTTTGCTTAATGCCTGTACTTTAAATGCCTATACTTTATAAGTTGCGCCCTATGAAACGGCTGTGCTGTTGGTAGTTGTTGCTATGCGTCGCTCATATGAACGATTTTATTTTATCTTATCTTAAATATATATGTAGACTTAAGTTTATTTTTAAGGCGCTGTAGACTGCTTGCTACAAATGCATTTAGCATTAACGTTACGGTCAGTATACGAAGCATTACTTACTCTCTTTTATACACTGTTATATTGTTAATAATAAATGATTATTAAAGCACAGTTCTCTACATAATGGGTTTTTGACTTACTCTGATCGTTGCTGAATCGATGATCAGCAATTATTATGGGCACTGTCATATCACTACTTATTATTGATTGTCTTACCCAGTGGTTATTTAGCCATCGCATTTAGGCGGTTCACCCTGTTGTATATACCACAATCACACACTAGGCTCGGCCTAAGGATTACCCTTTGCTTAACCATACGACCCTTATCATCATTATCACTGTTATTGTCAGCTTGTTGGCTTGGCAAAACAAGACACTATTCAATCGACTCATTTTTTATCCACCCGCGGTAAATAATGGTCAATGGGATCGTTTTGTGACCCATGGTTTTATTCATGCTGACAGTATGCACTTACTGTTTAATATGTTTACTTTGTATTTTTTCGGTCGTGCTATCGAAGGGTTATATCAATCATTTTTATTCGGTTATGGTTTCGTGGTGTTTTATGTATTGGCTATCATTATCGCGATGATTCCAAGTTATATTAAAAATAAAAACAATGCCAGCTATCTCAGCCTTGGCGCATCAGGCGGTGTATCAGCGGTATTATTTGCCTTTATCTTGCTGGCACCTTGGGAAAAAATCTATTTATTTGCAGTCGTTCCTATCCCAGCGATATTATTTGCCGTCGCTTACGTGGCTTATAGCATTTATGCGGACAAACGCGGTGGTTCAAACATCAATCACATGGCGCATCTGTGGGGCGGCGCGTTTGGCATAATCGCCACTATTATTCTGGAGCCACAAGTACTCCCGCATTTTTTAAACGCGTTATTATCGCCAAGCCTTTAAAGTATGATTTTTAGAGGTCTGTTTTAAGAAAGAAGCGTCACTTGGTTAAACTACTTAAACGAATGACGCTTAAATCTAAACCAGTTAAAAAAATTTAACTCCTTTTTAATTTCGTCGCGTTGCTCGGCATGTCGAGCAATTTTATACTTTAAGATTAGACAGTGACTTATGATTATAGATATTATCGGTGATATTCACGGTTATGCAGACAAGCTAGTGGGTCTGCTTACCCAGCTAGGCTATCGCCATAACGGACAGTACTTTGTGCCGCCAGTAGGTCATCGGGCATTATTTATCGGTGATTTGATCGACCGTGGGTCGCAGCAGTTGACCACGTTAGAAATTGTTTTTGCCATGCTGGATGCGGATGTTGCCGATGCAGTGATGGGCAATCATGAATACAATGCTTTAGCCTTTGCAACGCTCGACCCTAATAATCCTCAGGAATACTTACGCTCACACAATGAGACACATACGCGCCAACACGAGGCTTTTCTCGCAGAAGTGCCCTTTGGCTCAGAAAGCCATCGCTATTGGCTTGAGCGGTTATATGAAATTCCCTTATGGCTGGAGACTGACTATGCTTGCTTTGTGCACGCCTGTTGGGATGTGGACAGCATGGCGGTATTAGCACCCTTATTGACTGCTGATAACTGCTTAACGCCTAAAGGACTTGTCGTAACTGCTCAAGAGCATAGCGAGAATTTTGAAGCATTAGAGAGAGTATTAAAAGGCGTAGAGACACCGCTACCTGATGGCATGGTGATGGTTGATAAAGAAGGTACCGAGCGCACACGAGTGCGGGTACGTTGGTGGCTTGAGAGTCTGAACGAGCGTACGCTATATGAGGTTGCACGTGCCCCCTCCTCTGCATTGGCACAAATTCCAGTAGATGCCTTAGCAGAAAATATCAATTTTGCGCTCAAAACCGATAAACCCGTATTCGTCGGCCATTATTGGCTAACTGGGACACCTGAACCATTGAGTCCACAAGTTGCTTGTACTGATTATTCGGCAGCGGTAGATAGTGGTTACCTAACAGGCTATCAGCTCGATACCGAGCAGCCTTTGCCACTCAAAGCCAGCAATTTTGTGCAATATCGCCATGACAAAGACACCGTTATACATTCATAATATGAGTGCCATTTCACTCGCTTTAGCATTAATCGGTAAACTTGGCTTTACGAAGGCGGCAAAACTTTTGTATGATGGTCGTTTTGAGGATATCAAAGCATGAGTACCCAATCAGCTAGTGTTAACTCTGTTGAGCAAAACAGTCCAATCGCCTCTCCTGCTGGTCAGCCAAAAGTTGGCATTATCATGGGCTCGCAGTCTGATTGGGCAACCATGAGCGCCGCTGCGCAATTGCTTGCAGACTTTGATATCGCTTTTGATTGTGAAGTGGTATCAGCACACCGTACGCCTGACAGATTATTTGACTATGCCAAAAATGCTAAAGGTAATGGCTTACAAGTTATTATCGCTGGGGCTGGTGGTGCTGCTCACTTGCCGGGTATGTGTGCCAGCCAAACGCCGCTACCAGTATTTGGTGTCCCTGTAAAATCCTCGATGCTCAGTGGTTGGGACAGCTTATTATCTATCGTACAGATGCCAAAAGGTGTTGCGGTTGGTACTTTAGCAATTGGGGCGGCAGGTGCTTATAATGCCGCATTGCTGGCGATTCAAGTCTTGGCCTTGCATGACGACGCAATCGCTACTAAGCTGGATACTCTACGCCAAACACAAACCGAAACCATCCTTGCCAGCCCAACACCGGGCATTATCAACAGTTAAAAAATACAACTGAATTGATGATAGTTTCTAAAAAAACACGAAGACCCATTATCTGATTATAAATGTTCTAAACTTGATATTTATGCTTAGATGAGTTCTACTAAATACAAGGTGCATACAGTGCACCTTTTCCTATTTTAATAGATTAGATTTCAGATCTAAATAAGGTCTGTTGAACATTCAAATGTGGAACTGGCAGTGGCTATTTTTTAGACAATACGCAGTGAAATTTTTGACGCCTAGTCATTCTAGGTTAGACAATTTCGCCATGTATTGGCAAAAAATAGACCTGCCCTGAAAGGCTGATGCTAAAATCACCCCAAACGTTGTTGTAAACCTAGCTAAGGTCTCGACATTATCGTCGGTTTGCGCCTGATTTGATAAAAGGTTTGGTGCAATTTTAGCGATCAGCAGTCCTAATATTTGAATGTTCAACAGACCCTAAACCGAATACCCTTTATTCATTTTCAATTCAAAGAGCCTGCCATGACCACAGCGAACGCTTATCCTGTTACCCAAACCATTCGTACTATCGGTATTTTAGGCGGTGGTCAGCTTGGCATGATGCTTGCCGAAGCGGCCATGCCTCTAGGCTATCAGTGTGTGTTTTTAGAAGACAATGCTGAATGCCCTGCCAGCCTTTACGGGCGCGTCTTTCATAGCGAGCAATTAGAAGCGTTTATTGCCGCAGCCGATGTATTTACATTGGAGTTTGAAAACACACCGACGGCGACGGTTGAACAACTGGCCAATTTATCAACATCTGGTAGCAAGCAAGGTATGTTTCCGCCACCGATTGCCCTTGATATCGCCCAAGATCGCTTAAAAGAAAAGCAGATGTTTAATGCGCTTGATATCGCCACCGTCCCTTTTAAAGCAGTCAACTCTGAAGCCGAGCTACAGCAAGCTTGCAGTGAGCTTGGACTGCCGATCGTCCTCAAGACCAGCCGCGGCGGTTATGATGGCAAAGGTCAATTTGTCATTAAGCAAGACAGCGATATCAAAGCCGCCTGGCAAGACCTCAAAGACGCTGTCAGTGGTAAAGGTGAGCTGACGCCAACGCCCGCGCCATTGATTGCAGAAGGTTTTATTCATTTTAGCCGTGAGGTCTCTATTATCGCGGCACGAGGACAGAACGGTCAGGTACGCTGTTATGATTTGGTTGAAAACCATCATCATCATGGTGTTTTGGCCAAGACCCAAGCACCTGCGGTTGGGACTAGCCATTTATTTAAGCAAGCGACCGATGCGATTACCACGGTCATGAATCATTTGGGTTATGTGGGCGTGATGGCGCTTGAGCTGTTCGTCACCAAAGACGCGCGTGGCAATGACGCTGTACTCGCCAATGAGATTGCGCCGCGTGTACACAATTCTGGACACTGGAGTATTGAAGGCGCTGTTACCAGTCAATTTGAAAACCATATCCGTGCCGTGGTCAATTTACCATTAGGTGACACAGACAATGTTCATCCAGCGATTATGCTCAACGTCTTAGGGCAATATCCTGATATCAGCGCCGTGCTAGCTATCGATGGCGCGCATTATCATAGTTATCATAAGGCTGAACGTGAGGATCGAAAAATTGCACACATCACATTGATGCCCAATGATGTTGCCGATTTAGAGCCTGCCTTAGCCAAACTCGTCGCGGTACTTCCCAATAAAGTTGGTCTTGATAAAAAATTAGCCTCTGGTGTCATCGATAATCAGCCAAAAGTGACAGATCATTCGGCGGTTATAGCAGCTGATAGAACGTCTAAAGACAGTAACGACACGGTTAAAAATGATAACGCTATCAAGGATAGCCAAACCAAGCCAGTTATAGAGGCTAAATCAAAAACAGAGAAGGCTAAAAAATAATGCAAATTTGGGTGGATGCTGATTCGGTGCCATTAATTGCCAAAGATTTGATTATCAAAACGGCTGAACGGACGCAGACAATGGCTATTTTTGTCGCCAATCAGCCAATTAAGCTGCGTAAGTCTCCGTTGCTCATCATGACGGTAGTGCCATCAGGGTTTGATAAAGCGGATGATTATATCGTAGAACAAATACAACCAGGCGATCTTGCGATTACCAGTGATATTCCTTTGGCCAATGACATTTTGGACAAAGGCGGCATGGTACTGACCACACGCGGCATGGTCTATGACAAAAACAATATCAAGCAAAAGCTCAATATGCGCGATTTTATGGATACCATGCGCGGTACTGGTGTGCTAGAGCTACAAGAGATGAGCGGACAAAAACCATACGGCGACCGTGATAAAAAAGCCTTTGCCGATGGTCTAAATCGTTTGGTACGTTGATTTTTAATAATGCTATTTCCCTTCCACTCAATCTAAACCTCTCATAGCCTGTGCTCTTTGCAAACCGTATACAATCATAACCAAACACTATGCAATCGGCACGCTTCATAACGAAGTGTGCCAACCATCCTTGTTACGCTACACTCAGTTTTTACAACAACAGTAACGTACATAAGAATAGGATTGACTATGAAAATTCTAGTAATTGGCGCAAGCGGTCGAGTGGGAACAGATTTGGTCAAGCAGTTATTGGCTGATAATCACCAAGTGGTAGGTACAACTCGTCAAAAAGAAAAATTGCTCAATGATGACAATTATAGCCAGTTGGATTTAGACATTACGGCTCAAAAAGACGCGATTCAGAAGCAAATCGATCAAGATATCGATGCGGTTTATTTTGTGGCTGGTTCTGGTGGTAAAGATATCTTAGAAGTCGATTTACATGGTGCGATCAAAACCATGCAAGCGGTACAGGATAAAGGTATCAAACGCTACATCATGCTCAGCACAGTGTTCTCATTAGACACTAAGAAATGGGACGAGTTAGGACTTGGCGACTTAAAAGGCTATTACATCTCTAAGCACTATGCCGATCAGTGGTTGGTAAATAACAGCAGCCTTGACTACACTATCGTACAAGCAGCGGCGCTAAAAGAACGCGAAGCGACTGGTAAAATCATCGTCAATGACAACAATTCTGGTGAAAACTCGATTGCAGATGTTGCCGCTACTTTAGTGGCTGTATTAAATGCGAGCAATACGACCAAGAAAGTGTTTGGCATGCATAACGGTGAGACAGCAATCGATGAAGCTGTAGCCAGTGTATAAGCTTATTTGATAACGGCTTATAGGAATCTAACGAGATTAGATCTTTAAAAAGCTTAAAAGAAGGGTCACTTATTTATTGGCGAGCGTTCAAACAGCCAATCGATAAGTGACCCTTTTGCTTTGTACGGTATTCAAAATCAGTAAGGAAAGTGATTATTTAAACTGGGTACGCCTAACACTTTATCTCATTGATACATATAGTAAGAGCACTTTTAAACCGCTACGGTGTTACCCGTCCTAGATGTACTCAGTGTGCTATCTGCGGTCGGTCGCCTTGTAGCGATTCCAACATTCCTTGACTATACAGTGTCGGCTATATTACGCCAAACCACTCGGAAATGGAATGACGTCCTCTAAGCTATTCGCCCCTGTTATCACCATGAGCAATCTATCGATACCGACGGCGATACCGCTACAGGGTATCAAGTCATCGGATGCTGCCAATAAGTGCTCATCGATTGGCATAACTGGCAAGTGATGGCGCTGACGCAGTCGATTGTCTTGCTCAAAGCGTGCCCTTAATGCCTGCCCATCTGCCAGCTCGTCATAAGCATTGGCAATCTCAATACCATTAACATATAACTCAAAGCGCTTAGCCACCTTATTACCGTCTTTATCTAAAGCCGTTTTTGCTAATGCTGCCGTTGCTGGCGGATATTCTATAATCAAAGTCGGCAAATCGTGACCCAAGTTTGGCTCAACTGCATGGCTGAACAATAGGTCCAACCAACTTTGACGAATATCTTCTTCACTATTGGTTGCGCTACTTTCTACACTATTAAAATCAAAACCGGTCAACCCTTTATCCTCTGCCACTGCTTGTAGAGCGGCTAGACTAGCCGTCAGCGGATGTATGCCGACGAAGTCCATAAAAGCATCAACATAGCGGTAATGGTTCATCACAATCGGATATCCATAGAGCGCTTCTAGTAATTCGCCAAGCTCAGCCGCCATATCGGCTAAGCTATAATTCGGCTGATACCATTCCAGCATGGTAAATTCAATATTGTGACGTAAGCCTATCTCATTATCTCGAAAAACGGGACAGATCTGATAAATAGGCACTTGCCAGCTAGCCAGTAAACGCTTCATGGCAAATTCAGGTGACGTATGCAGGTAATAAGTACAAGGTCGATCTTGATAGGTAACTTGCGCAGCGACGGACTGCAAAAAAGTATCTGTATTGCCAGCTTGCGACAGTAGCGGTGTTTGCACTTCTAGTACTTGCCGCTTATTAAAAAACTGACGAATATCCTGCATGAATTGCGCACGCTGCTGCGCCATACCTAGCGTCATAGTGGGTGCGTAGCTGGGCTTAGCATCTGGCTTAGTATCCGGCTTAACAGAAGAACTGATTGATTGATTCATGACTATTTACTGTGGCTAATGGATTATAAAAATAAGTTTGTAAACCGAGGGTTGGCTTTAAAACTGCCATTCACGGCGCAAATGATAATCACGGCGCAGTTGATCAAAATCAGCACCACTAACTTGTCCATCAACTGCCTGACTCCGCAGAGAAGCATCATCTTGCATAATGTCATAGAACTTAATCAATCTATCTGGATGCGCCTTCAACTCAGACCATAAAAACATATTTAGTGGCAGCAGTTTTTGCATAGACTGAACAGGTGCGACCGCCAGTTTTTCACATAGCGCATCATAGATAATTTGCGTGCCGCGCAGCTTCCCTTCTACGGTATAGCCAGCGATGTGCGGCGTGGCGATAGCCAATTTGGCCAACAAGCCTTCAGAAATCTCTGGCTCGTGCTCAAACACATCAAGCACCACTTGCCGCTCGTTACGCTCAATATCTGCTTCTAAATCACTCGCATTAACAACAGGCCCACGCGCGCTATTAATGAGCATGGTATGCGGCGACATCATTGCTAGAGCCTCTGCATTGATTAAATGACGCGTTGGATAATCACTGCCATTACTGCTTTGAAAACTTTGTCCAGCCGCAGCCTTTTTATCCGTACTTTTTTTGTCCGTGAGTGGCACATGTAAACTGACAACGTCGCTTTGGCTAAGCACTTGCTCAAAACTGGCATTATTGATATCTGAAGGGTGTAATAATGGGTCATAGCCCAGTACTTGCCAGCCCAAAGCAGTCGCATACTGAGCGAGTGTACTGCCAATATTACCAAGCCCAATGATGCCCAAGGTTAATGGTGGCATTGATGATGTCATTGATAGCGTCGTTGATGGCTGCCAATACTGCGGACGCAGCGTTAAGATAGCCGTCAGTACATATTGGGCGACCGAATGTTTGCTACAGCCAGCAGCATTGGCAAAAGTGATATTGCGTGCAGCCAAATAATCTTGATCAACATGATCGGTACCGATCGTTGCAGAGCCAACAAACTCCACACTTTCATTATCAGCCAGTAATGCTTCGTTTACTGACGTTACAGAGCGTATTAACAATATAGTTGGCTGTAATTCGGCAAGCAATTGCGCATTGATATCACGTCCAGCTACTTTGATAATATTTACCGTCTGCTCAGTCGCCTGACCAAGCATAGTGGCAGTAAAAAACTCATCAAGGCTGGCGATATTACTATCCGCCAAAATAGTGATTCCTGTTACTGTATCCGTCATCGCGTTAAGCCTTATTAAATATCTTTATCGATCGGTGTTTTATTCTTTATGACTCAGCTGTTTTTACTTTACTCATCAACCGCTGATTGTGTGTTTTTATCGCTCAACATGATTTCTTGTGGGGCGAATATTTCATTTTTGTGTTGCGATATCCACTCACGCCATACCGCAAGACCGATAGCCAATACCACAGGACCGATGAACAGACCAACGAAACCAAAAGCTGTTAACCCGCCCAATACCCCGATAAAAATAATGATGAAAGGAATCTTGGTGGCACCGCTAATCACGATAGGACGAATAAGGTTGTCGACCCAGCTGATGACCAACACGCCCCACAATGCCAAGCCAATACCTTCCACCGTATGACCCTGACTTAACAACCAAATCGACACCCCGCCCCACACGAATGGCGTACCAAACGGGATTAAGGCAATGATGAAAGTGATAATTGTCAGTAAAATAGGACTTGGCGCACCAGAGAAATAATAACCAATACCAGCCAGTATCGCCTGTGCCAATGCGGTCAGCCCAATGCCATATACTACAGCGCGAGTGGTCGTACCGACAGAGTCAATATAACCATCGATACGATTGCCAATGATGTTACGTAAGGCTTGACGAATTTGGCGAACCAAGCTTGTGCCATCACGATAAAAGAAGAACAGGGTCATCAGCGCCATGCCAAGCTTGGCAAGACTACTGAACACCACATCAAAAGCGATTTTGCCATAATATAAATGGGACTGTACCCAAATACGAAACGCTTCTAGCGTCCCTTCGGGGTTTTTATTGATGCGCCACAGCACATCTTTGACTTGTTGACCGATAATCGGTAAATCTTTGACAGAATCAGGCACGTCCAAATAACCTACTTTAATACGATAAATTAAGTTACTGATGATACTTAAGGCTTCCTGCTGCAAAATAAAGATACCGACCACGAGCGGCACGCCGATCATAAGAGAGATGTTCACGGTCATAATAGCGGCGCTAACGTTTGAGCTGAACTTTACGCGTTGGTGAAAAAAGTTATAAATAGGAAAAGTAACATACGCTAAAATCGCCGCCCATAGTGCCGGTACAATAAAAAACTGTACCACTTGAAAACATAATATAAACAGCACAACCAATAAAGTAATGGCCAATAAGCGCTGAATAATAAATTCTTTTGTCCAGTTTTCTATCATAGTGTATAAACCAAAAGCGGACAGCAAAACCTCATACGGCATTGCTGCAAAGTTTATAAATAGGTGAACAGCAATCTACGGGCAATTTCCGTAGATTGCTGTTCATTAGCGAGGGTAGTTGGCTATAAATATACAGGTCAATATTGGCTACAAGTAAGCTTGCCTCACGTCAACCGTAACACAGTTGATGTCAATAATGTCTTAGAAAACAGGACAAGAAGCAGACTACCTACCGACAGGTATTATGCAACAAAGTAGGTCAAATAAATAACCCTATGTTGTAATCTTTCCTTACAATTTTTTTGGGCTAACTTCACTGGACCGTTACGTTGTTAACCAAACCATCATACATAGAATGAATACCGAAAAACAATAACCATTGAGTACTATTTGCTGTCACTTTATGAGTCACTATCTAGCAAGGTAAATCACTGGCGCGTTCTATTAGTATCAACAATTGATGTTATACTAGAATAATTGTTTTGAAATTTTAAGTGTCGCTACTTCAATTTGACCTTATTTATTTTCGTCATTATTAGAGCGAATCCTTTATCATAACCCTTCTTTATTCTTCCTCTCTAAACACTGTTAATGTCTAGTTTTTTAGAGTAGTGCAGCATAATTTGGGTCTGCTATATAAGCATTACATTAATGCTTATACAAGCGTTGTACGCATCATGCGAGTTCGATATACGAACTCACGGTTAAAAACAATGTAAAAAAAACCATGACTGACGCGCAATGCTTTGATGTAATTTCGGATTAATTTTTATTTTAAACCAACACTGATCCACCAAATTTTAAATACTATATTCATAGGAA
Organism: Psychrobacter sp. W2-37-MNA-CIBAN-0211; assembly: GCF_040309405.1. Classification (NCBI taxonomy): domain Bacteria; kingdom Pseudomonadati; phylum Pseudomonadota; class Gammaproteobacteria; order Moraxellales; family Moraxellaceae; genus Psychrobacter; species Psychrobacter sp. W2-37-MNA-CIBAN-0211. The sequence continues at coordinate 141,062 of NZ_JBEOOU010000007.1, forward strand.
CAATAACAATGTCAAAAGACAATGATAACCCTAACCTTACTGCCTCAAATGAGGCGAGTAAGACCACTAAAACCCAAGACAGCGTTACTTTTGCTTTAGCCCAATCACACTTTTTGGTCGGTGATATTACCGCCAATGCAGCAAAAATGCGCACACTGGCACTAGAAGCTCGCGAGCAAGGTGCTGATGTGATTGTCTTTCCAGAGCTCGCACTATTAGGCTATCCACCCCAAGACTTACTGCTGCGCCCAAGCTTGTCAGGTCGCATCAAAAGCGCTTTATCTAGCTTAAGTGATATCGATGACATAGTCATGATCGTTGGTTATCCGCACGTCGATCACCATGGCACGTTCAACTCAGCAGCCATCCTACATAATGGGCATCAAAAAGGCTTTTATCATAAGCAAATATTGCCAAACTATGGCGTGTTTGATGAGCGTCGTTACTTTGACAAAGGTCGCAATCAAGTCCTATTTGATTATAAAGGCATTACCATTGGTCTGCTCATCTGTGAAGATTTGTGGGAAAAAGGCCCTATTTCTGACCTCAAAAAGCAAGGCGCGGATCTGGTCATCAGCTTAAATGCCTCACCTTTCGAAATTGAAAAACAAGACAATCGTAAAACCATGCTGACCAAACGCAGCCGTGAGAATGGCCTCCCCATCATCTATGTCAATGCTGTTGGCGGTCAAGATGACTTGGTCTTTGACGGTGGCTCTATGGCAGTTCAAGCTGATGGTAGCGTTGCCCACGAAGCGCCACGCTTTATGAACCAATTGCTACTCGCGACTTTAGATGTCAAAACTGCCAAATTCAATGCGCAGTCTAAAGCACCTTTGACCCTCAGCCGCGAATCAGAGATGTATCAAGCGCTGGTAGTTGGCTTGCGTGATTATGTCAACCTTTCAGGATTCTCTGGCATTATCGTCGGTTTATCAGGTGGTATTGATTCGGCATTAACGCTGTGTATCGCAGTCGATGCCTTGGGTGCGGATAAAGTTTATGCGGTCATGATGCCCTATGAATATACGTCACCAATCAGCTTAGAAGACGCACAAGCACAAGCCCGTCGTCTAAATGTTTCTTATACGGTTTGTCCAATTTTTGATGCGGTCGAAGGTATTCGTCATACCCTTGCCCCGCTATTTAATAAATCACCTGCGGACACCACTGAAGAAAATATCCAAGCACGTGCGCGCGGTGTTGTATTGATGGCACTGTCCAATAAATTTGGTCATTTGGTCATCACGACTGGCAACAAATCAGAGCTGGCGGTTGGTTATTCAACCTTATATGGTGATATGGCAGGTGGCTTCGATGTGCTAAAAGATGTTTATAAATCACAGGTTTATAAACTGGCCAGCTATCGCAACCGTCTAGAAGACACGCCTGTGATTCCTGAGCGCGTGATTACCCGTCCCCCATCAGCCGAGCTACGCCCTGACCAAAAAGATCAGGACAGCTTACCTGACTATGACATCTTAGACGGCATTTTGATGTCTTATATCGATGAAGACATGGGCTACCAAGATATCGTAGATAAAGGGTTCGATGCTGACTTGGTCGCCAAGGTTATCCAAATGGTCGACAATAACGAATTTAAACGCTGTCAGGCACCAATTGGCACGAAGATCAGCCATAAAGCCTTTGGTCGTGAGCGTCGTTACCCATTGGTGAATAAATGGTCGATAAAAGGCTAGGTTGCAACCATTGTCTGACTGCTACCGTAAAAAAGTCAGACAATGACAACCTCCTTGTTTAAAAATCAATCTTTAATTATTAGCTGGGTGCTTGCCCAGCTTTTTTAGTTTCTGACTAGAATGTGTTGAACATTCACAAATAAGCTTTTCGCGTCCACAAATTGAACCCTTTATTTTTAATCTAACTACCCTACCTATTTCTATCCGAGTATCTCATGAGCTTGCTAACTGCTGGTGTGTTTATCTTTTTATTAATTGCGCTCAGCGCCCTTGTCTCCAGCTCCGAGCTAGCACTAGCCTCCGCCCGAAAAATCAAACTACAAGTGATGGCCAAAGAAGGCGAAGTGCGCGCGCTTGATGTTCTCAATATGCAAGAGCATCCTGGCAGTTTTATTACTGTGGTACAGATCGCGCTCAATGCGGTGGCCATTTTGGCAGGTGTTATCGGCGAATCAGCCATCAGTCCTTATTTAGAGCGTCTATTCGGTCATGAAGCGCTCGCCTCTGTTGTGTCATTTATCATCATCACCAGCGTCTTTGTGCTGTTTGCCGACCTTATGCCCAAACGTCTCGCCATGTCCAACTCTGAACCGATTGCTATCAAAGTTGTACGGCCGATGATTTTTTTAATTTTTGGTGTAATGGACATTATTCATGCTGGCGTAGGGTCTAACGCTATATACTGTCTATATTTCCAAGGAATCAACGCCATGAATCAAAAAACTGCCCTTTTTGTAGTGATAAACACACCAAGAAGAATGGACGTAAGCTT
>NZ_JBEOOU010000008.1:0-125913 GCF_040309405.1 Psychrobacter sp. W2-37-MNA-CIBAN-0211
TGGTGGGCTGTCCGCGACTCGAACGCGGGACCAATTGATTAAAAGTCAACTGCTCTACCAACTGAGCTAACAACCCTGAAGAGTGTATAAAAAGCATTTGCTTTTTAACTCTGCAAAAGAAAATCCTATGTAACGAACTTTCTAAAAACTAAACATCTTGACGATGTCTTTTAAACTTATCTTTATTGGTCTACTACCGGATAGGGCAGAACGATTAATAAAGATAAAACTAAATATGGTGGGCTGTCCGCGACTCGAACGCGGGACCAATTGATTAAAAGTCAACTGCTCTACCAACTGAGCTAACAACCCTAACGTTTAAAGTGTTTGTATCCCTAAACGTGAGAGCACATTATATATATTATTAAGACAATTACAACCCCGTATTAGGAAAAAAGTGTAAATCTCTCGTAAAACTGCGTATTTCTTTGATTTTTTATCGCTAATTCAATATTTCGGACTGAATATTTGGCCAAAACGTTCATGTGTCTAGGTATTAATCCCTAGACAATGCTTCAACAGGATCCAATTTGGCGGCATTACGGGCAGGCAAGAATCCAAATACCACGCCAATCAATGTCGAACAAACAAAAGCGGCAATAATAGAAGTCGATGAATAGATGACTTTAAAGTTATCACCACCAACACGATTGATCAGTTCACCAATAGCAAATGCTAAGCCAATGCCTAGCAAACCACCTAAAACACAAACCAAGATAGCTTCAATCAAAAACTGCTGCATGATGTCGTTTTGACGTGCCCCTACAGCCATACGTACACCAATCTCATTGGTGCGCTCGGTGACAGACACCAGCATGATGTTCATGACCCCAATACCGCCAACTATCAGTGAAATGACAGCAACAGATGATATCAATAGCGTTAAAGCACCAGTTGTCGATTCGATCGTTTGACGGATAGAATCTGAATTACTTATTTGGAAGTCATCTGCACCATGACGACTCTCTATCAAGTCAGAAATGGCCGTCTCTGCGGCACTAGAGGAGATGCTGTCATCTAACAATGCTATAAAGCGGTCGATATTGGTACTACCCGTAACACGCGACATCACCGTTGTATAAGGCATATAGATGGTAGGCGTCGTTACATCTGCACCGAAGCCACCGTCGCTCTCTTCGAGTACGCCAATCACGCGTCCGGGCACACTGCCAATCAGTATCACTTCACCAACAGGGTTATCAATATCTGAGAAAAAGGTCTGTTTGGCATTGTTATCGATAATGATATCTTGACTACGTAATGTGACGCTTTTTGCATCAAACCCTTGACCCAATGCCAATGTCTCACCAGTGACGGTTAGATAGTCTTCGCCAACGCCGTTGACGGTGGCATCCTCTTGTGTACTTCGATAGCGCACGCTAGAGTTGGCATTCACTTGAGGGCTAACGCTGATAATATAGGGCTGATTGCCAACTGCTTCTGCGTCTTCTGGTGTCAAATTGTCATCATTATAGCGGCGTCTAGGGTCGCCTCTAGGGTAGCCATCATTAACGGTAATGGTGTTAGTACCTAACGAGCTGATATTGGCGAGGATTTGCTGCTGAGAGCCTTGTCCAAGACCTACGATAGATACGACTGCAGCGATACCGATGATAATGCCGAGCATAGTCAGTAGGGTACGCATCTTATGTGCGCGCATGGAAAGCAAAGACATCTTAAACGCTTCAAGCAATCGATCTATGAAACTACCAAAGGCACTTTTACGGTGCTCACCAAGGATAGACTCTGGTTTTTTGTCGGTGTGCTTATAATGCTCAGTTTGATAGTCAGCGATGACATAGCCATCTTTTAGCTCAATCACACGCTCTGCTTGTGCCGCTAGCTTTGGATCATGTGTGACCATGATAATGGTATGACCTTGTGCACTGAGGTCATGCAAAATTGCCATGACATCTTCACCAGACTTGCTGTCTAGAGCACCAGTTGGCTCATCTGCCAAGATAACGTCACCACCATTCATCAGTGCACGAGCAACAGAAACGCGCTGCTGCTGTCCACCTGAGAGCTGATTGGGACGGTTATTAACCTTATTGCCAAGGCCCAAATCCGTTAATAGCTTCTCAGCACGATTGGTGCGTGCCTCGGTATCCATGCCAGCATATACTGCAGGGACGGCGACATTGTCTTTGGCACTGATATCACCAAGCAAATGATAGCGCTGAAAGATAAACCCAAAGTGCTCGCGGCGTAGCTCAGCGAGCTCGTCAGCATCAAGCTTACGGGCGGATTGACCATAAATCTTATAATCGCCAGCGGTGGCTTGATCTAAGCAGCCCAAGATATTCATCAAGGTAGACTTGCCAGAGCCTGATTGTCCAATGATGGCAACCATCTCACCTTGGTGAATCGTTAGATTGATATCATGTAGGACTCGAATGGTCTGCTCACCAGCCGCAAACTCGCGGATGATGCCGGACAATTCCATAATAGGTTTGCCCAATACTGGTGAGACCGTCGTGTCCGGGGTGACTTTTCTAGGGTGCCCTAGGGTGTCAGTAGGTGCGTTTTTCTCTAAGTCTAGAGTCGCATCATCTATCAGCGGCGATTTGGACGAGGGAGGTATAGTCATAGCAATGTCTTCAATAAAAGGCAAGTAGTCGTTGTAGCGTTGTTATAAAAGGACGGTTATGTTTAAGCGTCCTTTTTAGTCAACATAAGCAACATAGTCAAAGAGCAAGTTACATTCGAGGTTTACCAGGGATACGGCCGCTACCTGATTTCTTACCGCTTTCTTCACTGATGATTACTTCTTCCCCTTCTTTCAAACCACTTAAGATTTGCGCGTTTACTCGGTTATCGATACCGACTTCTACAGTACGCTCTTCTACGGTTCCGTCTTCTTTTAATACACGTACAAACTTGCCGGTGGCTGCTTTGTCTTTTTCTTTGCCTCTAGTTCGCTTTTCTTGTATCACTGTTGACGGTACTAAAAGCGCGTTTTTGGCTTCATTGACGATGATATAAATCTGCGCGGTCATATCAATTCGGAACAAGCGGTCAGGGTTCGGCACTTCTACGTAGCCGACATAATAGATAGCAGCGTCTGTCGAGCTAGTACTACTGATTTGCTCCGGAGCAGGCTCAATAGCAGTCAACGTTGCATCATACTGTTGATCTGGATTACCGATGATATTGAAATAAGCCGGCATACCAGCATTGACGTTGATGACATCAGCTTCGGAGATTTGCGCGTTGATTCTGACGGTAGATAAATCAGCTAGAGTCACAATAGTCGGTGCCGTTTGATTGGCGTTAACCGTTGTACCTTGTTCGGTCGTTACTGAGACAACCGTACCTGAAATTGGCGCACGAATCGTCGTGTAGCTTAAATCTTCTTGAGCAGTTTCTACATTGGTTTGCGACTTACGTAGCGCAGCTTGTTGACTGCTGACGTTAGCATTGGCAGTAGCGATAGCGGCTCTGGCAGTATCGATGGCGGCTCGAGCATTGGCAACGGCTGCCTCTGCTGTCTCAACGCTGGTAGCCTGAGTGTCATACTCCTGCTGCGATATCGCATCGATAGCGACTAGACCTTGCAAGCGTGAAAAGTCTGATTGAGCTTGTCTCAATTCTGATTGGCGACTAGCAAGATCAGCTTGCGCACTCTTAAGACCAGCTTGACGGCTCAATGCATCTGCTTTAGCGCTTTCGATAGCAGCAACACTCTGCTCAAGAGTCGCTTGCTCGTTGCTTAGATTATTATTCTGAGTGACTTGATCAATTTGTGCAATAAGGTCGCCTTTTTGAACCTCGTCACCCACTTCTACATAGAGTTTTGTGACCTCACCAGAAACCTGCGCACCGACATCAACGGTATTAAGTGCTTTAACTTTACCCGATGCCATGACATTGTTTTCGATATCACCGACCTCAACCGTGGCGGTTAAGTAGTTAGGTGTGGTTTCTTCTGGTTTTAAAAAAGTATAGGCCAAAGCCACTAATGCTACGATAATTAAGGTAATGACACCCCATTTGATAGCAGCCTTTTTGCTTATTTTGCGCATGACAACAATCCAATCACAATTAAATCAAGTGTAGATATAGTAGAGACTTCATCTACAAAAGGGAATGTTAATTAGTTTACGAAAGGTTAAGGTAGCTAAGCATAGAGATAGGTACAGAAAATAAACGCTTACTAAAAACAATAAGGCGAAAATTATAGGAGAACAAGATAGGGTAGTAAAATCTGGACTTATAGTGTTTAAACCTATAAGTCAGTAAGAGAGGAGATGGTTAACTGGTTAATAAGCGAAACAATAGAAGGTGGTGACAGACTAATTTTAGCGCATCGCAAATAAACGCTTACCTGCTAGCTCTAATGCTGCTTGTAGTAATAGCTCCCATGCTGGCTGGCGAATAAGCCCCTTAATCGCTTGATCACAACGATACAGCAGCGCAGGCCATTCAGCCGTTTGAGCTTTTGCTTGGCGGCGGCAGGCTTGTTGATATAATCCTTGCTTGCTACGCCAAATACCCAGTGCTTGCGGATCTTGGCCATCCATTAATTGTATGATTTGGCGCATGTCTTTGCTGATTGCCCACAGTACCAAGGTCGTCGGCTCATCAGTGGCTTTCAGCTGAAAAATGATTTTTGCCACTTGTGCGCTATTGCCTGTCAGCATCGCATCGGACAGATCAAAGACACTGAATTGGGCGTCGCTGACCAAGGCGGCTTGAAGATCCTTGATATCTAATGCTACGTTTGGCGCGGTCGTTGTAGACTGATTACTGCCTTCGTGAATTGCGTCATGACTACTAGCATCCAACTGCGGCGCAAATAAATAAGACAGCCGCCATAAGGTTTGATAAGCACTTAACAGGTGATGCTCGGTGTGCGACATGAGCAGTTGCCATGCTTCTTGTGACAGCCTGAGTCCAAACTGCTGGGCTTGAATCTGCAACAGCTGCTGACGTTGCTGTTCGTTGTATAAATTACAATCAATGACGTGACCGTACTGGGCAAATGGCGCAAACCACTTGCTGCTTTGCGCTCGTTTGTCTTGTTTGGGCGTTAACCATAATAAGCTATGACTGTGCGCTCCTGTTTGCGCCTCAACAGCAAAGCGCTCAAGCTCAGCGATAACGGATTTGTCTGGTTTATGATTGCCGGTCACGATCAGCGCGCTAGCATCATCAAATAGAGATTGACTGCCAAGCTCTGACAGTACTTCTTGCCAGCTCTTAACTGATATCAGTTCTATACGTTTAATCGCGTAATTTTGCGCACGCCAATGCGGACGCAAGGCGTCAATCAGCCACTGACTCAGTAAGGGCTCATCTCCATGTGCCAGCCACAAACCTGCTACCGCCACGGATGACTGTAGTAGTTTGGGATAGGCTTGTATAAAAGTATCTTGCATAGACTAATGAGGACACAGGTTTATGAGGATGGATGTGCAGAATGACGTACGCTAAATATTAAGGGTTTGGTGCGTTTGGTACGATAACTGCCGTAGATGCTGACCCTGTTTGTGATGGTGTATTGGCGCTGGTAGGGGCGACTCTAGGCAGAGCAATGGCGACATACTGATCAGTGATACGGCGTGCCAAACTGTCATAGAGCCAGTCACGAACTTGGTCGCCTTGCTGGTCATCGGTACTGACCGATGCTTCATTATACTGGTAGCTGCGCTCAACTTGGATGGGGTTGGTCAGCGTCACAACTTTGCCGTTTTGTAGGGCTTGGTAGCTGACATCTGCTGATATTACCAAGCGAATTTCTGTTAAAACGCCGACCAATTCATAACGCTTAAAGCGTATATTATTGACGCTAATCGCGGCAATGGGTTCCGCCGTAGCGTTTTTATTGTTATTGGTGACATCAGCCGAGGTCATATTATCAGTCACCTCGACACCTAAGGCCTCTAGGCGTCGTGTTAATGGTAACTTTAGTGGGAAGGAGGTACGATTGTCTTCGATAATGACAGCTGTTTTAGCAACATCAAATAGCATCGGCGTGTCATAACCTCGTAGCTGAAAGCCACAGCCGCTAAGGGCTGCTGTCGATCCAAGCACAGCAAACAGTGGCAAGCTTGTGAGTAATGCTGTCGCTAGCTTCTGTCCACTAGACCTTTTTGCCATACTGCATTGCCCATTTGGCTTACTTAATTTTGTTTGAGATGACTGCACAGCTCGATGCTTATACGACATAATCGCTATCCTTATGTTGATAAAAAGGCTTAAAACACTAAGTTTAAAAAGGTCTAGCCTGCAACCACGATATTGACCAGTTTATTCGGTACGACGATTTCTTTTTTGATTTCACCGGTCAAGAATTTTGCCACACTATCCATCGCGCGTGCTTGCGCTTTTAGTTGTTCAGGGTCGCTGTTCGGCGCGACATCCATCTTACCGCGCATTTTACCATTGACCTGTACCACCATCGTGATCATATCCTGTACTAGCGCACTTTCATCCACGGTTGGGTAGTTTAGGGTTAATGTATCGAGCCCTAACTGCTCAAGTAAATGCTCGCCCGCATGAGGCGCATAGACTGATAGCATAATGAGCAAATCAATCAGTGCTTCGTGCTGGACTTGTAGATCGTGTTCACTATCGGCTTTAAAGCTCGAAAGTTCGTTGGCAAGTTCCATGAGGCTTGATACGGGCGTGTTTAGCGCCAGACGATCGCCCAAATCACTATCAATCTTGGCAATAGTCTCATGGGTCTTACGGCGTAATTTTTTCGCTTCTTTGCTTAAGCCATTCGTATTAAAGGCGGCATTGTTTAGCGTCTCAAAGCTTAGGTTTGCTTCGGTGAGCGCTTGCGTATGCTCAGTAGCAATGCGCCATACTTTTTTAACGAAATTATAAGGGCCTTTTAGCGCGTCATCTGACCATTCTAGCGTTTGATCGGCAGGCGCAGTAAATAGGGTATAAAGGCGAACCGTGTCAGCGCCATATTTATCAATAGTGATTTGTGGGTCGACACCATTGTTCTTTGACTTAGACATTTTTTCGATTTTGCCAATGGTCACTGGCTGACCATCTAACTTTAAAATGGCTTTAATCGGTTGACCACGCTCGTTGTAGTCAATATCAATATCTTCTGCAAAATAATAGGTAGTGCTGCCATCAGCATTGACACGGTAAAAAGTACCGGCAAGCACCATGCCTTGAGTCATAAGGTTGGCAAATGGCTCATCGCCTGATACCAATGACTCATCACGCATGAGCTTATGAAAGAAGCGTGCATACAGTAAATGCATGACCGCGTGCTCTACACCGCCAACATATTGATCGACCGGCAGCCATTTATTGGCAGCAGACTTGTTGACCATGTTTTGTGCGTCATTTGGACTGGCAAAACGCGCATAGTACCAGCTCGACTCCACAAAAGTATCAAAGGTGTCGGTTTCGCGCTCAGCAGGATTGCCACATTTAGGGCAAGTCGTATTGACAAACTCTGGGATGTTTTTGAGTGGGTTACCGCGACCATCAGGAACAACATCCGTAGGCAATACTACTGGCAAATCTTGCTCTTCGACTGGTACGGTGCCGCAATGTTCACAGTTGACCATTGGGATAGGGCAACCCCAATAGCGCTGGCGAGAGACGCCCCAATCGCGCAAACGATATTGGATCTTTTTCTTCGCAAGTTCCTGTGGCTCAAGTTTGGCTAGCATGGCTTCAAACGCTTGCTCAAAGTCCAAGCCGTCAAATTCACCTGAATTGATCAAAATATTGTGCTCAGTATAGGCAAGATTTGGCTCAGAACCATCTTTTTTGGCTTCGGCGATAACAGACTCAGTATGACCATCAGGAGACTGGATAACTTGTTTGATAGGCAAGTCGTATTTAACGGCAAATTCATAATCGCGTTCGTCATGTGCCGGTACTGCCATGACTGCGCCAGAGCCGTAGCTCATCAGCACATAGTTGGCAACCCAAACAGGCACTTCTTCGCCAGTCAGTGGATGCGTCACGGTGAGACCAGTGTCCATACCGATTTTTTCTGCTTTGGCTAGGTCTGCTTCCGCGACTGAGCCTTTTTTGCAAAGGGCACAAAACGCAGCAATCGTTTCATCATGTTCAGCCGCGTACTGCGCCAATGGATGCTCAGCGGCGACCGCTACATAAGTGACGCCCATCAAAGTGTCGGGACGGGTAGTAAAGACGTCTAAGCTATTGGCTTGGCCGGCAAGCTCATAAGGGAAGTGCACTTCCATACCCGCACTACGACCAATCCAGTTGCGCTGCATGGTCAGTACTTCAGATGGCCAGTGACCTTCTAATTGATCCAAGTCATCAAGCAGCTCGTCAGCATAATCGGTGATATTAAAGTAATACATCGGGATATCGCGTTTTTCGACCGCTGCACCACTACGCCAGCCTTTACCGTCGATAACTTGCTCGTTGGCTAAAACTGTATTATCAATCGGATCCCAATTGACCGTCGCCAGCTTCTTATAAACCAAGCCTTTTTTGTATAACTGTAAAAACAACCACTGCTCCCACTGATAATACTCAGGGCTACAAGTGGCAAATTCACGCGACCAGTCAATAGACAAGCCAAGCAATTTTAGCTGCGCGCGCATGCTATCAATATTAGCGAACGTCCATTTGGCAGGCGGCGTCTGATTGGCAATCGCGGCATTTTCAGCGGGCAAGCCGAAACCGTCCCAGCCCATTGGCTGCATGACTTCATATCCTTTGAGGCGATAGTAACGGCTCAGCACATCTGAGATAGTATAGTTTCGCACGTGACCCATGTGCAGCTTGCCGCTTGGGTAAGGGAACATCGACAGCATATAGCGACTTGGCTTATCGCTAGGCTCGTTGCCCACTTCATAACGCTTATCCGTTGCCCATTTGGCTTGTTGCGCGGCTTCAATTAGCTGCGGCTGATAGTAGGTGCTGTCATTGGTATGATTAGTATTAGAAGGTTCTGCTGTCACGGCGTTGCTCATAGTCGGCTCGAAATTGATTAATACGAATAAATTGGGTGAAATTTCACAATGCCATAGCATAGCGTAATTTGGCAAAAATTGCGACGATATGATGGTGCGCTTGCTCGATATGTTTGATGTTTTAAAAACTAACGATGGCTAAGTTTCCGCTCTCATGCTCGGTAGTGTTAGGTATAATAAAGACAATAATGATAATTGACTTGGAGCTTATATGACCATCACCATTTACGGTATCAAATCTTGTAGCACGATGAAAAAAGCTTTTACTAAGCTTGATGAGCTGAATGTAGGTTATGATTTTCATGACTATAAAAAGCAGGGCATCGATAAAGAGAGTGTAGAGCGCTGGGTAAAAGAGTTAGGTATTGATAAAGTGCTCAACAAGCGCGGCACTACATGGCGCAAACTGACCGAGGAGCAAAAGCAAGCTGCTGATGATAATGTAAATAATGCTATTGATTTACTTGTCGAAAATACCAGTATGATTAAACGTCCAATTGTAGAAGGTCAGTTGTCAGATAAAAATCAAGGTCAGCAAGTATTGCTATGCGGCTTTGATGCCACTGAATTTGAGGCAAATTTTCAATAAAAAGCTATCACTTTGGCAAATTATAAACTATTCTACTTATTAGTAGAATTAAGTTTGTTCGTTTGTAATAGTCAAGGATAAGATTATGAAAAATTTATTGTTAATGGCAGCGTTGGCGGTGAGCCCTTTAATGGTGACGAGTGTGCAAGCAGCTGACTCGTCTACCAAAATTACCTTTGCAGATAATAGCTATTGCGGCAGTTTTACCGGTAATATTAAAAATGGTAAAGTGTTTCGCTTGTGGCTCATGCCAGATCAAAATCTGGTCATTCGCAATGTGGGTGACGATCGTATCAATGTTGCTTATGTCACAGGGCCAAATGGTCGCCTCGATGGTGACCGTTACGAAGATGAGACTTCCTATTTTACCGAGCGTAAAGGCAATCACCATATGAAAGTATACGGCAATAGTAGTCATAGTTCCGTAGAGTTCTGCGCTTATTAGGGTCTGTTTAGCGATCAGCAGTCCTAATATTTGAATGTTCAACAGACCCTAAACTTGTTTGACTATGATTTGATACCATCCAATCAATAAAGCCCGAACTTAGCATTGTCTAGGTTCGGGCTTCGTTTTTTATACATCTGATTTGGGCGGCTGGTTATTAGATCACCGTAGAATCTATCTCACGACTAATCAGCGTGCCGACACCTTCGTTGGTGAAAATCTCTAACAGCGTCGCATGAGGCACACGACCATCAACGATAACCGCACTTTTTACGCCACTGCGCACCGCATTGAGCGCACATTGAATTTTCGGAATCATACCACCTGAGATAGTGCCGTCTTCAATCAAGCTGTCCACTTTCTTTGGCGTTAATCCGGTGACGACTTCACCGTCACGACCCAATACCCCTTTGATATTGGTCAATAGCATGAGCTTTTCCGCTTGCAAAAATTCAGCGACCTTACCCGCGACCAAATCAGCATTGATATTGTAGGTATTGCCTTCGCTGTCGACTCCAAGAGGCGCAATCACAGGAATGAAATCAGAAGCAATCAGCATATTAATCACGTCTTTATTGACGCTGACAACATCACCGACAAAACCTAAATCGACAGGCACAGCGATACCATCTGCACCAATTTTTTCCATCATTAGTTTTTTGGCTAAAATTAAATTGGCATCTTTACCCGTCAGACCAATCGCGCGGCCACCGTGCTTATTAATTAAGCTGACGATAGATTTGTTGACGCTACCGCCCAATACCATCTCAACGATATCCATGGTACTTTTGTCAGTCACTCGCATACCATCGATACGGTTGGACTGGCGACCGAGCTCTTTTAGTAGATTGTCTACCTGTGGGCCACCGCCATGTACGACGACAGGGTGTATACCGACGGTTTTTAGCAAGACGATATCACGAGCAAATGAACTCTCAAGCTCAGGATCGGTCATGGCGTTACCACCGTATTTGACCACAATGAGCTTATCCACAAAGCGCTGGATATAAGGCAGTGCTGTGGTTAATACTTCAGCGGTATTTTTGGCTTCATCCAAATTAAGCGTCATGATAAGCTCCTAAAATTTAGTTCTAAAAGAGATGGGTTTAAAAAGTTGGTTTATTACGGCTGACTATCGTTAGACAGGCTTATCTTAGGGCGTGTTGAACATTCACAAATAGGCACTGCTGATTGCGAAAACTGTTCTAGACAAGGCGTAAAACGACGGTAATGCTCATGCCTTAACTAGGTTTACAACGCAGCATAGGGCAGTTTTCGCATCAGCTCGAAGAGACAGGTCTATTTTTTGCCATTTCATGGTTAAAAATAGACGCTTAGAATGACTAAACTTACTGTTTTAACGTCGAACTGTCTAAAAAATAGTCTCTGTCAGTGCCATGGTCGAATGTGCAACACGCCCTAATTATTCTCAGATATGCTTGTCTTTATAATGATAAAAAACGATTTATACAAGGATTGGTAGCGAGATTTTATGTCAGCGGCTAGGCAATGATGATAATGAAACAAGTTAATTCAATCAAAGTCAGTTCAAAAAACTATTCAGAGAGAAGTGCTGCAATCTGCTCTGCCAAGTGTTTATCAAATGGGCGACACAGTGCGACGAAGCGGGCTTGTATGTCTTTCAAATCTGTAAGGCTATCACCAGCAAAGCGCACGGTCAAATGATGACTGGTGTTTGATTGGCGTAATACACCAAAACCATGAGCAAAATCTAAGCGCACGCCATCAATACAGGTCAGCTGCGTGCCGCTCGGTAATAACTGCTTTGCTTGTGCTAAGGTTGTGTGCTTGACGCTCGACGATACACAAGCGCATTGTGATGAGACATAAGCCGCAGTCAGTGTGCTGTCGAGGTCATCAGAAGACGCGGCAACCAAACACTGCAAATAACAACAAAATTCTGCCAATTGCTGCACGATTGGGCACTGCAAAGGCGCTCTACTGGGTAAAGGTAAATAATGATCTGCTGTACTGACCAACATCGGTAATTGATGGGTAATCTCAGTCAAGCGAATAGGGCGTGACTGCTCAATCGGCTCACCCCATAAACCAACAGCAGCCGATGATGTGTCACGATGCGTCGCTGTATAGGCCAACCAATGTAGTAGGCGCAAGCCCGCATACATCGCATCATCATGAGCAGTAAAATAACCATCGTTAAAAATAAAGTGCCCAGACAATTCACCTGCGAATAAGATTTGACTGTCATCGGCCTGTAGCTGTTGACGCATTAAACTACTGCCAGTTTTACTCAGGATTGGCGTCGCTCCCAAATCGCTTAAGAGAATAGGCAGATGGTGTGAGCATTTAATATCGAACAGCACTTGCGGGGATGCGGTATGAGTTTGCCATGTCTCTGGACGCTCGCTCATGGCGACTGAGGCGAGCAAATACAGCAAATGATCGGGCATGACTATTTTGCCACTGTTGTCGACGATCATCAGTCTATCGCCATCACCATCAAATGCTAGACCAATATCAGCAGTATTAACGATGACATTTTGTTGCAATTCTGCCAATCGATTCGGCTCAGTAGGGTCAGGGTTACCCATGGGGAAGTTACCATCAGGGGTGTCATTGATGATGATGACGCGCTGGCAAAAAGTGGTAAATAAGGGCAGGGCAATCCTGCTAGTGGCCCCATGCATACAATCAATAACGATGGTGAGATCAAGCTTTTTAAAGGTTCGTTTGTTACTAGCCGATAGGTTTTGCTCGGGATAAATACTGACAAATACTTCAGCAATGGCATCAATATAAGGCGTTGCCACAGTGTCAGTCGGCAAGCCAATGACCGATAGCACTGAAGTTGCCTGTTGGTCATTACTTTGGCTAGCACTTGGAAGCTTAAGGTTGTCACTATGATTGTCGATCTGATTGTGGTGTTGGTTGGTCTCAAACGCTATCAAATCTTGATAAAGCATCTGAATATCTTTAGCACTAGGAGAAGTATTACCGACCAGCCATTTGAGACCTAAGATGCCTTTTGCAGAATGACTGGCAGTGACCATGATGCCATGACCAGCGTATTGCTCGGTCCAAAATGCCATCATCGGTGTCGTAATTAACCCTAAGTTAATTACTTGGAGGCCTTGCTTTTGTAGGATCGATGCCAATGACTGAGCCATACTGTCACTACCGCAGCGTACATCATAGCCGATGATGACCGTGGTTTCTTTCGGCTTATGATGCGGTTTAACGTTGCTGTTAGAAATATGGCTATTAGCAATGGGGCTACTAGAAATGGGGCTGTTAGAAATGGGTTTGCTACGTTGTTTCGCATTATGGTTTTTATAAAGTCGCACAAATGCGGCGCCCAAAGCCTGTATAAAATCCGGAGTAAAGTACTGCTCGTCGCCGCGAATATCGTAAGCACGAAATAAGGATTGCTGCGTCGCAAAAAACGGCATGGCTTTACTCTCCTTATCGGCGTGGTTGATATTGTCGTGATACATGCAAAATGGCTAGCCAGTGACTATCTATACAGATTAATCGTCTTAGTGACGACCCGAATGTCCAAACCCGCCAGCACCGCGTACGCTTTCATCACTGAATTCTGCGACAACTTCAAACTCA
The DNA here is from genome assembly GCF_040309405.1 of Psychrobacter sp. W2-37-MNA-CIBAN-0211. Taxonomy (NCBI): domain Bacteria; kingdom Pseudomonadati; phylum Pseudomonadota; class Gammaproteobacteria; order Moraxellales; family Moraxellaceae; genus Psychrobacter; species Psychrobacter sp. W2-37-MNA-CIBAN-0211. The sequence goes on from NZ_JBEOOU010000008.1 coordinate 13,562, forward strand.
GGACGGACAACAGGCACCACGATATATTGCGCCATACGTTCTGCTGGATTGAGCACAAAGTCGTCTCCACTACGATTCCAAATACTGACCATCAGCTCACCTTGATAGTCCGCATCAATCAATCCGACCAAGTTACCCAAGACGATACCGTGCTTATGCCCAAGCCCTGAGCGCGGCAAAATCATACCAGCATAGTTGGGGTCTTGAATATACACAGCGAGACCAGTACCGATCAAATGCGTTGCGCCTGCTTTAATGGTCAAAGGCTCGTCAATGCAAGCACGTAAGTCGATACCTGCACTGCCATCGGTGGCGCGAGTCGGTAAGGAAAACGCTTTATCTTCAACGATTTTAGGATTTAATACTTTTACTTGTACAGCTTGCATAACGCACTCACTTAACGATTTGATGGTTTTTAAATTGTGATTTTGAATAAAAGTTATTCAAGATTTCTATGTAACAAGACCTCTATGTAAATAGCATTTCTATATGTTGACTGGGTAATTATTGATTCAGTCACTTAATATTCAATTAAAGTATCAGCACACTCGCCAAGCCCAAGAATGACATAAAACCGACGATATCGGTTACTGTGGTCAAAATAACGGAAGCAGATAGCGCAGGGTCGATATTCATCCGCTTTAGCATCAGCGGTATACTAATACCTGAAACGTTAGCGGCGGTCATGTTAATCGCAATCGCAAAGCCAATCACGGCGCTGATTTTGATATCATCAAACCATAATTGGGCAATAAATGCCATGATTATCGCCCAAATGATACCGTTTATCGCGCCAACCCACAGTTCTTTGTTTAGGAGCCAGACACGGTTAGAACCACCAATTTGACCCATTGCCATACCACGGATGACAACCGTGAGTGTCTGAGAGCCGGCGATACCGCCCATGCTGGCGACCACTGGCATGAGGATTGCCAGTGCTACCACCTTTGCCAATACTTCCTCAAACTGTCCAATCACCGCTGCCGCCAAAAGCGCGGTACACAAGTTGATGCCCAGCCAAATACTACGACTTTTTGCACTGGTTAGGATGGGTGCAAACAACTCTTCATCTTGGCTGACACCGGCAAGGTTTTTCATGGTGCTGTCGACATCATCTTGGATAATTTCCATGATGTCTTCGCCATTTAATTGACCAACCAGCTCGCCATGACTATTAATCACTGGCGCGAAACGAATGTCTTCTGAACGAAAAATCGCGGCAGCATCTTGAATGTCTAAGCGGTCGTTAATGGTAATAGCTTTATCAATCAGCGCTGAGACCAAGGTATTCTGATCATGCTTGATCAAATCGACCAGACTGAGTAGCCCAAGTAACTGCTGGCCTTGATCGACGACCAGTAGTTCTTGGCTTTGATCATCAAGTAAGTCATCGTTTTCGCGCAGCCAGTGCTGTACTTGCGCCAGAGTAATATCATCTTTTACTTGGATGAGGTCGGGATCCATATAGCTACCAACTTCCCAGTCGGCATAGGTATCGAGCTTATTAACCTGAATCCTAATATCTTCATCTAAAGTCGCCATGACTGAGGTACGCACGCTCTCAGTAACGGTGTCTAAAATCTCAGAGATATCTTGTGCATCAAGGTCTTGGGTAAAAAGCGATATCTCTTTTGAAGAGATGTTTTCCATCAAGGGCTGGCGCGTATCTACGTCCAGCTCAGCGAGGACTTCACCTCTTAAGTTATCGGGGACTTGTGCCCAGATGATACGCCGTGCTTGCGTCGGAAAGGATTCGAGTAGGTTGGCAATCTCATACTCTGACTGCTTGATTAAGAACTCAGCAATGTCGCTATGCGAGTCTTTAGCGACCAATTCCTGTAAATATAACAGCTTATATTCGGCACTATATTCTAACGGATTATAATCTGCCTGCAAGGTTGGCTGACGATCAGGAGTAGGCGTGGGAGCAGGCATAATCGTTCCAAAGTAGTGAGTGAATAGGTTTTTGCCAATCATTAGCCTCATGCTAATGATTGGCGCTCAATGTAACATGGCTAGAGGCTAGTGCACGTTCTAGCCACTAAACTAGCCATGTTATAATTTTTATCGGTCTAGCGTTTACCCAGTAAGGCACGAATATTGGCCAGATATTCATCAGCGACGGCTTCTGGATCCTTCGTGGCTTTTTTCTTTTTCGCTTTGGCCGGCCAGTCGATATGATCTTCTGGTAATTCGTCTAAAAAGCGTGATTCAGAGGTGACGCGCATCTGCCCACCGGCTCGGCGCTGAGTCGCCAAGGTCAACGTCAGCTCACGACGGGCGCGGGTGATACCCACATACATCAAACGCCGTTCTTCTTCGACCGTCTCACTCATGATAGAGTTGCGATGTGGCAGCATTTCTTCTTCAAGGCCCATGATATAAACGAAATCAAACTCCAAGCCTTTTGCCGCGTGCAAAGTCATTAGGTTGACCTTGTTGGTGTTCTCTTCTTCTTGCTGTTGCTCAAGCATATCGAGCAACACCAGTTTACGAATGATGGTATCAATGGTACGGTCTTCATCCTCTTCGGCGCGATTAATCAACGATTGAATGCTGGTATAAAGCATATCGATATTATCGATACGGTTTTTTTCTTGTTGTGGCGTTTTGGCATCGCTACGAACAAAGTCAATATAACCGGTTTCATCAATCATCTGGCGCACGATTGGCACGGGGTCAGGATGTTGATCCAACTCGCGGGTATAATGCTCGATGAATTCACCAAACTCTTTTATCGTGCCATAAGCCTTCGATGGCAATACGTGAGCAAGACCAGCGTGCGTGCAAGAGGCCAATAATGAGATGCTATGCTCTTGCGAAAACAAACCAAGCTTTTCGAGGGTCGCAGGTCCCATGCCGCGCTTAGGCGTATTGATAATCCGTAAAAACGCGCTGTCGTCTTCAGGGTTCAAAATCAGACGCAGATAGCCCATGATGTCTTTGATTTCACTACGCGCAAAGAAAGACTGACCGCCGGACAACTTATAAGGCACTTGCAGCTGACGCAATTGCGCTTCCAACATGCGCGCCTGAAAGTTACTGCGGTAGAGGACAGCGTACTGTTCCCACTCATTACCAAAGCGTAATTTATGAGTGACGATCTCTTTCGCCACGCGCTCGGACTCGTCGTCATCATTACGACAGTTGATAATGCGGATTTTTTCGCCTTGACCTTTATCTGACCACAGTTTCTTTTCGAATAAATGCTCGTTATTCATAATCACGGCGTTAGCAGAGGTCAAAATACGCGTGGTCGAACGATAATTTTGCTCAAGCATGACGATTTTTAGTTTCGGAAAGTCTTCTTTGAGCAGCGCCATGTTTTCAGGCTTAGCACCACGCCATGCATAGATAGATTGGTCATCGTCACCCACGACGGTAAAGCGCCCTTGCGGCCCGACCAGGTATTTAATCATTTCGTACTGGGCGGTATTGGTGTCTTGATACTCATCGACCAATAGATAGCGAATGCGGTTTTGCCATTTGTCACGCAGCTCTCTGTTTTCACGCAGGATTTTGGTGGGCAGTACAATCAAATCATCAAAATCGACGGCATTATAAGCGCGCAAATTACGCTCATAAAGCGCATACAAGGTCGCAAAAATCATATCTTCTGGATCGTCTAACGTTTCCATCGCCTTGTCAGGTTCAATCAGATCGTTTTTCCAATCAGAAATCATTTTAATGGCTTTACCAACCAGCTCGCGACTTTCAGCCCCGCTTAAGTTATCGCGCATCATCAGCTCCATCAGCAAACGCTTACTATCGTCGCTGTCCATGATGGAGAAGTTGCCTTTTAGCGGCGTATGAATCAGCTCATAGCGCAAAAACTGCAAGCCAAACTGGTGAAAAGTTGACACGGTCAGTCCGCGCATTTTTTCACTTGGTAGCAGCTTGCTTACCCGCGCTTTCATCTCACGTGCCGCTTTATTGGTAAAGGTCACCGCCGTGATGCGCTCAGCAGGCATGTTGCATTCTTCGATCAGGTAGGCAATCTTACGCGTAATCACCGAGGTCTTACCGGATCCGGCACCTGCTAATACGAGTAATGGACCAGATACGTAGAGCATCGCTTCTTGTTGTTTGGGATTAAGTTGACTCATAACGTGACCTGTAAGACAAAAGCAAAAAAGAGGGTAGAGCTGATAGTATCGTGGCTAAACGAACGCGGCGTGTATGATTAAAGTCGATATCGTGGCGATATTTTTAATCAAATTAATCAGGCAATTAAAGTAATAGAGTGTGCTGTTTATTGAAAATGTGCCATTAAAATTGGCTGTGCTATTATAAAGCAAAAACCATAACTTTGGGTAAGGAGTTGGCTGATGACAATGGCATGATAAAGCATGCAATATTTAGCAGCAACGCTACTGATGACGGTTGGTAATAAAAAGTAAGGATTTGGTGTTAATATAAGGTAACGTCTATATCATAATTTATAGATAAAAAAATATGTTTTTTTCGCTTATAAAGTGACCGTCCAATGCAGTTAAAAACTAGCTTTTGAACCATGATATGCGTATAGTACGTAAATAATTTATGCCAGTTGTCACGTCACTATTGACCACGTGTAATGAGCTATTAAATCAATTAAATAAAACATCAAATATGATATTGATTTAATACGTTGATCTTACGTTGTTAGAAGATGCGTTAGGCGACCAGCTTTCTCCGCGCGCGTATCGGGATTCTACAGTTGGGCACGTCTGACACCGTCGTCAATAAGCTTGATAATTGGTTATTACCAGCACAGTACCTATAATCATCATCGAATTACTGATAAAAAGTGACTCGATGACAGTTACTTTGTGTTTTCGTCTGCGTTACGCCTGTCGCAAAATTGCCTTAATGGGTGTATCTGCGCTGCGCTTGACACTCGATTGGGTGAGGAGCACGTATTATCATGTCTGCTTTTAATTGGTCAGCAGTTGCGTTTATTTTAGCCGCTATTGGGCTAGTTGTTTTTATGCTGGTCGTTCCGCGCTTGCTTGGCGGTCGCTCTCAGGGCTCACAAAAAGAAGAAGTATTTGAAGCGGGTGTTGTCGGATCTGGCAACGCCCGTATTCGTTTGTCTGCCAAATTCTACTTGGTCGCCATCTTCTTCGTCATCTTTGACTTAGAGGCGTTGTACTTATACGCCTATGCGGTCTCCGTGCGAGAGGCAGGCTGGCTTGGTTTTGCCGCTGCTGCTACTTTTATCACTATCCTTATTATCGGTTTGATCTATGAGCTGAGCTTGGGTGCAATGAACTGGGCGCCTGCTGACAAGCTGCGTAAAAAAGCACGTCTCTATGCGGCGCCTGCGCCCTTTAATTGGGCGGACATCACCAAGTTCGATGGTGTCGATGAGTTGATGGTTGACCCGACGGGTAAGATACCAGCGCAGTCTTCAGGACAGATTAATGTTTCTAACAATATTGAGACCAATCGTCGTCATTTACAGAACATCGATCATATTAACACCACGGGTAACGTTACTTCTGTGGACTTTGCGACGTCTGCACAGCCAGACAAAGCGGGGCGTTAATGCCAGCTGTTGATCTTAGCTTATAGCGTTCGTAAAAAAGATGAGCAGCCAGATATAAAAACGTTTGTTTATATTGATGATCGTTAATGATTAGCCATTTATTAATAATAGAAGTTATGGCGCTGGTGCTGGCAAGATAATTGCCCTGCTGAGCCTAATATAAAGGTTGTATGTTATGAAATACACATTAACAAAAGCCAACCCTGATGCAGATGTCTATCCTGCACAGACCAGTCAAACGGTCAACGATCCTATCGAAGACGAAGTCAATAAAAACGTCTTTATGGGTCGCCTAGAAGACCTCGTTCACTCGACTGCAAACTGGGGGCGCAAGCACTCACTGTGGCCATTTAACTTTGGCACCTCTTGCTGTTATGTCGAATATGCCACTACTCTGACGGCGGTTCATGATTTGTCACGCTTTGGGGCAGAAGTTATTCGCGCCTCACCGCGTCAGGCAGATGTAATGATCGTCGCTGGTACTTGTTTTGTCAAAATGGCACCCGTTATTCAGCGTCTTTATGAGCAAATGCTTGAGCCAAAATGGGTCATCTCGATGGGTGCTTGTGCCAACTCAGGCGGCATGTATGATATCTATTCGGTCGTGCAAGGCGTGGATAAAATCATCCCTGTCGATGTCTATGTACCAGGTTGCCCGCCGCGTCCAGAAGCGCTGATTCAAGGCTTGATGCTACTACAAGAGTCTATTACCAAAGAGCGTCGTCCGCTGGGTATTCATGTCAATGAGCAGGGTATCTACAAGCCACAAATGACCCCTGAGCGTGACCGTAAGCAAGCCGATCGTATCGCGGTCAAAAACTTGCGTAGTCCAGACAGTATTTAGATTCTAGATAGCATTTAGATTCACAGTAACAACCTCAACGTCTTATGCGCTCATCATAGTTCGGTTATGATTAACATAGCTTAGTTATGGTTGAAATAGTTCAGTTATGATTAATGAAGGAATACATCATTCATGGTCACGGTAGTCGAAAACATAGATCCTAAGATTAAGCCTGTTCCAGCCGTTATCAAAGAGCTGGAGCATAAATATGCCGGTAAGTTCGTGGTGCAGCACACTGTTGATGAGATTCCAACGGTTTGGGTAGCGCGTGCTGATTTGCTGGATATTCTCTTATTCCTACGTAAATTGCCTAAGCCTTACGTCATGCTATTTGACTTGTCAGCGATAGATGAGCGCTTGCGCCAACATCGCCAAGGCATGCCTGACAGTGACTTTACGGTGTTTTATCACTTGATGTCGTTTGAGCGTAACAGTGATGTCCGTATCAAGGTCGCGCTGAGCGAAGACGACGTCAATGTACCGAGCGCTACGCAGATTTGGCCAAATGCCAACTGGTACGAGCGTGAAGTTTGGGACATGTTCGGTATTGTCTTTACGGGACATCCGCATTTGACCCGTATTTTATTACCGAAATACTGGGAAGGTCACCCACTGCGCAAAGAGTATCATGCGCGAGCGACTGAATTTACCCCATACTTCTTGAATACGGCTAAGCAGCAATACGAGCAAGAAAACCTGCGTTTTGTTCCAGAAGAGTGGGGCATGAAGCGTTCAGGTCGTGATGAAGACTTTATGTTCTTGAACATCGGTCCTAACCATCCCTCTGCTCACGGTGCCTTCCGTTTAGTACTACAGCTGGATGGTGAAGAAGTCGTTGATTGTATCCCTGATATCGGCTATCACCATCGCGGTGCAGAAAAGATGGCGGAGCGTCAAACGTGGCACTCATACATTCCTTATACCGACCGTATCGATTATCTCGGCGGTGTGATGAACGAGCTACCGTACATTATGTCGGTCGAAAAGCTTGCTGGGATTACCATTCCACCGCGCGCTGAAACCATCCGCGTGATGATGAGTGAGTTTTTCCGTATTACCAACAACTTACTATTCGTCGGTACTTTCATTCAGGATGCGGGTGGTATGACCCCTGTATTCTATATGTTTACCGATCGCCAAAAAGCCTATGACGTGATCGAAGCCGTGACTGGCTATCGTATGCATCCCGCTTGGTTCCGTATCGGCGGTACAGCTGCTGACCTGCCACGTGGTTGGCAGCGTCTGGTTCGTGAGTTCTTAGATTGGATGCCAAAACGCTTGGACGAGTATGTCAAAGCGGCATTACAAAACAGTGTACTAAAAGGCCGTACTCAAGGTGTTGCTCAGTATAATGCCAAGCAAGCACTTGCTTGGGGCGTCACTGGCGCTGGTCTACGTGCCACTGGTGTGGATTTTGATCTACGCAAAGCACGTCCCTATATGGGCTATGAAAACTACGACTTTGAGATACCAGTTGGCTACAACGGCGATGCTTATGATCGCTGTATGGTAAAAGTTGAAGAGATGCGCCAGTCATTACGTATCATCCGTCAGTGTATGGATAACATGCCACAAGGTCCATACAAGGCAGACCACCCATTAGCCGTGCCACCACCAAAAGACCGTACGCTAAACGATATTGAGACCTTAATTAATCACTTTATCTCCGTATCTTGGGGTCCTGTGATGCCAGCTGGCGAATGTACGACGATTGTAGAAGCGACTAAAGGTCTGAATAGTTATTACATTACCTCAGATAAGGCGACGATGAGCTATCGTACCCGTATTCGTACACCGACATTTGCGCATTTGCAGCAGATGCCATCAGTCATTAATGGTTCGCTCGTATCTGATGCCATTATGTACTTGGCATCGATTGATATTGTGATGGCGGATTGTGATCGCTAGTGCTTTAATCTAAACAGTGCTTTAATCTAAGAATAGTGCTTTGCTCAAAGAATTATAGTTTTGAAAAAAGATAAGTTAATCAATATATTACTGCCAAATGGCACACCAAAATGCTGTAATATTTCAGTGCAATGATAGTCAGTGTTTAGACCGTCAATGTAGTGTGATAAAGCGTGATGAGTGAGGAAAGATAGAAGATTATGAAAATTGTTTCCGACAAAATGCCAAAAGTAGATGTGGCAAGTATCCTCACTGCTGAGGAAATTGCTGCCATTCATGAGTTTATGCATCATTATCCGCAGGCGCGTGCCGCCTCGCTAGATGCGCTGAAAATCGTGCAAAAGCGCAACGGTTGGGTCGATGATGCGCAAGTGAATGCCATCGCTAATATCTTAGATATTCCGATGTCAGATATGGACGGCGTTGCCACGTTTTTCAACCGTATCTATCGTCAGCCTGTCGGTCGCCACGTGATTCTTATTTGTGATTCAGTGGCTTGTTATTTGACAGGTTATGAGGCGTTATCGGCTGAAATCAGATCGCAACTAAACATTGAGTATGGTCAGACGACCACTGATGGTCGTTTTACGCTATTACCGATTTGCTGCTTAGGTAACTGTGATAAAGGGCCTGCGGTGCTGATAGACGAAGATACTTATGGCCCTGTGCAGCCCTCCGAGGTCGCGCAATTATTGGAGCTATACGCATGAGTTTAACGATTTCAGAGCAAATTGCTCGTCGCGGTCAAGGCCAAGCACCAAGCCAGCTAAATGCACAGCGTGTTCCAATCTATGGTGATAAAGAGACAGCTACCAGCGAAACTAAGCCTTTGACTTGGCGTTTGGCGCATCATGATGCCGTGCTTGATTTATCCACTTATGAATCTCTAAAAGGCTTTACTGGTTTAAAAGAAGCCTTATCTAAGTCGCCTAAAGCAGTCGGTGATATGATTAAAGCTGCCAACGTCAGAGGTCGCGGTGGTGCGGGCTTTAACGCTGGTTTGAAGTGGACGTTCATGTCGCCGCCAGACGGTTTGCCGCGTTATCTTATCTGTAATGCTGATGAGATGGAGCCGGGTACGTTTAAAGACCGTCTATTGATGGAGCGCCTACCATTTCAGCTGATCGAAGGTATGCTTATCACTGCGCATGCTATCGGGGCGACTGACGGTTATATCTTTATCCGCGGTGAGTACATTTTAGCTGCTCAGCGCTTGGTTACTGCTATCGAAGAATGCTTGGCCAATAATCTAATGGGCGATAACATTCTTGGCTCAGACTTTAGCTTTAATCTGCATGTACATACTGGCGCTGGGCGCTATATATGTGGTGAAGAGACAGCATTGATTAACTGCTTGGAAGGTCGCCGTGCTAACCCGCGTACCAAACCACCTTTTCCGCAAATCTCTGGTGCATGGGGCAGACCAACGGTTGTCAATAACGTTGAGACTTTATGTAATATGCCAGCCATCCTGAATCATGGCGTTGAATGGTATCAGTCGTTGTCTGATGTTAAAGGTAAAAGTAAAACGCCAGGCACGAAACTGTTTGGTTGCTCAGGCTTGGTCAATGACCCCGGTTTGTGGGAGCTACCATTTGGTTATACCGCTCGTGAAATCATCGAAGATTTGGCTGGTGGTATGAAAGATGGTAAAACACTGAAAGCTTGGCTACCGGGCGGCGCCTCGACTGACTTTTTGACCGCAGAACATTTGGATGTGGTGGTAGATTTTGACACCATTCAAAATGCGGGTAGCCGTATGGGTACTGGTCTGATTATGGTTGTTGATGAATCACAAGACATGGTGCCATTACTGCGCAACCTTGAGATTTTCTTTCAACGCGAATCGTGCGGTTGGTGTACACCATGCCGCGATGGTCTGCCGTGGGGTGTCAAATTGCTTACCGCTATCAATGATGGTGAAGGGCAAGTGGGCGATGTCGAAAAACTAGAAGGCCTGACGCGTGACTTATGGATTGGTAAAACATTCTGTGCGCATGCACCGGGCGCGATGGAACCACTGATGAGTGCGATTAAATATTTCCGTCCTGAATTTGATCAAAAAATCGCGCAGGCGGTTGGTGTCGATGTCATTGATGCGGCAGCCAATCAACAGCCAGAAGTGAAATAAGGAGAGCGGCATGGCAGTCATACATATTGATGGAACCACTGTCGAAGTAGATAGCGCAGATAACTTGCTACAAGCCTGCTTATCACTCGGCATTGATGTGCCGTATTTTTGTTATCATCCAGCCCTTGGCTCAGTAGGCTCGTGCCGTCAGTGCGCGGTCAAGCAATTCCAAAACAAAGAAGACATGGAAGCAGGTCGCGGTCGTCTCGTGATGTCATGTATGGTCGCTCCTGGCGATGACATGTACATCTCAGTCACTGACGACGAAGCCAAAGCATTTCGCAAGTCGATGGTTGAGTTACTGATGACCAACCATCCACATGATTGCCCAACTTGTGAAGAGGGCGGCCATTGTCATTTGCAAGACATGACTTATATGTCAGGTCATAGTCGTCGTCGTTATCGCTTTACCAAGCGCACGCATCATAACCAAGAGCTTGGCCCCTTTATCGCACATGAAATGAACCGCTGTATCGCTTGCTATCGCTGTGTACGTTTTTATAAAGACTATGCAGGCGGCGAAGATTTGGGCGTTTATGGCTCAAACAATCGTGTCTACTTTGGCCGTGATAAAGATGGTCAGTTCGAAAGCGAATTCTCAGGTAACTTAACGGAAGTCTGCCCAACAGGCGTCTTCACTGATAAAACACATTCAGAGCGTTATAACCGTAAGTGGGACATGCAGTATGCGCCTAGCATCTGTCATGGCTGCTCGGCTGGTTGTAATATCTCACCGGGCGAGCGATATGGTGAATTGCGCCGTATTGAAAACCGCTATAACGGTGAAGTAAACCGCTATTTCTTATGTGACCGTGGTCGCTTTGGTTATGGCTATGTCAATCGTGACGATCGCCCAACCCAAGCGCTTGAGCGTATCAATGATAAGCATGTCAAAATCAATATTGACTATGCACTTGATGAAACCATCAAGCGTATCAAAGATAAAAAAGTCATCGGTATCGGCTCACCGCGCGCCAGTCTAGAGACTAACTTTGCGCTAAAAAATCTCGTTGGCTTTGATAACTTCTCAACAGGTCTGAACCATCAGCAGCAAGCACTGGTCAATAAATGTATCGAAGTGCTCAGCACTGAAGGCATCTATAACCCAAGCATGACAGACATTGAAAGCCATGATGCGGTATTAGTATTGGGTGAAGATATCACTCAAACTTCATCACGTGTTGCACTATCAGTACGCCAAGCCGCAAAAAATGAAGGCCTGAAAATGGCAGCGGCTTTGCAAACGCAGCCGTGGCTTGCTGAACCGGTTAAACGTATCGCTCAAGATGCGCTAAGCCCAGTCTATGTCATTGATGTAACGCAAACTAAGCTAGAAGACATCAGTAAAGTAAGCGTGGTGGCGACCCCTGAAGACATTACTAAACTTGGCTTTAAAGTGGCTGATGAGATTGCAAGCTTTGCTGATGATTTAGCAGAAATAGCAGATCCACAAGCGGCTGAACAAGATGTTGACGTCGATGCTAATACTGACGGTATGCAAGCGTTGGCTCAGCAAATTGCTTATGACTTGATTCAAGCAGACAAGCCACTGGTCATCTCAGGTAGCAGCTTGTCTTCTACCGCATTGATAGAAGCGGCTGCACAGATTACTCAGGCATTAACGCAAAAACGCTCGGCAATCAAAGCGACTGAACAGCATCAAGTTGAGACGCATAACGCCAAAGTCAATGCGGCAACGCAACAAGCACAAACCGATCAGCCTGAAGAAGACCAAGAGCTATCAGCCAAACCAAATAAGCCTGAAACGGGTGTGAATACAGAAGTGCAGGACGATATAGAGCGTGAGCCTGCTGAAAAACTTGAGCTGAAAGAGATAAACAATAAGTATCAGGCACAAGCAGGTATCTACTTAACGGTTACCGATGCTAATAGCATGGGTGTTTGCATGCTTGGCGGTCAATCAGTAGAAGAGTTGTTAGCGACTGATTTCGATGTGGTTATCGTCGCTGAAAATCAGCTGACTGATGCCATCGATGCCAATAAACTGACGCAGTTATTATCTGATAAAACCGTCATTGCACTCGATCATCAGCTGCTTGATTGGCATAAAGATGTCGATATCGTATTGCCAGCGGCTAGTTTTGCAGAAGCAGACGGTACGTTGATATCTGCTGAAGGCCGTGCACAGCGCTTCTTCCAAGTCTATGATAACGAATATTATCATCCGATGAGCAGTATCAAAGAAGGCTGGCGCTGGTTGCATGCAGTGCATAGCAGCATCGAAGGTCGTGATGTCGATTGGACGCAGCTAGATGATGTCATCAATGCGTTGATTGCCACGCATCCTAAACTGGCTGGTATCAAAGGCGCTGCGCCTGATGCTGATTACCGTATGACGGGTCTTAAAATTGCCCGTCAGCCACGCCGCTATTCAGGTCGTACCGCTATGCGTGCCCCGATATCAGTCCATGAGCCGATGCAGCCAAAAGATTTAGACACTGGCTTAACCTTCTCAATGGAAGGCTATAGCGGCAAACAAACACCAAGCTCGATGATTCCTTTTGCCAATGCGGCAGGCTGGAACTCACCGCAAGCGTGGAACAAATACCAAGACAAAGTCGGCGGTCATCTGAAAAATGGCGATCCAGGTGTACGCTTATTTGATCAGCTAGCACGTTTAGAAACACGTCAATATGTTGCGCCAGAAGCGATGTCTGCGACGACGACTGATATGCAGCAAGGCCAAGCGAAGCTAGTGCCTATCTATAATATCTACGCCAGTTCAATGATGGCCTCACGTAGTCCAATCGTCGCTGAGCAACTACCTGTTGCCGCATGGCGTATCGGTATGGATGATGCTAATGACTGGAATATTGCTGCTGGTGATTACTTGGCGATTGAGATTGATAAGCAACAAATCACTTTGCCAGTACAAATAGTCGGTTATTTAGCGGAAGGTTGTATCGGTTACCCAGTCGGGCAAGTGAGCATCATTCACCCATCGATGCCAGCGTCGGTACGTAAAGTTGATGCGCCAGTGACCATGATGGGTAGTATGGCTGACGATAGTTCTTTGATAAATAATGATGCTGGAAACGGCATGAACGATAATAATGCCGCGCAAATGAATACAGCGCCGACCATCACACAGGAGGTGTAATATGCAAGTTACCCGTATTATCCCTGATGTGCCAAGCTTTTTGGCGAGTAGCATGAGCTTTGATGCTTGGTCTATTCTTTTTTTGGTCAGCCAATCGCTGGTCATCTTTTTAGTAGTGGTCATCGTTGCCGCTATGATGATTGTCTATGAGCGCCGCATGCTGGCCTTATGGCAAGACCGTTACGGTCCAAACCGAGTTGGGCCTTTTGGCTCATTGCAGCTGGTCGCAGATATGCTCAAAATCTTCTTTAAGGAAGATTGGACACCAAATTTCACCGATAAGTTTATGTTTACCTTGGCACCTGCGGTCGCAATGTTTACCGCATTGGCTTCATTTGCCATTATTCCTATCTCACCAACATTTGGTGTGGCTGATTGGGATATTGGTATTCTGTTCTTCTTTGCCATGGCCGGTATTGCTGTCTATGCAGTGATGTTCGGTGGTTGGGCATCTGCTAACAAGTTCTCGTTATTGGGTGGCTTACGTTCAGCGGCGCAAACCATCAGCTATGAAGTCTTCTTAGGTTTGTCGTTGATGGGCGTCGTCGCCTTGACCGGTTCTTTTAATTTACGTGAGATTGTCGAGTCACAAATTGACGGCTGGTATATCATTCCGCAGTTTTTTGGATTTTTGACCTTTGTGGTCGCTGGTGTGGCTGTTACGCATAGGCATCCATTTGATCAACCAGAAGCAGAGCAAGAGCTTGCCGAAGGCTATCATGTCGAATATTCTGGCATGAAGTTCGGGATGTTCTTTATTGGGGAATATGTCAACGTCGTATTGATTTCAGCATTGATGACTTGTCTGTTCTTTGGTGGTTGGCTTGCGCCTTTTAATTTAGATATTCCATTTATTCCACCAGCTTTTTGGTTCATGATTAAGACGCTGTTCTTTATGACCATGTTTATTTTGGCTCGAGGCTCACTCATGCGTCCGCGCTATGATCAGGTGATGAACTTTGGCTGGAAAGTCTGCCTGCCGGTAACGTTGATTAATTTATTGGTTACTGCCGCAGTCATTTTGATCTTTTCGCCAACGTTGTAATCATTACTAGCCATCATTGATGAACTAGGGTAAAGCTGATAAGGATAATAATCCCATGTTTACTAGCATAAAAAAGATCGTCATTGGCCTATTTACCATTGTCCGCAGCATGTGGATGGTCAATAGCCATGCGATTAGACCGCGTGACACCATTCTTTATCCTGAAGAGCCCGTACCTGTACCACCGCGCTTTCGTGGACGCATCATATTGTCTCGCGACCCTGATGGTGATGAGCGCTGCGTTGCTTGTAACTTATGCGCCGTGGCATGTCCGGTCGGCTGTATCTCATTACAGAAAGCGGAACGTGAAGACGGTCGCTGGTATCCGGAGTTTTTCCGAATTAACTTCTCGCGCTGTATCTTTTGCGGCTTATGTGAAGAAGCCTGTCCGACAACAGCGATTCAAATGACGCCCGATTTTGAGCTGGGTGAATATAAGCGCCAAGATTTGGTCTATGAAAAAGAGCATTTGCTCATTTCAGGACCGGGTAAGTATCCCGATTATAACTATTATCGTGTGACGGGTATGGCAGTCGCGGACAAACCAAAAGGCGCGGCACAAAACGAAGCTGCACCGATTGATCTAAGGAGCTTGCTGCCATGATGAATATTTTGAACCATCCTGAACTGGCTGGGTTTTATTCACTTGCTGCAGTGGCCATATTTGCCAGTTTGCGAGTAGTGACTCAGGCCAATCCAGTGCATGCTATCTTATCGATGATTGTGTCGTTACTGGCAATCGCAGGGATATTTTTTGTACTAGGCGCGCCATTTGCTGGTGCGTTAGAGATCGTTGTCTATGCAGGTGCCATTATGGTGCTATTTGTCTTTGTCATTATGATGCTGAACTTGGGCATGAGTAATGACGAGCGCGAAGAGCGTTGGCTCGATGCAGGCACTTGGGCGATACCGACAGGATTGACAATAATCATTGCAGTTGTGCTATACGCGATGATTGGCCTCAACCATGATGAAGCGGTCATGATGGGTGGCACGACTATCTCTGCCAAAGCAGTAGGTACGGTGTTATTTACCAAATACATTATGCTGGTCGAAGTAGCAGCGTTGCTACTACTAGCGGCGCTAGTCGCTGCTTATCATGTGGGTAAAGAGTCATCTGATGATGAAATTGTCGGTAATGACAGTCAAGACTTTAAGCCTAGTGTGGGCAGTATCAAGCAATACGATAACGAAAGCACTCATACAGAATATGATGCGGTAAAAATGGCTAAACCCTACGAATATAAAGATGTTGACCCGCATGACTATGTAGGTATGAAAACAGGTGCGAACAAAGTCACGCGCAAGGAGTCAGACTAATGGTACTAGCAGCAAGCGTGGCACAAGATGTGTCAAACGTGCCGTTTGCCCACGAGGTGGCAGGCTTAGTACAGCCGGTTTCTGAGGCGCAAAATGTACTGGGTATGATACCCATGAGCCATGGACTGATTTTGGCAGGAATTTTATTTGCCATTGGTCTATGCGGCGTCATGGTACGACGTAACTTCCTATTTATGCTAATGAGTCTTGAGATCATGATGAATGCGGCAGCATTGGCATTTGTAGTGGCAGGTAGTCGCTGGGTCGATCCAGACGGACAAATTATGTTTATCTTTATTTTGACGTTGGCAGCAGCTGAAGCGTCAATTGGTCTGGCAATATTATTGCGTTTTTATCATCAGCGTGGGCATCTCGATGTCGATAGCGCCAATGAGATGAAAGGATGATGTCATGAGTTTATTACCATTAACCTTTATATTCCCGCTCATTGGCTTTTTGATTTTAGCCTTTATGCGCGACAAATTATCAGAAACGGTCGCAGCGATTGTTGGCGTGGGTAGCATGCTGTTATCAGCATTATGCACGCTAGTGGTTAGCTATATCTTTTTAACCACCAATCCAGCTGGGACGATAATTGAGGTTCCGCTGTGGACATGGTTCCAAGTTGGCGATTTTGCGCCACATTTCGGTTTGAGCTTTGATGGTCTTGCATTGACCATGACTGGTGTTATCACTGGGATTGGTTTTTTAATCCATCTGTTTGCCGCTTGGTATATGAAAGGCGACACTGGCTTTGCCCGTTTCTTTAGCTATATGAACTTGTTCGTCGCCAGCATGCTATTGCTGGTATTGGCGGACAATTTATTTTTGCTTTATCTCGGTTGGGAAGGCGTGGGTATCTGTTCTTACCTTTTGATTGGTTTTTATTATCATGATAGAGCCAATGGTCGCGCAGCGATGAAAGCCTTTACGGTCACGCGTGTTGGTGATGTGTTCTTAGCGTTTGGTTTGTTTTTATTGTTCCGTGAATTTGGTACGCTTAATATTCAAGACATTATTACGCGCGCGCCAGAAGTCTTTGATATTAATAATCCAACGATGATGCTAACCACCATGATGTTGGTCGGCGGCGCGATGGGTAAATCAGCCCAGTTGCCATTACATACTTGGCTTGCTGATGCGATGGCAGGTCCGACACCAGTATCAGCGCTGATTCATGCCGCGACAATGGTAACAGCGGGTGTTTATTTAATCGCCCGTCTACATCCATTGTTTGAGCTGACGCCTGGTATCTTATTGTATTGGGTCGGTGGTGTAGGGGCATTGACGTTAGTCGTTGCTGGATTCTGTGCGCTGGCGCAAACTGATATTAAACGTATCCTTGCCTATTCAACCATGAGCCAAATTGGCTATATGTTCCTAGCGCTCGGCGTGGGTGCTTGGCAAGGTGCGATCTTCCATTTGATGACGCATGCTTTCTTTAAAGCCTTGTTATTCTTGTCATCAGGTGCGGTCATTCTTGCAGTACACCATGAGCAAAACATCTTTAAGATGGGCGGCTTACGTAAAAAGATACCGTTGGTATTTTGGTGTTATATCGTTGGTGGCGGTGCACTTGCAGCGATACCTTGGGTCACCGTTGGTTTCTATTCTAAAGAAGCGATTCTTTGGGAGACCTATGCAACCGGTCACATGGTCTTATTTTATATGGGTGTATTCGGTGCTTTCTTAACGGCACTTTATACGTTCCGTATGATTTGGATCATATTCTTTGGCGAAGAAAAAACGCCTGCGCACAAGTTGTCAGGGATATCTTATTGGTTGCCGCTGACTGTATTGCTGGTGTTATCAACTGCGGTTGGCGCATTGATTACGCCACCATTGCAAGGGGTGCTGCCAGAGAGCGTTGGTCATTTATTAGAAGTTGCTGGTCAAGCGCATGCCAAGCACACCGCAGAGTATATCGCGATGGGTGCAATGGCGGCAGGTTTGATATTGGCGGCACTATTATATGTCGTGGATAAAGGTCGTCTACTCACCAGCTTTAAGCGCTCACGTATTGGTGGTGCGCTATATCACTGGTGCTATCACGGTCTAGGCTTTGACGCGCTATACGATATAATTTTTGTAAAACCCTTTTTGTTCATCGGCCGCTTATTTAAAGCCGATCCTGTTGATAAAACGTGGCTTTTATTACCTAAGCTGGCTTCAGCAGGTAATAAGATATTGTCTGCGACGCAAACAGGGTCACTTCGAGGCTACGCTACAAGCTTTGGCTTGGGTATTGCTGTATTGCTGGTGCTGGTAATGATGACGGTGGTATAAGATGATAGAGTTACAACAAACGTGGATGCTACCAGCATTGATTGCGATTCCGTTTATTGCAGGATTGCTATGTTGGTTGGTAGAGCGAGTTAATAAACGTCTGCCGCGCTGGATTGCTTTAATCGGTATGACGTTGACCTTTGTATTGTCACTGGTACTGTGGCAATACGGTGATTTTGGCGGTATGAGCAAACAGGTGATTGCACCAGATTCGGCTGTGCCTTGGGTCGCTGAATTTAGTGTGCCGTGGATACCGACTTTTGGTATTAGCTTTCATTTAGCCTTAGATGGCTTGTCGCTCATGATGGTGGCCTTAACCGGTCTACTGGGTATTGCAGCGGTTGCCTGTTCGTGGAATGAGATCCAACGTCGTGTTGGTTTCTTCCATCTGAACTTGCTATGGAGCTTGGGCGGTGTCATCGGTGTTTTCTTAGCCATTGATCTGTTTTTGTTCTTCTTCTTTTGGGAGATGATGCTGGTTCCTATCTATTTCTTGATCGCCATTTGGGGTCATGATGTGGTCGGTGGCAAGACCAAAGAATACGCGGCAACCAAGTTCTTCATCTATACCCAAGCGTCTGGGCTTATCATGCTCATTGGCATATTGGTATTGGTCATTATCAGCTACGCGCAAAAAGGCGTGGTCAGCTTTAATTACAATGATTTGCTCGGTACGTCGCTCGGCGGTTGGGAATACCCCATCATGCTATGCTTCTTTATTGGCTTTGCGGTCAAGCTGCCGATTGTTCCTTTTCATGGCTGGCTACCTGACGCGCATGCGCAGGCACCAACGGCTGGTTCGGTTGATTTGGCAGGGGTACTGATTAAGACAGCTGCTTATGGTTTGATTCGTTTTGTCTTACCGTTATTCCCAGCAGCATCACAAGATTTTGCGCCGATTGCGATGACTTTAGGTACGATTGGCATCTTCTATGGTGCTTGGTTGGCCTTTATGCAAACCGATATGAAGCGTTTGCTGGCTTATACCAGTATCTCGCACATGGGTTTTGTGGTCTTGGCAATCTATGCTGGCAGCTTACTCAGCTTGCAAGGTTTGATGATTCAGATGTTAGCGCACGGCTTAAGTTCGGCAGCATTGTTCATCATGGCAGGGCAGTTATACGAGCGTCTACATACTCGTGATTTAACCTTGATGGGCGGCATGTGGGGACAATTCCGCTACTATGCACCCATACTGATGTTCTTCTGTGCCGCCTTATTGGGTATCCCAGGTACAGGGAACTTCATCGGTGAGTTCATGATTTTACTAGGTGCATTTGCCCAGTATCCCGTGTTTGTGGTATTAGCCACTTTCAGCTTGGTATTGGCAGGATTGTACTCGCTGATCTTGATCCATCGTGCATTATTTGGTACCAATAATATTGAAGCATTGGCCATGCGCGAGACCAAGTCACACGGTTTGCCGAACCGCAAATTAAAAGATTTAGGCAAACGTGAGCTGTCGTTATTACTGATGTTGGCCGCTGGTTTGGTCTGGCTCGGACTGTATCCACAGCCGTTCCTTGATACCTCAAGCCACGCTATGCAGTGGATCAATAATGCCTATATATATAGTCAAGTGACACAAGTAGATGCATCACAGCTGCTTGATGCAATGGAGGCACGTTAAGTCATGAATGAATTTACGATGAATGATTTGATGGGACTGATGCCTTATGCACCGATCATTGCCGTCGTCATTACGGTATTGCTGGTAATGATCGCCATCACTATTAAACGCTCACATATTGTGACGGGTACTATTACGGTCGTCGGCCTAAACATTGCTCTGTTTACTTTAATTGGGCAAATGGCAGGCATAATCACCAGTGGCTCGGAGTTGCCAATCGCTGAACAGCTTTTTGTGATTGATAACTTCGCGCAGTTCAATATGGTGGTAATACTGATCTGTGCGCTGGCTTGTTGTACTTTATCTTACGCCTATTTGGCCGATTTTAAAGACAATAAAGACGAGTTGTATTTGCTGATGCTGCTATCGACCACGGGCGCGCTGCTCATGGTGTGTGCTCAGCATATGGCATCGTTCTTTATGAGCTTAGAGCTGCTCTCAGTACCATTGTACGGTCTGCTGTCTTATACTTACATGCGCAACCGCTCGCTGGAGTCAGGGCTTAAGTATTTGGTACTGTCAGCGACGGCATCGGCCACCTTGCTGATGGGCATGGCCTTTATCTATGCACAAGTTGGCTCACTGGCTTTCAAGCCGATTAGCATCATGCTGGTCGATGTATTTGAGTCGCCATTATTAATACTTGGCGCGGCAATGATGATGTTCGGCATTGCCTTTAAACTGTCAGCAGCACCATTTCATATGTGGACACCCGATGTTTACGAAGGCGCACCTGCACCTATCGCGACTTTTTTAGCCTCAGTATCCAAAGTTGCTATGATGGCATTGGCGGTTCGATTCTTAATCGATACCTCTTTATTGGCGTTGCCGTCGGTACAAATGCTATTGATGGTCATGGCGACCTTATCGATTTTGGCAGGTAACTTGTTGGCGGTTCGTCAAACCAGCCTCAAACGTCTATTGGGTTATTCTTCAATTGCGCATATGGGTTATGTGCTGATCGTGATCGTCAGTATTGGTTCAGCCGCAGATAGTATCTCTAGCATGTATATGGCGGTTTATGCCTTTACCTCTATCGGTGCCTTTGGTGTCGTAACCTTGATGTCGAGCCCGTATCGCTTGGCTGGTGAAGCGGATGAGCTGACCCACTATCAAGGACTGTTTTGGCGTCGTCCAGTGTTGACTGCTGTCATGACCATTATGATGTTGTCATTGGCTGGCATTCCACTAACGGCAGGCTTTATCACTAAGTTATTTGCCATATTAGCTGCTGTACAAGGAGCCAATTGGTTCTTAGCAGCGATGATTATCTTAGGTAGTGCGATTGGCTTATTCTATTATTTACGTGTCTTACTTACGCTGTTCAAACGTCCTAAGCAATTCATTGAGTTTGATGTTTCTGGGCAATGGGGCATTCGCACCGGTGGTATTATGGTGATTGCAGTGACTGCGATGATAGTCTTCTTTGGTATCTTGCCGAACACGCTGATTGAATGGGCAAGTCTGGCACGTATATGGTAATACCATTATAAATATAAGATAAGTCGCCGCATTTGTATGGTGCTGCTTATCTGCTGTTACGGTTAGAAAACCCAGATGCGCCAGCTTTATGATAAGCTTGGCGCATCTTTTTTTATTGTTTAAATTCTTATAAAAATAAATTTAATAAAGTATAAGTGACGAATGATTATGAGTGACAATATCCAAACCGTAACTGTTCTGAGTAAGACCACTTGGACACCGAATCTGTTTAGCTTTACCGTCAGCCGTCCTGCCAGCTTTAAATTTACAGCGGGGCAATTTGTACGTTTGGGCGTCAACCCGAGTCAATTACAGTATTATCAGCAGCAAGATGAGGCCTCTAGCGATGTATCTGATGCTGCATTAAATGAAGATATTTTTCGTGCTTATTCGATTATTTCTTCTCCCTTTGACGAGGTATTAGAGTTTTTCTCTATCGTCATTCCTGATGGTGCGTTTACTTCGCAGCTGCAACATTTACAAGTGGGCGATGAGCTATTACTCAATACGATGCCGTTTGGTTTTTTAACCTTAGCGCGTTATCAAAAACCATTGCCCAAGGATTTATGGCTGCTCGCAACAGGTACTGGCCTCGCACCGTTTTTATCCATGCTACAAGACTTGCAAACATGGCAGGACTACGAGCACATTGTATTAGCCTATAGTGCGCGGTCGATAGAAGAGCTGGCTTATGTGGATAAGATAGAAAGTCTACAAGAAGACTTTGGCACGTTAGTAGATAATCCAGCCAAATTAATCTTCATTCCTATTGTTACTCGTGAGCCAGTTGAGGGCGCACTGACAGAGCGTCTATCAAAACTGCTATTAGACGGCACGCTACAAGAGCGAGCGGGCATAGCGTTAGACACTGATAGCACGCATGTCATGCTGTGCGGCAATCCAGACATGGTAGAGGATACCAAAGAGACGCTAAAGTCATTAGGGTTGGTGATGAATCGTCGCGGTGAGGGCAATATTGCGGTAGAAAACTACTGGTAGTCGTCTTATCTCTTTATGCTAATGAAAATTGGCTCGATAAAAACAAAAACGCTGACTCTTAAAAGACCATAGTCTCCAAGAGTCAGCGTTTTTTTATGAGCTAAAAGTATAGTCAGTGAAAAGTAATATCGATACGTCACGCACTGCTGATATCAATTTTTCTTGCTTGCTTGCTGTGCCTGTGCAGACAGAGGCGACAAAAAATTGATATCAGCAATACCGTCGCGTTTTTAGGATATTTTGACTATAGTGGGTTCTAAACTTGACTCGGTTCGGTGGCATCATCAATCGGGTTGATTGGACCTTGCATGAGTTCAGGCTCATCATCGTCGCCAATGATATCCTCGTTGCTGCTCGCTGCCAATAGATCGCGATAATTGATTTGCGTTTTCAAAATCATTTGCTCTTCTTCAATTTCGCCATAATTCACTTGTACCTTATGCAAAGCACTCATGATTTTTTTGTTCTTTTTTAGCCAGCGATTGATATCAAGATAAATAACTTCATCTTTTGCGCGCGCGATATTGATATAAGACAAAATAAAACCCAAAGGATCTTTTTTTAGGATGCGATGGTAGAACCAAATGAACAGCTTGACGCCTTGACGTTTGATAAATGACTCACAGCGTAAGTTAAGCACATCGGTATAAGTTTGTTGCCCAAACACAAAGCGCTGTACATTACGATCAAGTTGCACATGAACCAAACTGAAATTACTGGCGATTTCTACATAAATACCGGACACGTTGATGGTGCAGTACAAGCGAAACCAATCATCATGCATCTCAACACGCAGCTCTAAGATGGCTTTGACATTGTCGGTCACGAACTTTTGCAGAGCATCATTGACATAGCTCTGAGCGACTGGCAGAGACAGCTCATCTTCAAGTTTATCAGTCGTTCTATCATATAGGTTCTTGATGGTTTGGGTTATGCGATCCCAACCATCGCTGAATGACTCGTCAAAACGATAGCCGATACTATCGAAAAAGTCATCAAAACTGTCTGAATTATTCACGTTATCAAAATCACTCAAACTTATTATCCTTATAAATATAGGGCAGCAACATCAAAGGCGACGCAAAGAATCGTTTATGAAGTATGGATGGTCAATGATGGTTTTTTAGTTGTCAGGCATACTAATAGTAATCAAAAAACACGACGCCATGGAACTTGCTTGGTTACAGCATTTTTTACTAAGCTCGCCGAGTGCTAGGTATTGCCTTAGCAAACACAAATGAAAAAGTCATGCTTGATAGGGTAATATCTAATAGTTGATAATGTTGTCATTAGAAACAGTATATAACAAAACAGAAGCATGCAAAATGAACACATGCGTTTTGTCGGTATTCATTTGATAAGCATACTTAACATCAATGAACCAATCACATAATCTTGTGAGGTTATTTTTGCTATGCGACTAGGGTGTGTTGATAACCTTAGTACCGCGAAATGATGCATAGGTGGCATAAGGTTGGTCAGCCACGGTTATGCTAGCGACATAATTATATGTCATGTTATGATAGCGCCGACATGTGCCACAGATAACGCGCCTTAATTTTATTCAGCGTATTGTCTGCTGCTTTTACACTTATAAGCTCATATCCAGAAGCTGAGACCAATTGTGGCCTATATTAAAGACTCACAAAGCTACCACTTTTCAGCGCAAGCACCCAAGCGTGATATTAGTTTGCCTGTTGCTATTGCCATCGCGGTAGCCGTGCATGCGTTGATTATTTTTGGTATTAGCTTTTCTATGGGCAAAGATCCTGCAGCGATGATGCAAGATGTGGCTAAGGCGCTAGCCGATAATATGCAGCCAAATGAAGATGCCCATTTTATTGCCAATGCTTCACAAGAGGGTGGTGGTACGGTACGTGAGCTTTTGAGGCAAGAGACCGATCAGAGCAGTCCATTGTCTGCTGAGCAGATGAGTGAAACCCAAGACGTGATCAGTTTGCAGCGTCAAGTTCGCCAGCAACGCTATCAAGAGAGCTACCTGCGTACCACGCTAAGCTGGCGACAGGCTACGGTAGAGTCTGATAATGACAGTAAGCAAGTAAAAGATGATCTCATGGCGCAAGAAGAGCGACTGCGTAAGCAAATTGCCACCCTAGAGGCGCAACTGTCTCAGCGTCAGCAGCTCTATGCAACCAAGTCGAAAGTAGTGACGGTCGATAGTAATTCAACGACGCGTGGTGCAGCCGCTGACTATATCAATACTTTTCGTGAACACGTCGAGCGCGTTGGTAATTTACAATATCCTGCTCAAGCGCGTGCGCAAGGTATTACGGGTGAAGTGCGCCTCATGGTCATTATTAGTCATGACGGTAATATTAAAGCCATTCGCCTGCTTGAAAGCTCAGATTCTACAATATTGGACGAAGCTGCTAAGCAGTCAGTACGGCAAGCAGCGCCCTTTGGTAAGTTCACTAAAGACATGCATGATATAGTCGAGTTGCGTTTGATACGTACCTACCGTTATAGTGACAAAGTAGATGTGACTTATTAGGATAACAAGTTAAGATAACAAGAATCAGTTCGAATCCCTAATAGCAGACACCCAAATTCATAAAATACAGCGATAGAATAAAGAGTCATTATGGAATTTTTAGGTTTTACAATAGATGTGGCCACGCTAACCAGCACTGCAATAGAGTTAGTCATCAAAGTGGCTTTGGCAATACTCATATTCATCATCGGACGCTGGCTGGCCAAAAAGGCGGTCGCTTTCTCTAATCGTCTTATGATGCGTAGCCATCTAGATGAGACAGTCGCTGGATTTTTGAGCCGTCTGTTGTATGGCGTGTTACTGGTCGTGATTACCTTGGCTGCGCTAAGCAAAGTTGGTGTGCAAACCACCTCAGTTGTCGCTATCTTGGGTGGTGCCGCCGTTGCCATTGGTCTGTCACTAAAGGATCAGCTGTCGAACTTTGCCGCTGGTATTATGATTGTGACTTTTCGCCCGTTTGTACGCGGTGACTATGTCCAGATCAGCAGTTATACCGGCACGGTGACTGAGATTAGCTTGGTCAATACCCATTTAACGACCATTAACAATCACGATATCATCATTCCTAATAGCGATATCACAACGTCAGCCGTTGTCAACTATACCGCGCTACCCAATCGCCGCGTCGATATTACGGTTGGTATTGGCTACGATGCCGATATAAAAACTGCCAAAGAGGTGATGCTAAGCCTCGCAAGAAACAATGCATTGGCGTTTACTGATCCTGAGCCTATCGTGCGAGTGACCAATTTGGGTGATAATTCAGTGGATTTAACCTTAAACGTTTGGACGACCAATGCTGACTGGTGGTCGATGCAATGCGAGCTACTAGAGCAGTTCAAACATGCGCTTGATGATGAAAAAATTGAGATTCCATTCCCGCAGCGCAGTGTCCATGTCAAAGGCTTAGATCATATGATTAATCAGATGGGGCAAGCGCAGAAACTGCCATTGGCTAAAGACTAGTCCATAAAGCTCTAATGAGTAAAAGCGCATATATTTAAATATAGGGATTTGGTAGGTTCAAGCCTGCCAAAATCTCAATCTCAAAGCTTTCCATCTCATCTTGCTCGGCTTGCCCAAGCTCATGATCAAACCCTAATAAGTGCAGTACACCATGTATCAATAGGTGACTAATATGCTGCGCGACAGTTTTGTCTTGCTCGGCGGCCTCACGTACCATGACTTCATGACAAATGATTAACTCACCAAGTGGCAGCGTTGGCATAAGCTCAATGATGGCAGCTGGCATATCGCTTGGGTAGGATAAAATGTTAGTCGCATAATCTTTGCCACGCGCTTCCAGATTCAACTCGCGTCCTTCTGTCTCATCCGTAATATATATATCGAGTGCTTTTGGCTTCTCTTGCCATTGCTCAGAGTCAATATCTGCAAAGTAGGGCAGAGTCATACCAGTGTTAATACGTTCATCGATATAATTCAGCGTTGCCATTATGACTGGTAACAGATTATCTGCACTATAAAAGCGATCAATCAAATTATCATCAATACTGTCAATCGCGCTGACATTGAGATCTGCGCTGGTCAGATTAGTTGCACCTGTTTCAGTCATACTATTATCATTAGCTTGGTTCATTTTTCTATCCTTTAAAAAATAACACGCCCTAATAAAAAACCGAACTACTGTCTTTAGTAATCCGGTTTTCATTGTTTTGAAAGCTAATGTTTTAAAGCTTAACGTTTCATTACGGCTACAATTTATCAGCCATAGCTTCTCACTTATAACTTAGCAGTCGCGTTGCTGATCGCTTGTCTACGTTCTTGCTCAGCTAAGCGTTCTTGTTTGCGCTTTTCTTCTAGGATCAACTGCTCAGTGTCAAACACTTCATAAGCTTCAACGATTTGTTGTACCAATTGATGGCGTACCACATCTTTTGAATCGAATTTAGTGATATGAATCTCTTCGATACCGCTTAAAATTTCGAGCGCTTGCGTCAGCCCTGATTTGGTACCGCGTGGCAAATCGACCTGAGTAATGTCACCAGTGATGACCGCACGTGAGCCAAAACCTAAGCGTGTCAAAAACATTTTCATTTGCTCAGGTGTGGTGTTCTGTGCTTCATCCAAAATAACAAACGAATTGTTCAAAGTACGACCACGCATATAAGCAAGTGGTGCAACTTCAATGATTTGCTTTTCAATCATTTTGCCGACTTTTTCAAAGCCAAGCATCTCGTATAACGCATCGTATAACGGGCGTAAGTAGGGATCGATTTTTTGTGACAAGTCACCCGGTAAAAAGCCTAGCTTTTCGCCTGCTTCTACCGCAGGGCGCACCAATAAAATACGCTCAATCTCATTACGCTCTATCATATCGACCGCACAGGCAACAGCAAGATACGTCTTACCCGTACCCGCAGGCCCAATACCAAACGAGACATCAGAACTCAAAACGTTTTTCACATAACTTTGTTGATTGCCACCGCGCGGAATGATTTTACCTTTGCGCGTGCGCAAGCTGATCGGGGTGAACTCACTAGCGGTTTCTAAGTTGTTCTCATTTTCTTCAGCAGTAGCTTGCTCATCTGCCTCGTTATCTTGATCGCGCGCGATGCTTGACTGGATAATGAGGTGCAGCTCTTCTGCGCTAATATCTTTTGAGTTTTGAGCTTCATCGACCATTTTATAAATGATACGTTCGCCACGCTCAACGCCAGTGATATCACCACTCAGGCAAAAATCCCCTTGGCGTTGGCTGATTTTGATATCGAGGCGTTCTTGGATATATTTCATGTGGTTGTTGTATTCACCAAGCACGGTTTTGAGCTGTGCTGGGGTCAATGATTCGAACTTTATGCGGCGGCTCATGGAATCAGTCAATCGATTATCCTTATATTGGTAGCCCGATGCTATTCCTATTTATTGATAGAAGCATGGGTGTAATAGATAAAATAGTCAGTAATACTTTTAGAGAGTAGAGACAACAATGACGGTAAAATTATTATGTAGTTTATCGATAGTAACAAGTGAATGGCCTTCCTTTATTATGGTAGATAGATTTTAAAATTCAAGCCATAGATGGCATGGACAGCCTTGTTTTTGTATGGCGATTGCAACCGCTGTACCAAGATTTTGGAAGCACTGCCGTTTAAGCTGATTAACTTTGTGCCTTAAGTAAGCTGGCGCTGTTATTTTAGATATTCGATGCTTTTTGTACACGCTGTCTGTACCGTCAAGAGCACTGAATGATGGACAATTTGTGGTAATCTATCAGCCATATCATCACTATTTACATCGCTGTCTAAATAGTAAACTTAATACTGAGCTTCACCTCTCAATAGAACGATGGCGTTTTTATATAGAGTAATATAACTTCTATAATAATAAAATTTTTGAGAGTTTATCAATAACTCGTTTTTGCTGATGACGGATAGCCAGCCAGCATACCAAACAGATCACAATAGGAATAATCATGATGCAAAATATGGATTCAAATTTATCGAATGCCAAAAACAAATTTGGCAATAAAAAGGCAGTCACTGACCAGAACGTTCTTATCGTTGGCGGTGGGCACGTGGGTTTGTCTTTTGCGTTGCTACTAGCGCATCATGGTATCGCCAGTACTTTGCTCGAAAAAATGGGCTATCCAACCATTAGTCCAAATGATGACAGTAATCGAAGCCATTATTTAGACAGCCGCAATACGGCACTATCACGGCGTACGGTACAGATTTACCAAGAGATTGGTCTGTGGGATGAGTTGCAAAGTCATGCTTGTCGCATTGATGCAGTTCAAATCAGTGAGCAAGGTAGTTTTGGACGCGCGCAGCTTAATAAAGACGAAGAAAAAGTAGAGTCATTTGGTCAAGTCATGGAAAATGCTTGGCTGGGACGTAAGCTATTGCTTGCCGCTCAGCAAGAGCCGCTCATTGCCTTAATTGATCATGCGAATGTCACGGCAGTTGCGCAGAAAAACGACATGGTGACGTTGAGCTTTAGCTACTATGGTAAAGAGGAGCATGAACAGCAGTTGCAAGCTAGCGTCTTGGTCGCTTGTGATGGTCGCGACTCTACGGTGCGTCAGCTATTGAATATCGGCACGACGACTTATGATTATCAGCAGACGGCTATCGTCGGTGTGGTAGAGACTGACAAACCACACGGGCATGCGGCGATTGAACGCTTTAGCCCTGCTGGACCACTGGCGGTATTACCATTGACAGATCCAGATGGCGATGGCAATGATGAGTATCAAACAGGTTATAGACGCTCGGTGGTTTGGGTATGTCCAACAGGTGAAGAAACCAAGTATCTAGAGGATGACGCACACTTTTTACAGACCCTACAGCAAGCCTTTGGTGAGCGCGCTGGCACGTTTGTCACAGCTGGTCGTCGCGGTGCTTATCCGCTAACACGAGTATTGGCAGACAAACAAGTCGATGGTCGCTGTGTGGTTATGGGCAATGCGGCGCATACCTTACATCCTGTCGCTGGTCAGGGATTTAATCTCTGTATGCGTGATGCTCATGTGCTGGCGCAGATGATGAGTACGCAAGTGCTAAAAGGCGCAGACATTGGCGATACGCAACTGTTAAAACGCTATGAGAAGGCACGTCAAACCGATCAAAAACGCGTCATTCGCTTTTGTGATGCCGTGGTACATGGCTTTACGCATCCTAACCCCGCCATTAAGCTGGCACGGAATGTGGCCTTGGTTGCCTTTGATAAACTGCCCAATATTAAGCCACTAATCGCCAATTACGCGATGGGCTTGAAGTCGTAGTTTGTCATAGCACGAGCACGTGATATAAATTGTCTATACCAATGTTCTATACGATGGCACTTAAATGTAGGAATAACTTATGAAAAATAATCATACGCTGATTATCGGTAGCGGTATTGTTGGGGCGACATTAGCGTTAAAACTGGCGCAAGCAAAAATGCCCGTGACGTTGATTGATGCACGCCCTGAACGTGATGAGTCAGAGTGGCAAGACATATTGAAGCAACGCGACGCTCGCGTTTATGCACTGAGCGTGGCCAGTATTAACTTGCTCAACGATGTCGGCGCGTGGCAAAAAATTGCTGCCTCTGAGCGTAAAGCGGACTACTCACAAATGCAGGTATGGCAACTGAACGGCATGGGCGAGCTATTATTTGGTGACAGTGGTAATAATCATCCCAACAGTCATCTACCGAAAATGCTTGGCAGCATGGTTGAGCCCGCCGTCATTGAACATGCGTTATGGCAGCGTTTATCTGAGGATGATGTCAGTGACTATCTAACCGTTATCGCTGGACATAAAGTTATCAATATGGATTGGCTGGGTGCAGAGCAAGGTTATCGTGTCACCGTTGATGATGGTACTGTGATTGACGCTCAATTATTAGTGGGCGCGGATGGTCGCGGTTCATTTGTGCGCCAGCAAGCAGCCATTGGGCTAGATACACTCGATTATAATCAAACGGCAATTTGCTGTGCGATTCACACCGAAAAACCGCATCAAGCAACCGCGCGTCAGGCGATGCTGCCCACAGGTACGCTGGCACTATTACCATTAGCAGATATTACTGATGAAGACAAAGCCAACCCAGAGCACTGGCAGTCGATCGTATGGACATTGCCTCGCAATCAAGCATTGGCATTGATAGAGGAGGACGCGCGCGTTATTGCTGATAAATTGGCTGCTGCTAGTAACTATGAGCTAGGCGCTATCAGTCAGATTGAGTCAATTGCCAGTTTTCCATTGACTGCGCAACAAGCGAAAAGCTACGTCGCGGACAATTTAGTCTTGATCGGTGATGCGGCCCATGGTGTCCATCCGCTGGCAGGTCAAGGTCTTAATCTGGGCATGCTCGATGTGCAGACTTTAAGCGAGCAATTGTCACACGACTTTGCCCGTAGCGGTGGAACCAGTTGGGGCGGTAATCAAACGTTGCGTAGCTACGAGCGTTTGCGTCGTCCGCATAATAGCCTGATGATGCACAGCTTCTCAGCGCTTAATTGGCTATTCGCAGGGTCGCTTGCACAGATGCGTCCTATTCAACAAATCCGCAGCGAAGGTATGTATCGAGTTGGCAAAATTAAGCCATTGATGAGACTGTTTGCTAAGCAGGCGAGTGGGGTTTAGGGTTTTGACTTAAGGAGTGAGTGATGCAAACTAAGTTATGGACAACTATTGTAGTTATGGTAAGCGTCTTAACGCTATCCGCATGTCGAACCGCTGACCTGTCTAATCGAACAAGTCAAACTATCAACATGCCAACGGTTGTGGTTAATTTGGATAGTGACAGTGATGGCGGGCATGATGATTTAGATCAATGTCCAAATACGACAGAAAACGTAGTAATAGACGAAAGAGGCTGTCCTGAGGTTATAAGTCTTATTGGTATGCCTCCAATGATGGAGTATCGTGCTTTTTTTACCAAGGACAGCAGTGAATTATTGCCACAGTATCATGATGAGCTTGATAGAGTAGCAGAACAGATGAATAACTATGATACAGCTACTATAAAAATTGAAGCTCATGTTTCAGAGGATGAGGTCAGTAAAGCTTCTACCTCAATTTTGCAATCGAACTCGCTGGCTAAGAGTCGAGCGCTCGTTGTTAAAAATTACCTAATTTTAAATCACAAAATTGAGCCTAGTCGTCTGACTACTCTCGATTGCGGTATTAGAGGTCCTATTGCACCTTCTGATACCGAGGAAGGCAGATCTATGAATCGTAGAGTTTATAGCTTAGTAAGCGATTCAAAAAACCACAAAGCTGATTATTATCAAAATGACCTAGGCTCAAACAGATGTATCGAGTTTTAAAGGTAAAATACAATGAAAATTAAATTAAGAAATACAATTCTAGTTTGGGTAAGCGCTTTGGTATTAACAGGCTGTCAAACCGCCGACTTGTCTAATCAAGCAACTCAAATTATTGATATACCAGTTGTTGAAGCTATTTTAGATAGCGATGGCGACGGATATTCTGATGATATAGACATGTGTCCGGGTACACCAATGAACATAGTAACAGATGAAAGGGGTTGTCCCTTTACTGGCATGGGGATAGGTCTAAAAATGGAATATCGTGCCTTTTTTGCCAAGGGTAGCAGTGAGCTATCGCCAGAGTATCAGCTTGAGCTTGATAAAGTAGCAGCAAAGCTGCAAGAGTACTATACGGCAACGATGCGTATTGAAGGGCACGCCACCACAGATGAAATATCCGCTACCGTCTTACGACCGGATTCTCTATCAAGATATAGAGCACTTATCGTCAAAAACTATCTAATAATGCAGCATCAAATTGAGCCTGAGCGTTTAAGTACCGCTAGTTTTGGTGCTGAACAGCCCATTGCTTCTTCTGATACTCAAGAAGGTAAGTCTATGAACCGCCGTGTTTATGGGATAGCTACTGCAGATTTTGATACCGAAGAGGAGATGTCTATGCACCGCCGAGTTTATGATATAGCTACGGAGCCTAAAGATTAATTATTTAATATTCAATCAGCAGATTTTAGTTTAAAACAACTATCCAAAGGCAAACCCCATGCTTATCCCAAAATACTGGGCGCAATACAAACAGCGCTTTGAATCGCTAGAGACGTCTAGTAAATCCTCCAAGCAAGCCACTATTAAACGTTACGGTTGGTCAGATGTCAGTCAAGCAGAAGCGCTAAGCCATGCTAAATCTCGCGTGAGTGAGGCGCATAACTGCTGGCTGGCAGGTGAAGATATCTTACGTCGTGAGCGCAGGGAAGAATATAACGCAAGCAACGGTATTCCCATTCGTGAAGAGATTATTTCTGAACGTGATTTTCCAGAAAATGAATTATCCAATAATAGTGCAGCAGTGACGAAGCTTATCGTTACGCGTAACAGTTACGGCGCACAAGTCGCTAACGTCGATAACATCGCAATCATTGATGTCGATAATAAAGATCTACTAGGCCATCTATATCCCGAACATTACAGCCCTAATGGTTTTATGCCTGCTATACCCACTTATCAAAGTAAACCATCAAGCAAATTAAAAATTTGGGTTTTTATCCTTGTGTTTATACTTATCGCCAGTGTCATCGCTTGGCTAGGATTGTCTTGGTTGTGGCTATTGGCAGTTATGTTTGGCGTGACTACTTATTTGTGGAAACAAGCCAGCCAAAGAGACAAAGCCCGCGCACAAAAATATACCGATGATATTGCCTCGTTACAGCCTTTCATGACGGATTTAATCAAAAAACGTGTTGTCAATCATCCTACCGAACGCTTTCGTTTATATCAAACGCCAGCAGGATTTCGCATTATTGCCACACACGATACTATCGCGCCAAGTGATGAGTTGGTCGCGGAGTGGTTTGAGTATTTCCATGCGGATGCCAATTATGTGCGTCTGAGTCAAATACAGCAGTGT
The DNA here is from genome assembly GCF_040309405.1 of Psychrobacter sp. W2-37-MNA-CIBAN-0211. Taxonomy (NCBI): domain Bacteria; kingdom Pseudomonadati; phylum Pseudomonadota; class Gammaproteobacteria; order Moraxellales; family Moraxellaceae; genus Psychrobacter; species Psychrobacter sp. W2-37-MNA-CIBAN-0211. The sequence continues at coordinate 46,733 of NZ_JBEOOU010000008.1, forward strand.
TTTCGAGCGCGGCTCACTGCTAAGCCGTGGCGTATGAGTGAGGTTGAAAATAAGAAGTTGGTTAAAGATATCCCTGCTAAAAACTTTTGGTTTGGCTCTGATAATACCGATGTGGAGAATAGCATTGAGCAACGTCAAGATGAGTTAAAAGCGCGTAAACAGTGGATTGTTGACTATGATCGTTTTGTAAAAGGCTATCGTGCATGTCATTATGTTGAGAGTTTTGCTGGCAGGAAAGCCAGTCATCAATTAGAGTCTGTAGCGATAAAGGCTTTTGTCGATTGGCATGATAGGGCTTGTCGAGTGGATAAAGCGTTACCGATGGCTTGATTGAGGAATTCAAGCTATTATCGGAATAATGTTTATTCATTATCAGTAAAGTCTGTGAGGCCGTTATGATTATTAGAATACCAGTGTACTTAGCGATAGCAACTACTGTCTTAATAGGCTGTCAAACCATTACAACTGTGCCGCCTAAAGTTATGCCTCAATATGAAAACATCAGGACAATGCAAGCAGATAGCGATTTAGATGGCGATGGTGTACTTGATGCTATAGACGAGTGTCCAGGTACATCTTTTAACGTGGTGATAGATGAAAGGGGTTGTCCGCATTCCTTACTTTTTGGTGAAAATGAATTTATGATGGAAGCTAGAGCGTATTATGATGAAAATAGCAGTGAGATAAAAAGTGAGTATTATGAACAGCTAGATAACGCAGGCAAAAAAATGCAAGATCATTTGGACGCTGTTATGCATATCGAAGGGCATATATCCAAACGTGAAGATAATAATGCCAATCAAACATTATCAATATACCGTGTGGAAGGAATTAAAAATTATATGACCATGACATATAATATTGATCCTGATCGTATTAAAACTTTTTACTATGGGTCAGAACGTCCAATTGCGCCAAATGATATCGAAAGCAGTTGGCTCAACCAGCGTATTTATGTGCTTATTAGCAATGTTGAGTAATATATTGAATGTTTCAAAAAGATCGAAAATGATGGTAAATAAAGCTGTAAGTGATTCTTAATGAAGAGAATAACAATGACAACTAGAAACTACAGGAGTTTATTGATGCTAGCATCATCTATTGCTTTAGCTGGCTGCCAAACCACTACAACTGCGCCTTCTAAAGATTTACCTAAAGATGAAAATATCAGGACGATGCAAGCAGATATCCCTGATTCAGATAGCGATGGGGTGCTAGATAATACAGACGAATGCTCAGACACACCAAATAATGTAGTGGTTGATAAAGTAGGTTGCCCTTTATCTGTATCAACAGATGTTGGTCATGGTATCGGAGGCCAAGTTTCTTTTCCTATGAACAGTAGTCAGCCTTATGCAGAAGATATAGATAGCCTTAAAGTTTTTGCAAATATTAACGATAAATGTTTAATTGGATTAGACGGTAATATTAGTAAATATGAAAATATCGAAAGTAATAAGACACTAGCAAGAGACCGCGCCGAGTATATTGCGAGTTATCTTATTCTAAATTATCAAATTGATCCTAGACAAATCAAGACAGCTTACTACGGTGATGAGAGATCAAAAGCGCCTAGCGATAGCTATGAAGATAGTAAGGTAAATCAAAGAGTAGATACGACTATGTGGTTTGATGACAATTGTAAGAACAAGATTGATTGAGCTAAGGTGAAAGTCTTTTTATCTCTTAGACGTATAGTTAAAAATAGAAAAAAATTTTTGTGAAGTAAAGCTTATCATTTTTTCGACATCAACCCAACGCCGAGAATACCACCATCAACACAGGCGAGACAATATTAATAATAAAGCCAAAGCTAATCGCTAAAGGCACGACTTTTAGACCGCCAGACTGCTGAATAATGGGTAAGGTAAAGTCCAAGCTCGTCGCACCGCCAAGTCCAACTGCTGCTGAGGGATATTTACGCATAAACACAGGAATAAATATCAGCGCAAAAAACTCACGTACCAAGTCGTTAAAGAGTGCCACACTGCCCCAAACCGCGCCATAAGCATCGGTCATGACGATTGCTGATAGCGAGTACCAGCCAAATCCTGACGCCAGTGCCAAGCCTTTTGTCCACGATACCTCACTGAACATCAGCGCAAATAGTAAGCCACCAACCAATACCGCTAGCGTAAAAATAATGCTCATCTCAACGCCGCGTTTATTCAGCAGCACTTCTTTTAAAGTAATACCCGAGCCTTTCAATCCAATACCGACCAGCAAAATTAATATCATTAACATCACCGTCATGGTGTTTTCGGGTGGCATATAATTGTCTGGTAGGAAGTATCCAATCACCATACCAATGACTACACAAATCACCTGAGCGAGGCTGCCACGAATACTGACGCGATGTTCTTTAGATTTTACGCTGGGTTTTTTGGCGTGCCATGGACGCAAATGATCGAACAACATCAGGGAAAATAAGCCCGTACCAATCGTCAATATCGATAATATAGTGACATACAGCGCAATCTCACCTATCTGACTGCCAAGCCCTTCCACTTGCGACAGCTCAATACCAATCAGCGCTAAGATGATAAACACCAAATAAGACAAGCCTTTATCCGCAAGCTTGGTCATTTTAGGATTAGAAGGAATGGCAAAACCAATAAACATTGGCATTAATACCAGAACAAGGGTAATCAGGCTTTGCATGGTGGCAGGCTCGTAGCATTTTTGAAGGTGTTTTTGAGAAGGTATTTCTAAGAAGCTGAGGATTGTAGCATATCAAGCGATTAATACTGACATGAGCGACTAAGATTCCTTGTGAAAACTGACTGTTTAACTATTAAATGTTGGCTTATAAGGTGAGCACCTTTGTAGCGAGATGGTAGGATAGGGTTTTATGCATGATAATCCGGCTAACAACCATACTTAAGTATTTACCTAATCAACTTTTGTTGCTACATTAAAGGACTGAATATATTTGGCTCGCCTTATGTCGCTCTATCAGCTCAAATCTCAGTTTCAAGATCAATTGCGCCCAATTAGCGATGCATTGGTCGAGCAAAAGGTTACCGCTAACCAAGTGACGGTATCAGCCATCTTATTGAGCCTTGGTACGGCTTATGTGATTGCCAAGCCTGCAACTGAGAAGCAGGAATTATGGCTTTTATTGCCTTCATCATTGTTTGTACGCATGGCGCTCAATGCTATCGATGGCATGATGGCGCGCGAGCATGGGCAAGCCTCTAAAATTGGTGAAGTGCTCAATGAAGTGGGCGATATCGTGGCTGATACGGCGCTTATCGCAAGTCTTGCTCCGCATGTTGCTAATGGTAATTTGCAAGCGTCGGCAGTCAATTTTCCCAACAATATATCAATCCATCAGCAACATATTGTCAGTCTAATCGTGCTTAGTATCGGCACCGAGTTACTAGGTATCGCCAGTAATAGGATGTTAGACATTAGAGCGAATCAAGGGCCTTTGGGCAAAAGTGATCGTGCTTTTGTGCTCGGTGTGCTTGGCACTTTTATGGCAAGTAAAGTACCGCCCGCGTTATTTCATATCAGAGTAGGGCAATTATTTATACTCACAGAGGCGCTGCTACTAAAAACTTGTCTCAATCGACTGCGTTATATGGCAGACTTATATTTGATGCGTAAACCACCTGTGCTACGCTCAAACCGTTTAGACAATATTGAATCAATAGCAGAATCATCGTATCAATCTATATTATCTATCGATTGCCAAGCGATTATTGATCAACCTGATACGTTATCTCCCAATAGCTTTTCATCAAATTCTCCTTTATCACATTTTCCTTCATTAAATGCCCCTTTATCAAATTCTGCTGCTAAAACGTCCCTTTTGGAGTCCCAGACAATGCCCGCTATTTCTAAAAATACCCAGTCTACCACTGCCAAAGCTGCCCCAAACAAGGTTAGCGATTACCTTCATCTATCATCGTCCGAAGTTGTTAGCGGTGAAAGTTGCTACAACGCGTATGATGGTACGGCAATCTATTATCGCTATTGGTTGACGATGCCTTTAGAGGGTATAAAAAAAGCCAGTCAGCAACACACACAACAGCGCCAAGTCATTCTGTTACATCGTGGTCACGAACATTCTGGACGCTTAGCAGAACTTGGGGAACAATTTGCAAAAGCGGGCTATCAAGTATTTGCTTGGGATGCGCGTGGTAATGGGCGTTCGGGTGGTATCAAAGACCATGCCGAAAGCGTCACCGAGCTTGAGCGCGATTTAGACGGTTTTGTACAATTGGTTATTGGGCAAACGGGCATTGCTATTGAGGATACATTAATCGTCGCCAGTAGTATCGGTGCAGTACTCGCAGCAGCATGGGTACATGATTATGCGCCAAATATTCGCGGGATGATATTGGGTACGCCAGCGTTGAGTATTCGCTTGTACATGCCATTTGCCATACCATCGCTAAAGGTGGCTCGCGCGCTTGGTCTAATGTCACGCGTGAGCAGCTACGTCAAGGCGCAAGTCTTAACGCATGATAAAGACGCACAGCAAGCTTATAATGCCGACCCGCTAATCTCAAACAGTATCTCGACCGACTTGCTCATCGATACGCATGCAACGGGTCAACGCTTGCTCGATGATGCGGGTGCTATCACCGTGCCGACGTTTGTATTGTGTGCAGGCAAGGATTACGTCGTTGATAAGCAGGCCGAACGCGATTTTTATGAGGCGATTAATACGACTGATAAACGCTGGCAGTTATATCCAGATAGCTATCATGCGATTTTTCATGAGACCAATAAGGCAGACGTCTTCGCGGATTGTATCGATTTCGCTGAGCAGGTATTCAGTAAGGACGTTAAAGCACCTGATTTAAGCGCCGCTCATCTTAATAGTGCCAGTAAAGATAAGGTGGATCGTTTAGCGATTAAACCCTTTAACCCAAGCTTTGCCATTACCCGATTTGCCATGCAAAAATTTGGTCATGTCAGCGACGCCATTGCCACAGGACTAGAGCATGGATTTGATTCGGGGCATTCGCTCGATCATGTTTATTATAATCAGCCCAGTGGTCAGAATAAATTTGGTCAGGCGGTCGATAAGTTTTACTTAAGCAATATTGGTTGGCAAGGGATTCGTATTCGCCGTGAGCATATATTAGAGCTGGCACGTGAAGCTTTAGCAGATATTAAGTCTGGCAATCAAAACCAAGCTAGTCAAAACCAAGCTAAGCAAAACAGCAAGGAGTCATTGCAGCCGAAACTACTCGATATCGCTAGTGGGCATGGCTTTTACGCCTTTGATTTATTGACAGAGTTTACCAACTTGCACGCTGAGCTACGCGATTATGAGCAGCATAATATCCAAGCCTTACAGGCAAAGGCGGAGCAGTTAGAGATTGCTGATCGTGTCCTTACTTGTCAAAAAGATGCGTTTGACCCTGCCAGTTATTCTCATGTACAGAAGGGAAGCGGCGATGCTAAAGGTCTTGATGATAAAAAGTTCGATATCGCCATTGCCTCTGGCGTGTTTGAATTATTTTCTGACAATACGCTACCAGCGACGGCGTTAACGGGTATTTATGACAGTTTAAAATCTGGTGGTTATTTACTTTATACCAATCAGCCGTGGCATCCTGAGCAGGAATTTATCAGCAAAACCCTAAACAATCATCGCGGTAGCAGTTGGGTGATGCGCTGTCGCTCGCAAGCGGAAATGGATCAATTGGTTGAGAATGCTGGCTTTAAGAAAGTCGCCATGCGCATCGACCGTTTTGGTATCTTTACGGTGTCATTAGCAATTAAAACAGCACCAAATGCTGATAAGTAATAGATGAATAATAAAAGCGTCAAGCCTTTGAATAGAAAAAGCAGCAAACCTTATGAGCGCGTCCAGCTTTTCTCCGGAGGTGGCTCGCGTTTTGGTTATTATTTGGGCAGTTATGCGGCATTGGTTGCCCATGATTTGACACCAGATATCATCGTCGGCACTTGCGGTGGTAGTCTGTCGGCTTATTTAGTCAATTTAGCGCCTGACCCCAAGGATTTGCAGGAGCTGATGTGCAGCCGTGAGTTGTATCGTGTCATTACTGCAATTAGACATGTCGCGCCAGACGAAGCCAATAGGCGACTAAAAATACGTTATATGACTCAGGCGCTTAAACGCTGGCGCTTGTCACGGCAGCTGTCCAACCGCCAAAAACAGCAACAAGCAGATAACTACGAGCGACTATTATATGAGCTGCAGCAGTTGGCGATGTTTCGGATAGATAACGAGGGGCAATGGCTCGATGAATTGTCTCGTTTTTATCCCAAGCAGAATAATAATTCATTTAATACCGCCGCGCCAGAGATAGCTCTTATCGCTAGTCGACTGTATCAAGCGCCCAATCAAGCACCTAATCAAACGCCTAATGCTGATAAATCTGTCCACAATGAGTTTAAACTACAAGAGTTGTTATTTGCGCCACCGCGTTTGGCAGTATCAGAGCATTTTGATGAAATGCTTAACGCACCTGCGCATACGTTTGCCGATAGGCGTATTCATCAGTCAGTAAATGTCGTAAAGCAGTGGGAATTTAATTCAGCGGTTCGCGCTTCCATGGCAGATATGTATTATCTACCGCCAACGCCTATAGACTATCTGGGGTGGTGCTTAGGCGGGGTGATTAATCTTACGCCGATCGAGCTAGCATGTCAGCTAGGGCAGACTGTATTTGCAGAGACCAAGGCAGGATACGATACTTATCTTGCTTCGCCAGCGATTCAGCGCGTTTTTGGTTTTGACCCCAATGAGCGTTTGGCACAGGTGCATGATTATCAGCCAATGGAAACGTCATCACTTGTGAAGTCAGAAAGAAATAGCCGTCAATTGCATTGGTTACCCTTTGCTGATAATGGCCAACAGTTGGCAGGACAGCATGTACAAAAGCGTTTTAATATCAGACAAATGACCGTTGAGCTTATTCACAGTGACTATGATGGTTTTGTACAGCAAATGCAGACGCAATGGCAATATGGCTATCAGCGTACGACTGACTATATACGGCAGCAGGGTCTATGAACGCACAAATGAAAAATATTACACAATCTACTTCCACTCATAAGCCATCGCATCTTATCGTTTTTGGCGGTACGAGTGGACTTGGCTTAGGCTTGGCGCTGCATCATCAGGCGCTTGGCTGGCAAGTGAGCGTGGTTGGTCATAGTATGGAGAAGATAGATAATATCAATAGTCAGCATCCTAATATTGTCACTTATTGCTGTGATTTGATGGATAGCGTCCAAACACAAATGTTGTTAAATGATTTATCAAATATCAGTTTTCAAAGATTGATTTATAGTGCGGGCAGTTACACCAATGAGCGTGTCCATCGTCTCAATCAAGATGACAGCGATCAAATGCTCGCGATTAACCTGCAAGCCTTTGCTCAGGTCTTTATGTGGGCAAGTGAGCAGTTAAAGCGTCAAAGTTATTCATCAGATTTCAACGAAAACAACAGACAAAGTCTGATTTGTATCGCGTCTATCGCCGGTACTATAGATTATCCTTATGCCAGTCTTTACGCCAAAAGCAAACGCGCCATGATTGCGACTGCCAGCGCTTATCGAGCAGCACTTGCGCCTTATAATATCCAAGTCAACTGCATTGCCTCAGGCTATATCGATACCCAAGCGTTGCGTGATTTCAATGACGGCAATGCCAGCCATAAGCCATTCATAATCAGTACGCAAACGGCGGTTGAGAATGTTATACAAGCGATTGATGATGATATTGAGCTGGCTATATTTCCACGCTCCATGCGCTATATTACTCGGGCGCTCAATCATTTACCTAAGCCTTTGCTTAATTGGATATTGCGCAGTAGATTGGATAAACCTACTGGATATAGTTAGTCCTAAATAAAAGAAAGACAACTATTATAACGTGCTACTGGTATCAATTTTTCTTGCTTGCTGTGCTTACGCCGACAGAGGCTGCGAATAATTCATCCCAGTAGCACTGTATCTTTTAAAAGTGGATCGACTATAGTCATTCCACTATAAAAGTATTACAGCGTTAACCTCGCTTGAAGTATCACATATACATCTACACTCGGTTGCCTTGTACTACTTTTAAATTGAATCGACTATATAACAACTTAGCCGAGCAGCCAATAAAACAAGGTAAATACCGGCACGCCAATCAGCAAACTATCCACTCTATCTAATACGCCACCATGTCCAGCGAGCATAGTCCCCGTGTCTTTTACCCCGTGCTGACGTTTGAAGGCGGACTCTAATAAATCTCCAGCGATACCACTGACCGCTAAGCTATAAGCGGCTAATAAGCAAATCCACCAACTAAAAGGCGTGAGCCAAATGCCCAATAGCGTTGCCAATAGCGCCGCTAGCATACTTCCGAAAAGAGCACCTTCGATACTTTTATTCGGGCTAATGGTGGGAGCAAGACCACGCTTAAACAGCTTGTGACCAAGCAATCGTCCACATAAATACTGGGCAATATCATTAAATTGACTGGCAAATAAAACAAAAAATAAAACGCCATACTGTTCGCGCTGCCAGATTAATTGTTGTAAGGCAATGAGACTGATAATCAGGGTGATAAAAGCAAAACTAAAGAATAGGTCTAACAGATTTAGACGTGTGTAAGCTTGAGGAGAATGAGGAGAGGTTTGGCTAAAAGGCTGAGTATTCGCTTGTAAACCGCGCGCTTGGAGCTTGTGAATCAGCACAGCTTTGTTGCGCAGGCACCATAAGCGTTTGATCTCATAGCTACCACGCAAACCAATTAAGACGAAAAAGGCGATGAGTAGCCACTGGTAGGGGTAGGTAGGAGGCTGTGAGGGCTGGCTATTATCCGTTATCTTAGCGATAACATAACAAGCGCAAAGCGCCGCTAACATGAGCCACCACGAGCGTGCAATCAGATAAATTTTTGGCAGGCGCTTACGCAAGCGAGGTAGGGCCAGCAAGGCCCACGTCAAACTGACGACAATCATAAGTCCGATCACAAACAGCGTATCAGTAGCCATATTTTAAGCACTTTGGGGTCAATAAAGAACGGCAATTTATCGTTTTTCATGGCTAGAATAACAACCTTCAATCGCTGTTAAACGTTAGCAACTGTATGCTGTTCCAACTTCTGTGTCATCGATTATAGGCTGAACCAACCAATCAATGCCACCCTCTTTGTTACCTGTTTTGTCACCTTCTCTCAGCTTTGATAAGGGCGCAATCACACTGGTTCGAGGTGTGGTCGCCAAATGCGGATAATCTTGACGATAGTGACCACCGCGACTCTCATAACGCTGATAAGCCGACTGAATAATCAATGTCGCTAATTGTAATTGTCGTGCTAATTGAAAGTATGCCAAGCTGGCAAGGGTAGTTGTATCGCTCTTACTACTGATATTGGTTGAATGAGACTTGAGGCATCCAAGCTGCTGCTGCCAATTTTCTATTTGTAGCAATGCTTGTGCTAATTGCCCAGCGCTGCGAGTGATACCCATATGAGCAGTCATCAAAACTTTTAGTTTGGCGGTTATCCCAGCTATGTCAGCATCTATATTGACGTTATGATGAGTATTGCTTTTATAGTCAGTAGACGGTGGCAGAGTAATGGGCTGAGTATCTTTAAGCGTTGGCGGCGTCCAAATGCCAAGGGCTGATTGATTTCCTTTATTAAAATATGTCGCTTGACTAAGCTCAGTCACGTCTTTTAAATAGCGCGGTAAGTCAGCAGCGATATTACGTCCAACCACCACACATTCCAATAAAGAATTGCTCGCCAAGCGATTAGCCCCATGCAAACCTGTATAGGCAACTTCGCCAGCGGCATAGAGACCTGCCACATCGGTCATACCATTGACAGATGTGACTACACCGCCGCAGCTATAATGAGCGGTAGGCGCGACCGGAATTGGGTCAGTAGTCATATCGATGCCCAGCTTTAATAACGTTTGATAAATTTGCGGGAAGTGCTCTCGTAAAAACTGTTCTGGCAGATGACTGACATCAAGGTTTACGTAGCCAAGTCCATTCGTACTAATCTGTTCAGCAATAGCACGAGCGACGATATCGCGTGGTGCCAGTTCTGCACGCTCGTCAATGTCCAACATAAAGCGCACACCGGTTTGTGGACAAGTCAGCCGCCCACCTTCACCGCGTAGGGCTTCAGATATGAGAAAGCTGCTGTCATCTAATGCCAAACCAGTCGGATGGAATTGAATGAATTCTAAGTTTGCTAAGCGGCAGCCTGCTTGCCATGCCATCATTACGCCATCACCGACACAGACGTTGGGCGCACTGGCACGCTTAAACAATTGACCCAAGCCACCACTAGCCAGTACGACTGCGCGACTATAAAAAGTCAGTTGTCGTTGACTACTATGATCAAAAACTTGCGCCCCTTGGCACTGATTATCACTGCTTGTTAAAAGGCTCAGCGCTTCATAATAAGGCAAAATAGTGATATTGGCAGCAGATTGAGCCTTTATGGTCAAGGCTTCCATAATATGTCGACCAGTCGCATCATCCGCATGCGCGACCCGCCTGCAACCATGTCCGCCTTCTTTGGTTAAGTGTAAGTTAGCAGTCTGTAGCTCAGTCTGTAGCTCAGTCTGTAGTTCAGTCTGTAGCTCGGTGAAAGGTTTTGCATTATCATCTTGCTGTATCTGGGTAAAAGGCACACCTTGCGCACATAACCATTGCACAGCCTGCTGTCCGGCACTTAAAATGCTACTGGTATTGTCAGCTTCGCATAAGCCTGCGCCCGCAATTAGCGTATCAGCGATATGGTCAGCGACAGAGTCATTCTTATCTAGGCTGGCAGCAATACCACCTTGGGCATAATGGCTTGAACAAACTTCCAAGTCGGCTTTGCTCAATACGGTAATATTCAGCGATGTTGGTAACGCTAGAGCCGTGCTTAAGCCTGCCAATCCTGCACCGATGATAAGGACATCGGTTTGTACCGCCCCATCAAAATTATCAGCATTTAGTGCTTCCGCTGTAGACACCGCATTCATATTAGGCTGCTCCGACATTGGCGAACAGCTCGCGGTCTTTAACAATATCGCCACTGGCTACCACTCGCTGTTTTTGTGATTCGGCAAAATCAAGCATACGTTGCAAGGGCTTTTTAGCCGCAACTGCCAGATCAGGCGTCATCAAAACTTCACCGCTCTGATTGGTGAGGCATTGCTCGATACCTTTTAAGCCGTTCATCGCCATCCATGGACAAAAGGCACAGCTCTTACAGCTTGCGCTTTCACCAGCAGTAGGCGCTGCTAAGAAACGCTTATTTGGCGAGCGCTTTTGCATTTCATGCAAGATACCTAAGTCGGTGGCGACGATAAAGGTATCGGCATCCATCTCATAAGTTGATTGCAACAATTTGCTAGTAGAGCCAACCACATCGGCGAGCGCTACTACGCTGTCAGGGGATTCAGGATGCACCAATACTTTAGCGTTTGGATGCTCCTCTTTTAATTGCAGCAGTTCGGTCGCTTTAAACTCATTATGTACGAGGCACGAGCCTTGCCAAAGCAGCATATCTGCGTCAGTCTCTTTGGCGATATATTTACCCAAATGGCGATCAGGACCCCAAATAATTTTTTCACCATTATTATGCAAATGGCGAATGATATCGATGCCAACGGATGACGTCACCACCCAGTCAGCACGGGCTTTGACGGCAGCGCTAGTATTGGCATAAACCACGACGGTACGCTCAGGATGAGCATCACAAAATGCAGAGAACTCGTCAGCAGGGCAGCCCAAATCAAGCGAACACTCAGCTTCTAGGTCTGGCATCAGTACCGTTTTTTCCATACTCAGTATCTTTGCAGACTCGCCCATAAAGCGTACACCTGCGACCACCAATGTCTGTGCACTGTGCGCTTGCCCGAAGCGTGCCATTTCTAGTGAATCGCCCACGCAGCCACCAGTCGCTAATGCCAAATCCTGAATAAAAGGGTCGACATAATAATGGGCGACCAATACCGCATTATGCTCTTTTAATAGCTTCTTGATGTTTTCTTCAACCACGATGCGTTCAGCGCGCGGCAAGTCTGCTGGCATTTTAGCTTTGGCATATTCGATGTTCATTTGAGTGGCGATGCGATTGTCCGTACTCATGATAGGTGCGTCGTAAGGATAAGTTTTCATAAAGGCAAACCTTTTATACAGTAGCGACAAGTAATATGCCGCTAAAAATAAGTCAATTGAATATTGCTAATGAATAAGATGTTTTAATTATGCTCATTTTGAGCATAAATACAAGTGTTTTTTTATAACTGCCTCGATGAAAGTACTTATTTTTTAACTCATTAGACCGTAAAGTCGTTGAATAAACCGCAGTTTTAGTTTTGTAGAATTACAACCGCAGGCTATGATAGTCTGGGATTCACGTTATACTCATCTACAGTATCAAAGCCGCATTTTATGAACTTATTATTCAATGACTACATTTAAAGGATTGTCGCCAAAACTATGACTTTGTCTTATTCACATGCGCATCAACAGGGAAGTGGTACCACTGAAGTGGTCGCAGTGCTAGTCGCCATCACTGACCACACAGCTCGTGTATTAACAGTAGATCAAGGCAAGCTGCTGCCCAATGGTCCTTTGATGCCGTTGCATCGCTCTTTGCAAGCAGGCGTGCGTCAATGGGTGGAGGAGCAGACGCAGCAACCGCTTGGTTATCTGGAGCAGTTATATACCTTTGTTGATACCAATAGACGTAATATCGATGGTCATGCGCTGGTTTATGTGAGCTATTTGGGTTTGGTGCAAGAGACGCAGATGCAAGAGCTACAAAGCGAGGCACTGTGGCGAGATTGGTATGATTATTTCCCGTGGGAAAATCACTTAGATGGTATGCCCAGTATCATCACAGACTTTATCGTACCTGTGTTATTGGAGTGGGCAAATACTGCCGAAGACTTGATTGTGCAACAGCGTCGACGCCAGCGTATTGGATTGTGTTGGGGACTGAGTGAGACGTTTTTAGCAGGTGGCGAACTGACAGACACAGAATTGGTTGGCGACCATGCTCATGAAAGTAGGGAGTGGATCGCAGAGCACGTACTGCTCCGCTATGAGATGCTGTATGAAGGGGGGCTGATACCCGAAGCGCCCAATTACCCGCCAACTTATCAAGCCGTTGTCTTGCCAGATGACTGGTCACAACGTATAGGCGTACCGATGTATTACGATCATCGCCGCGTGATTGCGACGGCTATTTCGAGGCTGCGTGCCAAGATTGAATACAGACCGCTTATTTTTGGTTTGATGCCAGATGTTTTTACTTTGTCACAGTTGCAGCAAAGTGTCGAGGCCTTATCAGGAGTGCGTCTGCATAAGCAGAATTTTCGCCGTTTGCTTGATTCACAAAACTTAGTGATGGAGACAGGAGAGAGTAGTAGCGCTCAGCGCGGTCGACCTGCCAAGCTCTATCGCTTCCGCCACGATATTGAGCTACAAAGCTTGCTAATGGACAGCAAATTGCCCAAACGAAACAAATAGTTGTCAGATTATTCCTACGATATTTCTGCCATATGCTGTGTTTATAAACGTTGACTAGGGCGTGTCCTCATTTTGAAAATGGTGATAAAAATGAGATAAATTGCAGCCAAACAAGAAAAGTAGCACAGATAATATCAGGATATTGACCAGCTATTTGACGCAGTTTGGCAAGATTTAGCCGTTTTTAACCCATTTAGGCGCTTTCGTTCAGATTAAGGGCACGCCCGAAACACATAAAATACCGACCTATCCTTGCGAGAAGGCTAACTTTACGCTATATTTATGCTCATTTTGAGTTTAAATCAATCGAATTTATATTCATAGCATACTTATATAAGGGTTAAAGATGACAGTTGAACGAGAGCCAGCGTTGGATGAAGTATTGCTTAAGCCCTTGGTTGAGGCTGCCCTCACCGAAGACTTGGGTCGACGCGGAGATGTGACTTCGCAAGCCACCATTCCCGCCGATATGCAGGCGCAGCTCCAGATTAAAGCACGGCAAGCAGGCGTGGTTTGCGGTATGGATTTGGCGCGTCTGTCTTTTGCTTTGGTTGATGCGCAGATAGAGTTTATCGCTCAGGTCATCGATGGTGAGAAGGTTGATGCAGATACAATATTGGCTATCGTACGCGGTAATGCACGTCATCTATTAACGGCAGAGCGTACGGCACTGAATTTCATGACGCATTTGAGTGGTATTGCGACGGCGACACAGCAGATTGTCGATACTGTGGCGGATTATCCTGCGCAAATTACCTGTACGCGCAAGACCATTCCTGGCTTACGTATCGTGCAAAAATACGCGGTGCGCTGCGGCGGCGGTCGCAACCATCGTTTGGGTTTAGATGATGCGATTTTGATCAAAGACAATCATATTGCTATTGCAGGCGATATTAAAACAGCTATCAAGCAAGCACAAAATTTCGCGGGTCATCTCATTCCGATTGAAGTGGAAGTCGATACGCTAGCGCAACTAGAGCAGGCTTTGGACGCTGGCGTGAGCTTGGTACTATTAGACAACATGGTGCCTGAAATATTGTTGCAGGCAGTGGCCATGTGTAAAGGTCGCGCCAAGACAGAAGCCTCTGGTGGTATTACCCCTGAGACCGTGCAAGCGGTCGCAAAAACGGGTGTTGATTTTATCGCGATGGGTTATTTGACGCATAGCACCACTGCGCTAGATATTGGTCTTGATTTTAGTGCGTAACGTTTGGCTTTATATAGTCAGTTCAATATAAAAAAGAGACAGTGTGACTGACATAAATTTTTTGTAGCCTCTGTCTGCGTAGGCACAGCAAGCAAGAAAAATTTATACCAGTCACGCATTATAATGTCGTGTATCTATTCTATTTAGTATCGACTATAAAGAAATAATGCCCCACCTTTATTAGCACTGTTAATACGATTATTCATCCGTTAAAAGTTGCTGAGCGATCTATGATAATCAGCTATTGCCGCTAATGCACTTATATGAGAATGTTAAGCAAAGTTAATGATTTAATTAGCTTATCTGCCTATGCTACAATGTCACTGCTAACCGCCTATTGGTCATCGTTGCACTCGCACGATGGCCTTATCTTTTTGCCCAAGTTTTACCGATAGACAAGCGAGCGCTCAGTGGATACTGAAATTATTAAAATCATCTTAGCCTTTGTGGTTTTGATTAATCCTTTTGCAGCTTTGACGCTGTTCTTGGACTTGACGCGCGGCTACTCGATGATTGATCGACGTAAAGTAGCACGTATTGCCTGCTTGACTATTTTTATCACCATCAGCTTTTTTACTGTAGCAGGCGAGGTGCTTTTAAAGGCACTTGGTATCTCTATTGGCTCGTTCCAGCTGGCAGGCGGTATATTGGTATTTTTGATTGCCTTGAACATGATGAATGGCGATGGTAACCCCGCTAAGCCTGATCAAGAAAATTTCGATGTTGAATACGATAAACACGCACTACCAAGTACCGCCTCAGCAGTAGTACCACTGGCTATTCCTATGATGATTGGGCCGGGTGGTATCTCTACGGTTATTATTTACTCTTCTCAAGTTTCAGGCATATTGCGTGTTTCTGCGGTTATCGTTGCAGGTTTCTTAATCAGTCTTTTTTGCTATTTGGCATTGATGGCGGCAGGTCGTATTAGCCGTTTATTGGGTGATACTGGGCTTAATATCATGAGCCGAATCATGGGTATGTTATTGGCTGCAGTTTCTATTGAAATTATCGTCAATGGATTACGCACGTTATTTCCTAACTTAATATAGCTTTTGTTAAGCCTAAAAAACCCAAACACGTTTATAGAATGTGTTTGGGTTTTTTGATTTTAACTGTACATTTGTATGAACTTGACTATAGTCGGTTCAATTTAAAAGTGGTACAAGGCAACCAAGTGTAGATATATATTTAATACCTCAAGCGAGGTTAACGCTGTAACGCTTTTATAGTGGATTGACTATATAGCTGTTTTCTAACTTTGGTATAGATGCCAAGCCAAATAAAACATCAATATACCCACCAAGGCATCAAGTATATTCCACGCTTTTGGCTTGGCAAACAGAGGTCTGAGTAAGCGCGCGCTATAGCCTAAAGCAAAGAAGAAAAAGAATGAGGCACTGACAGCCCCAATTGCAAAGGCTAGCTTGCTACTAGCGCCAGTTGAAACCATGCCAACGAGCACCAAGGTATCTAGATAGACATGTGGGTTGAGCCAAGTAAAGCCAAAGCAGAGCAATAGCGCCTTTTTTAAACTGGTCACAACTTGTCCATCGACGGTGAGCGCATGGGATAGGCGTACACTGGCATACAAGCTTTGAATGCCATAGCCCAGCAAAAATATGACGCCTGCAATCTTGGCAATGTTGACGACTTGCGGATACTGAGCGGTCACCGCGCCAAAGCCCGCAACACCTGCAGAGATTAAAAACGCATCGCTGACCGCACAGAAGAGACAGATAAAAAAGATGTGCTCGCGTTTGAGTCCTTGTTTAAGCACAAAGGCATTCTGTGAACCAATCGCGATAATGAGCGATAATCCCAGCAAAAAACCAGAAATATAATCGGGTGCATTCATAACCATTTACTCAATGTTAAAGACCAAAACGTTGACGTTTGCTTACTGGCAGCGTGATAAAAAACTGTTAAGATAAGGGATTGAGTGGTCGAATGCAATCAGTAAATGGGCAAGGGGCAGAGCAGAACATGGTCGTAAGTTTGACAAGAATGTTACAGTCATTTGGGCAAGCTCAAGATGATTTGCCAACGCGAGCTGCCAAACATGTTCAGCAAGGCGCTATCGCTCCTAATGCAGAAGATGATGCCAGTCCTGCTGATAGTATTATCCACAATCAAGACAGTGCTCGTGATGAAAACGCCATTAGTGAGCGCTTACCACTGACTCCTCCTGAGCGTGCCGATCGTATCTGCCAAGCGTTATCACAAGTCAATGATATTCGGACGCCAACGCCACTGACCGATCGCTATTTGTCCAATCGTGCTGCGATGCGCCCGACCAATAGACCGCCTTTCGACCCCGATACCCTATGGTATCTCAAACATGGACGCTGTCCGATTATGACTGAGCTTATTGATGTGGTTGATGAGGCCACCCTAAATGCTATGCCTATAGAAGCTGTTGCGATACTAGATCGAATTAACGGCAAGCTCAAGCGTTACCGTGAGTGGAGCAGTGAGCTCAACGAGCAGCAACAGCAGCAACATAACGAGCGTCAGTTTGTCATCGACAAGCTGGTGTCAGAGAGCATTCCAGAAGCACTACATCATTATGAGCAGTTGCAACGTTTTAGTCCGCATCGCACCAAAAACACAATGATGCAGGGAAAAATGACAGCAGGCGATATGCTGACTGATTTGTTTTTAGAAATTGATTATGAGCTTGATGAGTTATTGGACGAGTTGCATCAAACGGTTATGAATCGCCTTGCCTCAACGCACCGTTATGTCAAAAGCCGTACGAAAAGCTAATGTGTATTTATTTTAATGACTGCTATTAATTATCAGCTATGAGCAGTTAAATACATAACAATATGGGGCTTTAATAAAGCCTTATTTTTTTGTTTAATCTCATAGAGTTTAGAGTTTAGAGTTTAGAGTTTAGAGTTTAGAGTTTAGAGTTTTAAGGCTATCTAGAACAATAATAACTACGATGAATAATGAGGACAATCCCATGACCCAAGTAACGGCAATGTTAGTGATGTTTGTTTTATACGGAGTGCTACCAGCAGCTGGGTTATATCTAGGATATCGTGGTATCAAAAAAGTGACCGCGCCCAAAATGCTTGAATATAAAGCGATGCCGCAGTTGGGTTATATTCCTGAAAAAAGCTTACCTATCGAAGTCAAAACAGCCCTTGACCAAATCAATGGAAAAGGCGAAAAGCTACGTGTCATTTATGGCGATACCAATAATGATGGCAAGATAGATGATAAAGACACAGTCAACGAAACCTATATTATGATTCAAAACTTGATGGACAGACATATTCCGCTAGCGGTAGCTGACTATCGACGCTTGCATGACCTAGATGTGGGGGATGTGGGGGATGGGGCGCTTGCTGATACCACTAAGATTAAGCATTCTAATGTTACCGGAAAAGAGGCGTTGCTAGACGTACTGAGTACCATTAATACTCAGTTTGATGATTTGCTCAATGCCTCATATCACCAAGATGGACAAAAATTGCTCGCAACCAATCGCTATTTGCAAAAACGCTTTGACAATCCTGCTGATAATACAGAGTTTCAAAAGCTCGATAGTAGTGTCAGTAATGATGTGAATATTCAAGCAATTGAAAGCCCAGCTGGTACAAATGTGAGTGCTGAGGATATTAAGCTGTAGATGTAGAGTCGTATTATCAAAGAATAGGGTAAAGAGTAAATATCTATGAGCATACTAATCGGCGTTGGGGTTGTGACAACCGTCACGGTCGTTTATTTGGGTAAAAAAGGCTGGCAAGCTTTGCATAAAGCTGTTGGTATTACGCCAGGTGTGCTTACTTATCAAGATTATGATGCGCCGTTATCACTATCCAAACTCAGTTGGCAGCAATTGAATTTGCATAAGAAACATCTGCAAAGTTTGTCAGAGCAGCAACTGCGCCAACTAAAACGTATCGATGAAAAAGTAAATCACTATCAACGCTATCACAAAGCCCTGCAAGCGCAACATAAAATGCCCGAACTCACAGAAGCGCAGTTTGTGTTGCATAAGCTGCTGCATACTCGTTTGCCCGAAATGCTTGCCAGTCACTACCACCTAGCGAATGTGAATATAAATGCTCACAATGTGAGTAATGACAATAAAGCAGAAGCGAGTGAGTTATTACAGAGTGTTTTAAATAATATTGAGCAGCGTTTAGATAATCTGTTAGCGCAAATGGACACGCAGCAGTTGCAAGATTTGCGAGTCATGAAAAACTATATTAATAGTCATGATAGCTAAATATTAGGTTAGTAAAATTATTATAAAAAACGCATAAAAAAGCTGCCCATAATGAATATTTATGGGCAGCTTTTTTATGGTCTAATTTAAATCTATTGAAGGCTTAAATTAACGCTTATCGTTGCGGTCACGGGTATTGCGTGTACCACGACTGGCAGGGCTAGCACTGCTTTTAGGCTTCGCGCTGCTGTTGCGATTGTCGCTACCACTGCGGCTGCTATCGCTACGACTGTCAGTAGTGCGACGTGCTTTAAGTGGTTTGTTTCTGATGCGCTCTTGTTTCTCTTTCGCCGCGCCATGTAGACCCGTACCATAACGTGGACGTAAGCTCACTAGATCAGTCAAGGTATTGATGTCTTTTCTGTCGAGCTCTAAGAAACGACCAGTACGCAACTCTTTTGGTAGGGCAATCGTGCCATAGCGCGTACGCAGTAGACGACTCACTTTTAGGCCTTGCGACTCAAATAAGCGACGTACTTCGCGGTTACGACCTTCTTTTAGCTGGACGTGATACCATTTATTGACGCCTTCACCGCCGCCTTCTTTGATATCTTCAAACTTTGCCGTACCATCTTCTAGCATGACGCCAGCTGTTAACGCACGCGCGATATCAGACGTCACTTCACCTAATACACGTACTGCGTATTCACGAGTGACTTCACCAGAGGGATGCATCAAGCGATGCGCCATTTCACCATCATTGGTAAACAATAACAGGCCTGTTGAGTTAATATCCAAGCGTCCGACCATGACCCAGCGATCATGAGTCAGCTTGGGCAGACGTTCAAAAACCGTTGGACGACCTTCTGGATCATTGGCAGAGCACACTTCACCTTCAGGCTTATAGTAAGCCAATACGCGGCGACGCTTCTCATTCTCAGCGGTATATTTAATCTGACGACCATCAACACGAATCTCATCGCCTGGTTCGACGCGATCACCGATGGTTGCTGGGCCGTTATTGACTGTTACGCGTCCAGATTTAATAACTTCTTCCATCTGACGACGTGAGCCAAGCCCCATGCGGGCGAGGGCTTTCTGTAATTTTTCATCTTTCATAATCATGTCCTTGAGTCGGTGGGTTTATTACATTTCTCAATGTAGAAATACAGCTAGGCTCGACAGTGGTGAAAAATAAATACATTACACTGCCGAGCCAAAAATTTGCAATGGCCATTTTACGCTATTTGTCGCTATTGTAGGGTTTTTTATTCATTATCAATTTATAGAATAAAATCGAGACGATAAGTAGGTTATCTATGCTAAAATGGTACATTGATCAAGAGTTTAGTAGACAAAAGGTAATTTATTCGGTACAAGCGGTGAAATATAGGCTAGATATTCAAGATTAGATGACAGCTGTTACTTTAAAAAAACCAACAATTGTCTATTGCGCGCTAAAATAATTTTTGCTATGCCAACTTCTACCCTCACAATGCTTTTTTATTAAGTGTTGTGGGAATAGAGGTTATTTTTTTTATGTAACAATTAGATTTGATGGCTATAGTTCATCGTTATGATTTGAAGGGTTTTTATTATGCGCCAGTCTCTTAAGTTGTTGAGAGCGTCAAGTTTACTACTGATTACTTTATGGTCTGCTGGATGTGCGACAACAACCATCAATTCTGGTCTACAAGCAGGAGAATTGCCTCCAGTAGGTGATTTTACCGCTGAGAATGGTTTGCAATTCAATATTCAGCCGCTCAGTTTAGCGACCTTACCGGCGCCGCAAGTAAAGCGGCCTAGCAATGATGTTTATCAGCTCATCGCAAGCTCTAATAAAAAAGAATACCGTATCGCACAAGGCGATACTTTAAGCATTGTTCTAGTCGGTTACCCCGACATGGCAGCTGCCGGAGTCAATGGCTATCCTGTCGATCAGCAAGGCTTTGTACAGTTTCCTTTGGTAGGTCGAGTCAAAGCGTCAGGTCTGAGTGTCCCTCAGTTTACCGCCTCTCTACAGAGTAAGCTTCAACGCTTCCTAAAGTACTCCGATCCCCAAGTCAAAATTATCAACTATCGCGGTAATAAGTTCTTTATTGATGGTGAAGTCAGACAGCCTGGCGAGTTCGCTATTGATGATGCGCCCGTGTCGCTCTATAGTGCGATCTCTAAAGCGGGTGGGGCGACAGAAGTTGGAGATTCAAACAGCATCGTCCTAAATCGTAAGGGTCGCAATTACAATATTGGCCTAGCAGATTTGCGTCAGATAGGCGCCTCAGGTAATCAGATTTATATCCAAGACGGCGACTCTATTCATGTCAATAGTCAAAGCCGCAATACTGTCTACGTATTAGGCGAGTTTGGTCAAATAAAGCCTGTTCCTATCTTAGAGCAAGGATTGAGCTTGGCTCAAGTGTTGGGTGAGTCGCAAGGGCTCAATTCGTTTACCGCCAATGCCGCAAAAGTCTACATTGTGCGTGATAACTTAGAGTTTCGCCGCACCAATATCTATTATGTCGATATGCAGACCATCACTAATTTGGCACTTGCCAACCGTTTTGAGATGCAGCCCAACGACATTCTCTATGTCGATCCAACAGGGCTAACCCGCTGGAGTCGTGTTATCAACTCGCTGTTACCTTCTACTTCAGCAATCAGAAGCCTCTCAGGATTATAGGTACTCATCATGGCCTTTGACAATATTCTGGTGGTTTGCGTCGGCAATATTTGCCGTAGCCCTATCGCTGAAGCGGCATTGATACAACAATATCCTCATAAGACGATCGACTCTGCTGGACTCTCTGCTGTGGTCGGTAATGGTGCTGACCCTAATGCCTTAACGGTCATGTCAGCGCTAGGTATCGATATGTCGGCGCATATCGCCAAGCAAATTGATGAAGCGCTAGTGAAGCGTGCTGATTTGATTTTGACGATGTCTGATAATCAGAGTAAATGGATCGAGGACCGTTGGCCCCATTGCCGCGGCAAAACCTTCCGTATCGGGCACTGGATCGATCAAGATATTGCTGATCCGTATCGACATGAGCTCTCAGTATTTGAAGATGCTAGGCAAGATATCTTTGACAGCCTTAAACCTTGGGCTGATAAAATCAGCTAAGCATTTATTATCAATGGCTCGGTATCGAACCAACAATAAATAAGCCACTACTTTAAATGAATGAATTGACCTTATGACTACAGATTCGCCGAACACTTCCAAAACAACGATTGAAAAAGATGATGACGAGATCGATCTCATAGCGCTGTTTTTTGTACTATTACGGGGCTGGAAGATCGTGCTGTTCTTTGCATTGTTGGGACTAGCTATCGGCGTTTTGTACAGCCGCTATGTCAATCCTACCTTTAAGTCGGATGCGATGATACAGATAGAAGAAAACACTCAAGGCATTGCTGCTTTGGGCGAGAGTATTTCTGATCTGGTAGGCTCAGAGGCAAGTAAAGCGCAAACAGAAGCAGAGCTGATTAGATCGCGGATGATCTTGGAGCCTGTAGTCACTCTACTAAATTTACGTATTAAGCTGGCCGATCCTAATATCAGCGCTATCGATAAAATCAAGAATGATCGTATCGACACGCAGTTGAATACGCCTGAAGGGGTGTCCTTAGAGAGTGAAAAAGGACGCGTACAAGTCAGTCAATTCGAAGTGCCGCGTGCTTATCTTAATCGTGCATTTACCTTGACTCAGTCAGACACTGGATTTGTATTGAATGATGGCTTCGATGACTTTGAAGGTCAAATTGGCAAGTCGCATAGATTCAATGGTAATGAAGGTCAGATCTATATCACCGTCAATGAGCTACCTGAAGAGAGCTATCCGATCACTATCAGTCAGCAATCGCTAAAAGCGACGACAGACAGTCTCAACAGTGCTTTATCGGTGGTCGAGAAAGGTAAGCAGACTGGCATTATCCAGCTGTCTATGACTGGTAAGAGCCAAGAGCAAGTCACTAACGTCCTGAATCAAATCGTCCTCTCTTACATTGATCAGAATCAATCGCGTGGCTCAGAAGAAACTACTAAGACGCTAACCTTTATGGAAACTCAGATTCCAGCATTGAAGAAAAAACTAGAAAACTCTGAGGCAGTATTCAATGAGTTCCGTAAAGAGTATGGCACTATCGATGTGGCCAAAGAAGCAGAGCTGCTACTCACTGAAAACTCGCAAATCGATACGCAGCTCAATGAGCTAAAGCTCAAAAAAGCAGATCTGACGACTTACTATACCAATGAGCATCCCTTAGTCGTACAAATAAACGAGCAGTTAGCGGTGCTCAACAGCCGTCAGCAAGAGATCGACGAGACGGTCGCCGACTTACCTGAGCTTCAAAGAGAGTTTTTGAAGCTATCAGAAGATACGGCGATCAATAGAGAGATCTACCTCACGCTCCTCAAAAACTATGAACAGCTCAAAATCGTCAAGGCCGGTCAGATTGGCTTTGCACGTATTGTTGATTTGCCTATTAGCACTTATAAGGCGATTGCCCCCAAAAAGCTACAAATCATTGTTTTGGCGCTATTACTGGGCGCTATGCTAGGCACAATGCTCGTGCTATTAAAGAATCTACTTAGAAACGTAGTTAAAGATCCTGAGCGTCTTGAGACTAAGACTAGTGTACCGGTGATTGCAACGATACCGCGCTCGCCACTATTATCGAGAATCGGGAAGAATAAACACGCCAGCACACGTCTATTGACTCATGTCGATCATAATAGCTTGAGCTACGAGGCAATAAAGAGCCTAAGAACGAGCCTGATATTCTCAATGCCAAAACAAGCCAATACGTTTAATGAGATGAGCGCTAGCAATCAGGCTGTTGTTAATCAGCGCGGCAAAGTGATCTTAGTCACTAGTGAAAGTCCAAACGTCGGTAAATCATTTATCACTGCTAACTTATCAGAAGTCCTCTCACAGCTAAACAAAAAAGTGCTAGTGATGGATGCCGATATGCGTCTAGGCGCGCTGCATAAAGTATTTAACTTGAGTCAAGATCAAGGTCTATCAGACTATCTGAGTGAAGGCAGCAGTCGTTTAGCCAAGATGAATACGGCCGCCTTAGCGTCTACTACTAGTGATTTGGATATTGAGAGCTTTATTCGTCAGACGGGTATCGATGATATCGACTTTATGCCGCGTGGTTGCCATCCACATAATCCAGCTTCGCTACTGATGAGTGAGAGATTCGCGCAATTGATGACGACACTAAAGGCTAAGTATGACTATATCGTCATCGATACGCCGCCAGTGCTCGCCGCTTCAGACGCGATAATCCTATCGCAGTACGTGGATAAAGTACTGCTGGTCGCGCGCTATGACAAGTCGATAGAAGGGCAGGTCACTTATGCGGTCAAGCAAATGAATAAATCCAATGTACAAGTTGATGGCATTATCCTCAATGATGTCCAGCAAGGTCTAATGGATAAGTATAGCTATCACTATCACTATACTTATGGTGATAACAAAAACTAATTATTAATTATTATTTCTGCTTCATTGTTCGTATGACGTTCTTCACTTAAATGGTTGTTTGTTATGTCTATAGAATCATCCTTGTATCAGACTGACCAAAGGGCAGATGTTAAAGGGCCACAGCGTATCGCGGACTACTTGTTAGCGCTGTCACGCAATAGCAAACGAGCCGTTTTGTTAGTGGCTGACTTGGTGATGTCTGTGATCTGCCTATATTTGGCGATAGCCATGCGCTATGGCGATATGGATAATCATATCGGTTTGCTTGCGCTGTGCTTATACGCAGTAGTACCGATCATCAGCTTATATGCTATTGGCTTTTATAAGGGTATTGCTCGTAGTTTCTTCGGTGCACTGATGGGTAGCGTCTTACAGCTATTCTTTGTATTGATCGTCGCCGCTCAAGTCGTCCTCTATTTCAATCCAATACCAGGTATGCCGCGCGCTGTGCCTATGCTGTATTTATTCTTATTCTTTATTTGGTTATGGAATAGTCGTCTGACTATCAGAGAGCTATTAGCCCGCTTGCAAGGGCAACGTCCACAGCGTCGTCGTATAAATGACTATGACAATGTACTGATCTACGGAGCTGGTGAAGCCGGAAAAGAGCTGTTAGAGGGTCTAAGAAACTCGCATAAGTATCATATCGTTGGGTTTGTCGATGATGATGCGCAGCTTACGGATGCTTATTTACTTGGCAAACGTATCTATAACGCTGACACGCTCGTAGAGACTGTCTCAAAGCTCGATATCGCGCAAGTGTTCTTAGCGATGCCGTCTATTAGCCGCGCCCGTAAGAGAGAGATCATCGATAAGCTCGCTGGTATCTCTATTAAGATCAAAGAACTGCCAAGCTTAAAGGAGATCGTCGATGGCAAAGTTACTGTCAGTAGTATGCGTCAAGTCGATATTCTCGATGTGCTCAATAGACAGACGGTCGAGCCTAATGAGCGCTTATTACGGCAGAATATTACGAATAAATGTGTACTCGTCACTGGTGCTGGCGGCTCTATCGGTAGTGAGCTGTGCCGGCAGATTATTAAGAATAAGCCTAAGTATCTGGTGCTCTATGAGCTATCGGAGTACGCGCTCTATAGTATCCATCAAGAGCTGATCGCCAAAATCGCCAGCAAGGTGATCTATAAAGATATAGAGTTAGTGGCAGTTATTGGTAATGTGACCAATGAGGCCAATCTGGTCAGGATATTTAAGTGTCATCAGATCCAGACGGTGTATCATGCCGCAGCCTATAAGCATGTGCCTATCGTCGAGCATAACCCGTTTGAGGGAGCCATAAACAACAGCAAGGGTACGTATCACTGCGCTCGCGCGGCTATCGAGGCCAAGGTTGAGACTTTTGTACTGATCTCTACTGATAAAGCGGTGAGACCGACTAACGTGATGGGCGCGACTAAGCGTCTAGCGGAGCTGGTCTGTCAGGGCCTCAGTCAAGATGCCAATAATAATCAAACTTGTATCAGTATGGTGCGCTTCGGTAATGTGCTCGGCTCATCTGGCTCAGTGGTTCCCGTCTTTACCAAACAAATCGAGCAGGGCAAAGCCATTACGGTCACCCATCCTGATGTGACGCGCTACTTTATGACGATACCGGAAGCAGCGAATTTAGTCATTCAGGCCGGGGCGATGGCGAGGGGTGGTGAGGTGTTTGTGCTCGACATGGGTGCTCCGGTGAAGATCGTCGATCTCGCCCGCCGTATGATACATCTCAGTGGCTATGAGCCGAAAGATGAGGAGAATCTGGATGGCGATATAGAGATCATATTTACTGGTCTCAGACCGGGTGAGAAGCTCTACGAGGAGTTGATCATCGGTGAGGATAATGTACAAGATACCGATCATCCGCTGATCATGCAGGCGATGGAGCATTGCTTTGCGCTAACGGACATTGAGGAGACTTTGTATCAGCTCAAAGATAAGGCAGAGCAGCATGATGTGGCATGGCTCAAGCAGCAGTTCAAGCATTTTGTGTCGGGGTATCAGGATGGTACACCGATGATAGAGACAACTCGCAATAGCGATAATACATTGATTAATACATCGACTAATAAAAGCACCAAACAGACCGCTAGAACTCTTGAATCAGCAACGGAATCGTAAGTAATGACTAAGATGAATGAGATGCATAGTATTAAAAATCTGAAAATCGCAGTAATCGGTCTGGGCTATGTGGGTCTGCCACTAGCGGTTGAATTCGGTAAGCAGCACTCGGTCATTGGCTTCGATATCAATGCCAGTCGTATCGCTGCGCTAAATAACGGTACTGATCATACCTTAGAAGTGAGCGATGAGGAGTTAGCACAAGCGACTCATTTAAGCTATAGCTCAGATATCAATGAGCTAAAAGACTGTAACTTCTTTATCGTTACGGTGCCTACGCCGATTGATGCCTACAAGCAACCAGATCTAACGCCGTTGATCAAAGCGTCAGAAGCTATCGGTGGCTTGTTAAAGTCAGACGATATTGTAGTTTATGAGTCAACGGTATATCCGGGCGCGACAGAAGAAGTCTGTATTCCGGTATTGGAGAAGGTCTCTGGGCTAGTATTTAATACAGATTTTTATGCTGGTTATAGCCCAGAGCGTATCAATCCGGGCGACAAAGAGCATCGCGTGACTAATATCCTCAAGGTAACGGCAGGCTCAACTCCTGAGATTGCGGATTTCGTCGATGAAGTCTATAACCTAATTATTACCGCTGGCACGCACAAAGCGGCGAGTATCAAGGTAGCAGAAGCGGCTAAGGTGATTGAGAATACCCAACGCGATGTCAATATTGCGCTGATCAATGAGCTGGCGGTAATCTTTAATAAGATGAATATCGATACCGAGGCGGTACTAGAAGCGGCTGGGACTAAGTGGAACTTTTTGCCATTTCGCCCGGGTCTAGTTGGCGGTCACTGTATCGGCGTCGATCCATATTACTTAACACATAAAGCCCAAGCGATCGGCTATAACCCTGAGATTATCTTAGCTGGTCGTCGTCTAAACGATAGTATGGGTGAGTATGTGGTGACGCAATTGGTCAAGACCATGATCAAAAAACGTATTCAGGTGGAAGGTGCGAGAGTATTAATTTTAGGACTGAGTTTTAAAGAAAATTGTCCTGATGTGCGTAATACCAAGGTCATTGATATCGTACAAGAGCTACGTGAGTACAATATTGAAGTTGACGTTTATGACCCTTGGATAAATGCTAATGAAGCTGAACGAGAATACAATATTACACCTATCTCTCAGCCATTATCGAATCTATATGACGGTATTATTTTAGCAGTTGCTCATCAGCAGTTTTTAGAAATGGGACTGGAGAAAATCAGATCTTTAGGTAAAAATAACCATGTCCTTTATGACTTGAAATACCTATTTACTAAAGAAGAAACCGACATACGCCTTTAAATTTGAAAAATAATACGGAAAGCAATAGTTATGACAGCGATAGCATACCAACAAATCAAAGATTCACTGGTACAAGTGCCTAAAACGTGGCTGATCACTGGAGTAGCCGGCTTTATCGGCTCCAATCTACTTGAGACGCTACTATTATTAGATCAAAAAGTGGTGGGTCTAGATAACTTCGCCACTGGCTTTCAGCATAATCTCGATGAAGTGCAAGGCTTGGTAAGTGATGAGCAGTGGCAACGGTTTACTTTTATAGCAGGTGATATCCGTCAGTTGGCTGATTGCTCAGCGGCCTGTGAGGGTGTTGATTATGTGCTGCATCAAGCGGCACTTGGCTCAGTACCGCGCTCTATTGCTGACCCTATTAGTACCAATCATACCAATATTTCAGGCTTCCTAAATATGCTAGTGGCTGCTCGCGATGCACAAGTTACCAGCTTTACCTATGCCGCTAGTAGCTCTACGTATGGTGACCATCCAGCCTTACCAAAAGTAGAAGAAAATATCGGTAAACCATTATCACCCTATGCAGTGACCAAGTACGTGAATGAGCTTTATGCTGATGTGTTTGCCAATACTTATGGGTTTCAGACAATCGGTTTGCGCTATTTCAATATCTTTGGTAAGCGTCAAACCCCTGACGGTGCGTATGCGGCCGTGATTCCGAAGTGGACGGCGGCGATGATCGCAGGTGATGAGGTATTCATCAATGGTGATGGCGATACCAGCCGCGACTTCAATTTTATTGAAAATGCAGTACAAGCCAATATCTTAGCCGCGACTGCTAATGATGACGCGAAAAATGAGGTCTATAACGTGGCCGTGGGTGGTCGTACAACATTGAACACGCTGTTTACCGCACTACAAGACAACTTGGCAGTTAATGGGGTAGATTATGATGAATCTCCTGTGTATAGAGACTTTAGAGCAGGGGATGTGCGTCACAGTCAGGCAGACATTAGCAAAATCCAAAATGCTTTAGGCTATGCGCCCCAGTTTGATATTGTTCAGGGTATTGCTAAAGCGATGCCTTGGTACAATAAGACCTTGAATCTATTAAAATAATAAAAGCTTAATATCTAATGAATGATAATCAAATTAACCGGAGCTTGTTACTCAATACATTGTGGTCGTTTGGTGGAAGGTTCGGTTATCTTGCCGTTGGATTGATTACTAATATCATTTTAGTACGTCTACTGAGTCCGAGAGAATTCGGACAAGTAAGTATTGTGATGTTTTTTATTGTTATATCTACGATATTGATAGAATCAGGTTTATCAGGTGCATTAGTACGTAAACAAAATACTACCGAAACCGATTATTCCACAGTCTTTATATTTAATTTAGCTATTTCAATAGTACTAATGTTAGGCTTGCTCATCTCAGCCCAGTATATAGCTGATTTTTATAATGATAATGAACTTACTAATTTATTAAGAATGTCTTCATTAGTATTGTTTGTGAATGCTTTGAGGATAACTCAGTCTGTAAAACTTGTGAAGGCTTTAGATTTTAAAGCTAAATCATACTATGAAATAATAGCTATTATTGTTGGTTCAATAATAGCTATTTACGCAGCAGCGAAAGGTGCTGGTGCTTTATCACTGGTTATTCTTCAGTTATCAACTGCTATTACGTTAACTGGACTATTATGGTTTTATGTTGGATCCATGAAAAGCTACAAGTTTAGCATAGAGTCTTTCAAGCAAGTTTATAAATTTGGCATTAACACAACATTGGCATCAATATTAGATAAGGCATTTGATAATAGCTATCAACTCATACTGGCTAAATACTTTGCCATCTCACAATCCGGGTATTTTTATCAAGCTAAGAAATTACAGGAAATGCCAATAGGTATAATACAAGGTAGTGTACTGGGTGTTGTTTATGCAACGCTCTCTAGACTTCAAGATAATAGAAAAAAATTTCAAGAGTTGTATTTTAATATCGTCAAAATTTTTACAATTGTTGTGGGCTTCATTTGCATAATAATTTTTTACTACTCGGAATTAATTATTCAAATTCTCTATGGTAGAGAGTGGCTAACATCAGCTACTTATTTACAACTTTTGATATTAGCTTCATTTTTCTATCTGCAAGAGATATTTAACAGGATTTTGTTCAAAATTTTTAATAGAACAGACTTAATCTTGAAACTCGAATTTTTTAAAAAATTACTGTTAACTATTACCATAGTTTATGGAATTAAAACTTTAAGTATTTCCAATCTTTTATACGGTTTTATTGTGGTGAGCGCGATTAGCTTTTTTATTAACTATCACTATGCAAGAAAAATATACACTTTACCTTACTGGATCGAGTTAAATATTATTTTAAAAGTGGTTTTAATTTCAACTATTACAATCTTATTTAACATGTATATTGCCAATATTTATGAGTTACAAGGTGTATACAGTTTATTTCTATTCCCTATAATTACCTTAGCATATTTAGCGCTATTGATTGTTTTTAAAGTAGTAAGTGTCAGTCAAGATCTACAAAGTATCAAAAAAATATTTAAAAAAGGTAAATCAAATGTTTAAAAAAATTATACGGTTTTACCACAACTATTTTTGGTCTCCTGAGAAGCTAGCACGCTATGAAGGTGTATCTATAGGAAAAAACTGCAACATTCAAAATGTTTCATTTGGATCTGAACCTTTTTTAATAACTATTGGAGATCAAGTTCAAATTACTAATGGTACTAAGATATTCACTCATGGCGGAGCATTTATTCTTAGAAAAAAATATCCAGATATAGATTTTTTTGGTAAAGTAATTATCAAAAATAATGTATATATTGGGAATAACTGTCTTATCATGCCGGGAGTTACTATAGGCTCAAATGTCTTAGTAGCAGCAGGTTCAGTTGTAACAAAAACTATTCCCGATAATGTTGTAGTGGGAGGTAATCCTGCTAAAATACTATGTAGTACTATTGAGTTTGAACAAAGAATGCTAGAAAAAAATGTTAAGTCTAAAATGATGAGCTCAGATGAAAAGAGAGAGTTTTTATTATCTTTACCAGACTCAGATTTTATTAAAAAATAGTTTTGATTAGACGGTCACTATAATGCACAGTAAATATATAGTTTCTTATAAATAAAAATTATTCAAAATTTATTATAAGTTATTTTTTTTGCATTAGTTTCATTGGAATTTGGATATAGATGTAATGGTTAGAACCAATCAAGTGATCGTTTTTATAAATATAACCGTTCTGATACTAGCGTTATTTGTATATAACTTCGTATCTTATAGTTTTAATGATAACTTTGTTTTTTATATGTTATTGGCAGTAACGATAGTTACACTCATATTTTTTTTAAAACAAGAACCCATATCAGTACTTAGAAAAAATTTCTTTAAGCACTCTAATATTTTTCTAATAGGTTTTTTTATAGTTAGCTTTCAAAAGTATTTAGATTATTACCTTGGATACATACATAAAAATGATTTATTTATGGCTGTTAGTGAAAATGCAGTAGCTAAAAGCATGTTAGTAGCTTTTATAGGACTAGTTTCCTTTTACATAGGTTTCTTCATAAGAAAAAATAATTATAGAAAAGGTGTTTCGGTTTTTAAAAAGACAGGAACGGAAATAATAAGTATTTTAAGTATTTTTTTCTTATTTGCTTTTTTGTTCAATGTAAATCCTGCATATGTTTTTGGAGGCTATGGCATATTTGATATGGGGACAAATGCAGTATATTTCTCTATATTGTTCAAAGCGAGTTATTTTGCTTTAATTATTCAGAAGATTATAAATATCAAGCAAAGCAATGACAAACTAATTAGTGTTTTTAGCTACTTAAAATCTATTGGATATATAAACATAATCCTGTTATCTCTATACCTATCGGTAGTTATATTAAGTGGTGATAGGGGAGATATCATTGTATTTTCTTTGTTACTGTTGATTGGTTATCTAATCAGTACTGGAAAGAAATTTGGTTTAGTAAAAAGTGTTGTTATTATCGGATGTGCATCATTATTATTAACAATATTAGGTATTGCTCGTTCTTTTAATACTAGTGAAGACTCTAGCTTTATAACAAATATTAGTAAAGCTATAAATAGTGAAAGTGAAAAAGCTCAAGATGAATCAATAATACCTGCTACTTCCGAACTTGCTGCATCTGTTAAAGCGATACAATACAGCATAGAATATGTGCCCGAATACCATGATTACCTTTATGCAAGATTTCCTATCACTTCTTTGATAGGTATCATACCATTAAGTTCAAATATTTTTCCTTACGTTTTCGAAGATACATCTATAAAATATACTTCTTCTGATAATTTCGTTACTTGGCTTATTGTAGGAGTTGAAGATCCTACATCTGGACAAGGAACATCATTGCTAGCTGATTTTTATTTGTCATATGGACTCAATGGAATTATATTTGGCATGATATTTTTTGGTTGGTTAGTTCGCTATTGCGAGCAGCAAATTGATATCGAAAATAATGAACGTTTGATTTTCTTTATTATATCTATTATAGTTTTTTGCAGCAGTGTATATTTAGCTAGATCTTCCTTGTTTTCTCTGATGAGACTTATTTCTTGGACTTGGCTAATAGTATTCTTTAATAAGAAAATAGTCTCAGGTTTAAGGTTATAATATGAAAAAAGTGTTTTTTGTAATTTCTACTTTGAACTCAGGTGGTATTGAAAATTATTTATTAAGGTTCCTAAAACATTATGATGGTAAGTTCGAGATATATATTATTTGTAAAAGTTCCTGTGAGGGTGAACTAAAGAAATCATATATGGAGCTTAAAAATATACGCTTTTATAAAGGTAGTTTAAGTTACTTAAATCCCATACCTTTTTTATTATTTATACGTTATATCAATTCTATTGAACCAGATGCTATTTGTGATTTCACTGGAAACTTCGCTGGCATACCTCTTTTTTTAGCAAAACTCGCTCGTGTACCCACAAGAATAGCTTTTTATAGAGGTTCTACGAATCGCTTTAAAGAGAAATTATTCAATAAATTATATAATAATACTATGAAACGTCTAGTAGAGTACTCAGCTACGAGTATACTTTCAAACTCTCAAGCAGCTTTCCAATACTTTTTCAAAGATACTTATAGTGAAGATAATCGGTTTCATGTTATTTACAATGGTATAAACTCTAAAGAGTTTTTAAGAAATAAGGAAAATCTGAGAGTATCATTAAACATTAGTTCAAATAAATTTGTTGTTGCGCATGTTGGAAGGTTTGATCCTTCTAAAAATCATACAACAATAATTAGGGTGATACAGAAGGTCCTTTCGATAGATGATAGTTTTGTTTTTATTTTGTGCGGAAAAAATGTATACAAAGAGCTTGTAGATTTTGTAGAAAATAATAACCTATATGAGAATGTAAAGTTACTCGGATACACAAATGAGGTTATTAAAGTCTTAAATACTGCAGATTGTTTTTATTTTCCCTCTATAACTGAAGGGCAGCCTAATGCATTAATAGAAGCATTAATAAAAGGTTTACCATTTGTAACTTCGAACATAGCACCTATTCTTGAAGTTATCCCTTTTGAGTTTAGATCACAGACAGTAGATGCAAATGATATTTATCAAGCAACACATAAGTTATTAGAAATTAAAAACTCTCCAGCTTTGCAAACTGACTTAAATATTTCTGAATGGGCTATTAAGAAATTTGATTCAGATAAGTTGTTTACTATGTTTTATAATGAGATTTCTAAATAATAATATAGATGAGTAAAAAATGAAAAATAATCTAGTATTTTTGACTGAGCTACGTTTTTATTCTGACGAAT
Organism: Psychrobacter sp. W2-37-MNA-CIBAN-0211; assembly: GCF_040309405.1. Classification (NCBI taxonomy): domain Bacteria; kingdom Pseudomonadati; phylum Pseudomonadota; class Gammaproteobacteria; order Moraxellales; family Moraxellaceae; genus Psychrobacter; species Psychrobacter sp. W2-37-MNA-CIBAN-0211. The sequence goes on from NZ_JBEOOU010000008.1 coordinate 80,305, forward strand.
TTAATGATATTTATTTTGATAAAGATTTCGATATTAATATTTGGGATAATTATTTATTTTATTACGAAAAAATTACAGTTCTTGCTAGGGTTAAGAAGACTACTAAAGCAATGCTTATTGGATATATGAAAAATAATAATGATAGGGTTAATTTTGTATCATTGCCTTATTATGTTGGACTAAAAGAGTTGATATTTAAAAGAAGAACTCTGATAAAAAGAATAAAATATACTTTGGAAGAGCACAGAGACAGCCCTGTTATACTCAGAGTTCCGGGTGTCATAGGATTCTATGCTGCTAATTTTTTGAAAAAACGAGGAGCTTTATATGGTATCGAAGTTGTAGGTGATCCTTGTGAGGTGTTTTCAGGTGAGAATTTCGACCATCCATTAAGGTTAATACTACAAAAAACTGCTGTTAAGCAATTAAAATATACAATTAAACATGCTTCTTCTATAGTTTACGTAACTAACAGTGATTTGCAAAAAAAATACCCACCACGTTCAAATTCAGAAAAATTCGCTATTTCCAACGTAAGAATAGCTGACAATTTTATTGCCAGTAATCCTAAAATGCATTATGAAAAGCAAGAATATAATATATTGTGCATTGGATCATTAGCCCAAATGTACAAAGGGGCAGATGTTATGTTAGAGGCTTTGAGTTATATCAATACTAAAAACCCTGATTTCAATATTAAGCTCATTTGGTTGGGAGATGGAGTTCATAAGGCAGAAATGCAGCTATTAGCTAAAAGTTTGAGTATTGAGACTATGGTAAGTTTTTTAGGAAATGTAAATACTGAGACAGTGCTCGATAAAATGAATTCATCAGACTTGCTTGTTCATCCTTCAAGAACAGAAGGTCTTCCAAGAGTTATTATTGAAGCGATGTCTAGAGGTCTGCCAGTGGTAGCTACAAACGTTGGTGGTATACCTGAATTGCTAGAAGAAAAAGCTATGGTTAATAAGAATAATTCTAAAGAGTTAGCTCTTAAGATAATTGAGGTTCTATCTTCTTCAGATTTATATAATCAGCAAGCAGATAGAAATCTGAAGTTTTCTGTGTTTTTTAGACAAGATAATTTGAATGATAAACGTCAGTTGTTTTTTAATAGTTTAAAATAACCAATAAGAACATAAATATGATTATACTACACTTAATAAAAACAACGATTGGAGCGACCTGGGCACTTCGAGAAATACAGGTACTTATACACCTTGGCTGTAAAATTCACGTGGCTCTACCAAATAAAGAAGGCCTATATGAAGAATACAAAAAAGCAGGTGCTCAAGTTCATGTTCTGGATACTGACATTGCATCTTTTAAAGGCTCACCATTAGCCTTTACTAAGGCAGTAGTTAAGCTCCGGAATTTAGTATCAGAAATTAATCCAGATATTATACATTCTCATTTCGTTGGTACTACCTATTTCATGCGTATGGCTTTAATTGGCATTTCAATTAAACGAATATTTCAAGTCCCTGGACCTTTACATCTTGAAAAGATTATCACTAGAAAAGTGGATGTAAATTTAGCTAATAAGTATGATTATTGGATACCGACTTGTCATTTATCAAAACAATATTACTTAAATGAAGGTATTGCTAAAGATAGATTAACGACTATTTTTTATGGTTCAGACGTATCAGTGTTTAATAATAATCAGCCAAAAGGATCGCTAAGACGTGAGTTAAATATTCCAGATGGTATTAAGATTGTCGGTATGGTCGCTTTTGTTTATCCACCTAAAAAATGGTTGGGACAAAGTCGTGGATTAAAGGGGCACGAAGATTTAATTGATGCCATGAGTACGGTCATAAAGCAACGTAAAGATGTGGTATGTGTTATCGTTGGTGGAGCTTGGGGTGATTCAGAAGACTACTATAAACAGGTGGTTGAATACGGAGTGAACAAGCTTGGAGCTAAAGTTCATTTCTTAGGAACACGTCAAGATGTACCCAAATTATATCCGGACTTTGATATTGCGGTTCATCCGTCATTATCGGAAAATTTAGGAGGAGCTGCTGAGTCATTGTTAATGGGTATTCCTACAATAGCAACAGATATCGGGGGGTTTCCAGATATCGTAAAAGAGAACAAAACTGGGTGGCTAGTGCCACCAAGTGACCCATCAAGTCTTGCACGAAAGATCGTATCTGTACTAGATCATCCCGATAATGCAAAAAAAGTTGCTGACTTCGGTAAACAAGAAATGTTAAGAGAACTCGATGTCAACAATACAGCCACCCAAGTTTTCGATTTTTATAAATATGTAATGAGTATTTGAAATGCTAAAAAGACTCTTTGATATCGGTGCTGCGACTACAGCTTTAATAATTCTATCTCCGGTATATGTTATCACTGCTTACAAAGTTAAAAAGAATCTTGGCTCGCCGATATTATTTAGTCAGACTCGTCCCGGTCAGGATGGTGTACCATTTGAGATGATTAAGTTTCGCACGATGAAAGATGCTATAGATAGTGATGGTAATCCTTTGCCCGATAGTAAGCGCTTGACTGATTTTGGTAAAATGCTACGTAATAGTAGTTTAGATGAACTACCTGAACTGTGGAATGTCGTCAAAGGCGATATGAGCTTAGTCGGACCACGCCCATTATTGATGGAATACCTACCGCTATATAGTAAAGAACAGGCTCGTCGTCATAATGTACGCCCCGGTGTGACTGGCTACGCGCAAGTCAATGGTCGCAATACCATCGGTTGGGATAAGAAGTTTGCGCTTGATACTTGGTATGTGGATAACCAATCGCTTTGGCTAGATGTGAAGATACTGTTTAAAACGGTCAAAAAAGTATTGATTAAAGACGGTATTAGCGCTGATGGTGAAGCCACCATGAGTAAGTTCACCGGTACTGACGTCAATAATAAATTGAAAACGAGCTATGAATAAGTTATTTGCTATTTATGGCGCCTCAGGCTGTGGTCGTAGCTTAATGCCAGTCGCGGTTGAACAGTTACAGCGTTGTTATGGCAACGATTATGATTCAACTCAGCTGGTTTTTATCGATGATGCCTTACAGACAGACACCGTCGTGAATGGTCATACTGCTATGAGTTACGAGAGTTTTAAAGAGTTAAAATTGGAGAATAAGTCTGTATTAATCGCTATCGCTAATAGTCGCATTCGTCAGTCAATCGCTGAAAAATTAACTCATGATCATATAGAGCTTTGGAGTGTCAGTGGCAACTCAACGTTAATCATGGATAGTGCAAGTATCGATGAAGGCACTGCTCTTAGCCCCTTTGTCACTATTACCGCCAATGTCACTATTGGCAAATGCTTTCATGCTAATCTCTATAGCTATATCGAGCATGACTGCATCATCGGCGATTACGTCACCTTTGCCCCGCGTGTCAGCTGCAATGGCAATATCCATATCCATGACCATGCCTATATCGGTACTGGCGCAGTCATCAAGCAAGGCACTCCTGACAAACCCTTAGTCATTGGTAAGGGCGCTATCGTCGGTATGGGTGCGGTGGTTACGAAAGATGTCCCAGCTGGAGCAGTCGTAGTTGGTAATCCTGCAAGGCCACTCAATAAATAAAAACAAGATTTTCTATCAGAATCGAATATCTCGTTATAAGTTATTAATCGTCAATGATGAATCATCAATTATAAATCAGTACTATTGAGGCAACTATGCTAAACACTCCGTTTTCACCTTGGCCCAGCTTTACCCAGCTTGAGGCCGATGCTGTCAGTCAAGTCTTGTTATCTAACAAAGTCAATTATTGGACTGGGCAAGAGGGTCGTCAGTTCGAGCGTGAGTTTGCCGAGTGGGCAGATAGTGAATATGCGATTGCCATGGGTAATGGTACGCTAGCATTAGATGTTGCCTTACAGGCACTTGGTATTGGCGCAGGCGATGAAGTCATCGTCACCCCGCGTACCTTTATAGCCAGTATCTCCTCTGTCGTCAATGCTGGAGCAACTCCTGTGTTTGCTGATGTTGACGAAGCAACAGGTAATATCACCCCTGAGACCATCGCTGCGGTACTGAGTGCTAAGACCAAAGCCATCGTTTGTGTTCATTTAGCTGGTTGGCCTTGTGATATGGACGGTATCATGGCACTGGCAGATGAGCGTAATTTGTATGTGATCGAAGACTGTGCTCAAGCGCATGGCGCAAAGTATAAAGGTCATAGCGTCGGTAGTATCGGTCACATCGGGGCTTGGAGCTTTTGCCAAGATAAGATTATGACCACTGGCGGTGAGGGCGGTATGGTCACCACTAATGATGAATCGCTATGGCGCAAAATGTGGGCGTATAAAGACCATGGTAAGAGCTATGCGGCTGTCTATGAGACTGAGCATCCACCGGGTTATCGCTGGCTGCATGAGAGCTTCGGTACCAATTGGCGTATGACGGAGATGCAAGCCGTGATCGGGCGTATTCAGTTAGAGAAAATGAGCGATTGGACAGCTAAGCGCACTGATAACGCCCAAGCGATATTATCGGCATGTGCTAAATGGCACTCCAAAGGCTATCTTTCTGTACCCAGATTGGAAGAGTCACTCGACTTTGTAGACTGTATTCATGCCTATTATAAGCTCTATGTCTATGTGCAGCCAGACAATCTACCTGATGAGTGGTCACGTGACCGTATTATTGAAGAGATTGCTAACCAAGGTGTGCCTTGCTTCTCTGGCTCGGCCTCAGAGGTGTATTTAGAAAAAGCCTTTGATGGCAGTGGTCTGCGTCCAGAGTCTAGATTACCAATGGCAAAACATCTTGGCGAGACCAGTTTGATGTTCTTGGTGCATCCGACGTTGACGACAGTAGAGATTGAGCAAACCGTTCAAGCGATTGATAGGGTGTTTGGCTCAATGACTGTGTGAACGTCAGCGAAAGTTTTACTAGGGCGTGTTTAAGCCCGCTAGTGACAGTTTTTTGATAAATATGTGATAAGCAGTATCTGTAACCTAACCTCCATAATCAAAGAGTGATTAATCAGGTATAAAAAGTTAAATGTGCTACTGGTTTTTGGGGTGTTATCGACGGCATCGATGCTGACGTCAGCACAGAATCTGTATATGAACGACCTAAAACTCAAGGCGGACCTTGATTGGTTAAATACCCAAGGCGTGACGCAGATCAGTACCAGCACTTGGCCTTTGACGGCTAATGAGATCGAGCGCGGGTTACAGTCTGCCAATGCGCAGACAATAGCACAGCAGCAGGTATTGCAGTCGATACAGACTAGGTTTGCGCAAAACCGTGAATCTCTTGTTAAGGCTTTTGCTGGATTGTACCTACAGACAGATCGAAAGCAGCTTCCACAGACATTTGCAGATGATCAGCTCGCTGGTCAACAAGCCACCGTAGGGGTGTCGCTTAACGAAGCACAGTGGGAGTTTAATCTGCAAGCCAATGTAAAGAACGATGAGCTGATCGATGATGACTCTGATGTCAGTTTTAAGGGTTCTTATATCGCTGGTATGGAGGCTAATCAATGGCTGATAGCGGGTAAAATACCAGCATGGTGGGGTCCAGGGCAGGATGGCAGTCTCATTCGAGGAGATGCTAGCATTCCAGTTACAGGGATTACTATGCAGCGTGATACGCAAACCGCACCGAATTATAAATATCTGAATTGGGTCGGTCCTTGGCAGTATCAGCTATTTGCTGGTCAGCTCGACGATTATGAGGCCATTCCAGACGCCAAGCTGTTTGGGGCACGACTGACTGCTAATCCATTACCTTGGTTAGAAGTAGGCGCGTCCCGTACGTTTATGTGGGGCGGCGAAGGTCGACCTGAGAGCTTAAGCTCATTTGGTGATGCACTACTAGGAACTAGAGACAATGATACCTCAGTAGGTGACACTGATAACGATCCTGCCAATCAGCTAGGTGGCTTTGATGCACGACTGAGTCTTATGCCTTTGGTTAACATACCCGCTGGTGTCTACGCTCAGTATGTAGGTGAGGACGAGGCAGGCGGTCTGTCATCTAAAAACATATATCTCGCTGGTGCAGACTATGCTTCTGAGGCTTATGGCAAGCCTTATCAGCTTTATACTGAATATACAGATACGCGTACTGGCGGTGAATCACGTGGCATATCTTATGATCATGGTACTTATACCGATGGCTACTATCAGCAAGGCTATCCACTGGGGCATGCGCTAGGCGGCGATGCTGAGAGTATTGCGGCTGGTGGTCGATTGTGGCTAGATGAGCGTATGACTGTCGACTGAATTGAGGACATGCCCTAATACAGGCTAGGATTTTTAGACGCAGGCAGGTACAATATCAGTATAAATCACACCTTGATTAAGGATAAGACAGGCATGCAAAGTATTTGCGCGCGCTGTCTTTATTTTTTTATATCGTACCCTCTATTGGAGTTACTATGTCTACCGCGTCTACTGCCCAAGAGTCCGCCACCGTTTTAGATGGCAAAGCGCTTGCCAAACAAATAGAACAGCAACTACGCGTGCGCGTGGATACGATCAAGGATAAGACGGGACGCACCCCAAGCCTTGCGACGATATTGGTCGGTGATGACCCAGCTTCTGCCACTTATGTCCGTATGAAAGGTAATGCCTGTAAGCGTGTTGGTATGGACTCTATACGTGTTGAGATGCCGAGTATCACGACCACTGAGCAGCTATTGGCTAAGATAGATGAGCTCAATAATAACCCTGACGTCCACGGCATCTTGCTACAGCATCCAGTCCCTGAGCATATCGATGAGCGTGCTTGCTTCGAGCAGATCGACTTGGCAAAAGATGTCGATGGCGTGACTTGTCTTGGCTTTGGTCGGATGGCGATGCAGCAGTCCGCTTATGGCTCATGCACACCGCAGGGCATCATGCATTTATTAGAGCATCATGGTATCGAGCTGGCAGGTTTGGAGGCCGTGGTTGTAGGGCGTAGTGCTATTTTAGGTAAGCCAATGGCGATGATGCTATTAAATGCCAACTGTACCGTAACTATCTGTCATTCAAGAACTCAAGATCTAGCGGCACATATCAAGCGTGCAGATATCGTTGTTGGTGCTGTAGGTGTGCCTGAATTGATTAAAGCGGATTGGATTAAAGCAGGCGCTGTGGTCATCGATGCAGGCTTTCATCCGACCGATAATGGCGGCGTGGGCGATATTGAGATGCAGGGTGTGGAACATATCGCCAGTGCTTATACGCCTGTACCAGGTGGCGTTGGCCCAATGACCATCAACACGCTGATTCGCCAAACGGTCGATGCAGCTGAAAAATCAGCCGGATTAAATATTGGCTAAAAAAATAGTCATACGAATACTGATTGCCGATAGATAAGGGGTCTGAGTCTCCACAGTACAAAGACTCAGGCTAAATCAACCACATCTCAGTTGATAGGACTTAAACATGGCTAAAAAAAACGTAGGTATTCACGAGCGACTGCAAGGTATTGGTAGAGAGTTTGTCGATGTCTGTCATTACGTTATTTTATTTTTAATCAGTGTGGTTGTCGTTTGGACCGCTGGTAAAGAGTTCATTGGTATTATTCAAAAAGGCTCAGCAGATTTAAAAGATATCTTGATGCTATTCATTTATCTTGAGCTGTTGGCAATGATAGGAATTTATTTTAAAACCCATCGTCTGCCAGTACAGTTTTTGATATTTATTGCGATCACCGCTTTGTCACGGCACTTGGTGGTTGATGTGCAGGCGGTCTCAGACTATTTTCATTTATGGCTATTAGCGACGATTTCTGTCGCCATCATGCTATTGAGTGGCTCTATCGTAGTACTAACGTGGACGGCAAAAACATTCGGTCGTCCAGAGGACAATCTCGATAAACAGCATGCCAATCTAACGGTTAAAGCACTATTGCCTGATAATGCCCAAGCGCCTGATAGTTATACCAAGCACCGCCGTGAATAATATCAGCAGTACGTGATGGTTCGATATTACTTTTCACTGACTATAGTTGTTGAGCATCATAAAAAAGGCTACCAGTGGTAGCCCTTTTTTATGTACGGCACTTTATGTCACAACCATTTAAGTCTCTTAAAATTGTAGTACAAGTAGCTACACAAAGCGATAATAACAGTCATGATAACAAGGTACGAGTACTTCCAATGCAGCTCGGGCATAAAGTCAAAGTTCATCCCATAAATACCAGCGATCGCTGTGGGTACGGCTAAGATACCCGCCCATGCCGCAAGCTTACGTACGACTTCGTTCTGCCCCATATTGACCATGGCCATATAGGTATTCATCACCACGCTGAGCATCTCATTGAGACCATTGATGGCATCTAGCGAGTGCAAAAGGTGATCGTTGACATCGCGAAAGTAAGGTTTTGCCGCTTGAGAAAACCCTGAGACCAGCTCACTTTTTTTGTGATTAATAAAAAAGCTACAGATGTCTTGGACAGGTAAAATAATAGCGCGCATATGTACTAGCTGAGATTTGAGCTCATAAAGATTTTTTAGAGTGCCTTTGTCAAACTCATAGGTAAAGACATAGCGCTCTTGCTCGCGCAAATATCGACCCAACCGATCGGTAATCGGCATATAGTTATCCACGATAAAATCGAGTATGGCATGCAGTACAAATATCGGGCCCATACGCAGCTTTTCAGGGCGACGGTGACAATGTTCACGGACAGGCGCGTAAGAGTTTGACGGACCATTACGAATGGTAATCAGATAGTTTTTACCCATGAATATCGCGGTGGTGCCATAACGAATGACATTGTCCTCTAACTTCGCCGTACGCAGTACCACAAACACCATGTCATTGTCGTAGTTTTCGACTTTGGCACGTTGATGATCGGCAAAAGCATCTTCAATCGCCAATTCATGTAGACCAAAGGCTTCTTTTACTTTGACCATGGTTTCTAGACTGGGATCGTAGAGACCAAGCCAAATAAACTGACCATTATTATTCAGCGCCCGACTGACATCATTGAGCGCTACCGTATCGAGATTTTCACCAGTTTTACGTGAGTAGGCATAGCAGCTGACCACCTCATCCGCACTTGATGAGTCAATATCCTCATAGCGTTCAGAGTCGGGGTCATAGACCGTCATGGTCTCGATGGTGTCCTCAGTCGTGGCAGCGGCATCACCATAGATATAGCTATCATCATCGTCTAGATAGAGATGCTTGTCACTCATGCTGGCATAGATATGATCCATATTGGAGTCAGGTGCAATATGAGCCGTTTTTTTAATCAATTGATTATTATCATTTTCCATATACTTTCCTGTCATATAATAAAAAACTTCAATAATCCAAATCTATCGTAAACGCTACTATCGTTTGCTCACCTTAGCTATAGGGCATAGCTTTTTAGGGTTTCAATATCGACTAAGCTTAATAAGCTTTCGTGACAAGCTTCTAGCTTTATTTGTGGCGCGATATCGAAATCTAGGGCTTCGACCCAGCGCAGCGCACAGATACACCAGTAATCACCGGGCTGTAAACCAGCAAAATTGTATTCAGGCAGTGGAGTGATAAGATCGTTGCCACGGCTGGCTGAAAAGTTTAAAAACTCACTGGTCATCTTGGCACAAACGGTATGTTGACCGACGTCGTGATTGCCAGTATGACAAAAGCCATTGCGATAAAAGCCGGTAATAGGATCAAAGCAACAGCTGGCAAGGGCAGTGCCTAAGACGTTGCTTTGGTTAATGGCTGGGTTTGGGTGGTAATCAGATGACATAAGGCTTCCGAGATAAAAATATAGGGTAGTGTACCATGAGTCTGAGTCGAAAACGTGGTTCTCACCATGCTGATGACAGTCTTCATTATACCAAGGCGATATTAACATTTTTAGTTGAACCACAAGGTATCTAACACGATTATAATCGCCGTGTCTTTGACAGTAATGACCAGCAATTAGATAGTGATTGTGGCGAATTGTCACTAGGCGAACCTTAACTGCTATGCTAAACTAAAGCATAAAGTGCCTTGGTGATTTATTAAGGTTTACTAGCGCATAAAGATACTCGTCTTATCGTCCTAACTTATACTTATTACTCACCCTTTTGCGGTTACCTAGTTTGTTCATAAATAATTGGGTCAATGATGTTGCGTGTTAAAAATAAAAATGCACAGCATCAATGCAATTGTAAAGATAACCTTTAAGTACTGCATAAGTACCGCATCAGTACCGCGTTTTTGGTAAGCGATACGCCAAACAAGGATTTATTGTGTCTGTCAGTTCTGATTCTGCAAAACTTGCCCAGTTAAATACGACAAATGAAGCGGTGGCTCAGCCTGCCGAAAACACGGCTACCTCTACTAGCATGCCATATTTGAATAACTTTGCCAGCGACGTTGCCAATAGTTGGTTGTTGCCTGATGGGGTGGTGGATGTGCTGTTTGAAGATGCCCAAAAGCAAGAAGTGCTCAGGCACAAGCTTACGCAGCAGCTGATTACTCACGGCTATCAGTTGGTCAATCCACCAATGATTGAATTCACCGAGTCGCTGCTGAGTGATGCCTCAGAAGATCTAAAGCGCCAAACTTTCAAGATTATCGATCAGCTAACTGGTCGCTTGATGGGCGTGCGCGCTGATATTACCCCGCAGATTTTACGTATCGATGCGCATCACGGTGGCACGGGTATTGCTCGTTATTGCTATGCAGGTGATGTGATTCATACCTTGCCGTCAGGGCTTTTTGGCTCACGGACGCCATTGCAGTTGGGTGCTGAGATTTTTGGTTGCGGTGAATTGGCTGCCGATATCGAACTGATAGATGTGTTGTTTAGCATGGTGAATAGCTTGGATATGAGCGCCACCTTGCACATCGACTTGGGTCACGTAGCGATATTTAAGCGTTTGGCCGAATTGGCCGAATTGCCAGCGCACGATACTCAGCAGTTGATGAACTTGTATGCTAATAAGAATTTGCCAGAACTAAAGCGGGTTTGCCAAACACTACCGATGGGTGATGATTTTTACGCATTGGCGCGCTTTGGTCATGATATGGCGCATTTATTGGCAAAATTGTCAGCGACAGCACAGCAGGATACGCAAATCGCAACGGCTGTTGATGAGTTGCAATGCCTCACTGCCCATCTACAAGAGCAATGGCAATGTCCGGTCAGTATCGATGTGACAGAGCTGTCAGGTTATCATTATCATACGGGTATTGTCTTTAACGGTTATATCAATAGTGAAACCCAGCCGTTGGTACGGGGTGGACGTTTTGATGGTATGCAGAGCTATACCCAGCAGCCGCGTCAAGCCACCGGCTTTAGTATGGACGTCAGCCGTTTACTCGCGCATACGCAGCTTGATGCGCCAAGCATTGTGCTGGTGGATTATAGCGCATTGCATAATGCCGATAAGACTCAGAAGCAGACGCTGTTACAACAAGTGGAAAGTCTACGTCAGCAGGGCTATCGCGTTACCATGCCATTAGATACTCAAGACCATCCAGCAGATGTCACGCATCGCTTAAGTTTCGCAGACAACGAGTGGCAGTTACAGAGCGTGTAAACACAGCTTTATTAAGCCATACTTAGCGTTGCTGTCGTGACTGTTATTTTTTGACATTATCAAAATCATTTTAGTTTTTTAAACCGTTATTGCACACACCTCAATACATAAAGGTAAGGATTGATCATGGGTAAGAATGTCGTAGTTTTGGGTAGCCAATGGGGCGATGAAGGTAAAGGTAAGATTGTTGACTTACTAACCGAAAAAGCCTCAGCAGTTGCTCGCTTTCAAGGCGGTCACAACGCAGGTCACACGTTAGTTGTCGATGGCAAAACCACTGTCTTGCATTTAATCCCATCAGGTATCCTGCGTGAAGGCGTCACCTGCTTCATCGGTAACGGCGTGGTGTTAGCACCTGACGCACTGTTAAAAGAAATGAAAGAGCTGGAAGACAATAACGTACCAGTACGTGAGCGTCTGCGCATTTCACCGAACTGCCCACTTATCATGCCTTACCATGTCGCACTTGACCAAGCACGCGAAGCCAAGCGCGGTACTGGTAAAATCGGCACGACGGGTCGTGGTATCGGTCCTGCGTACGAAGACAAAGTGGCGCGCCGTGCCATCAAGCTTGCTGATTTATTCCGTGATGACTTAGAAGAAAAATTGCGCAATCTAATCGAATATCATAACTTCCAACTGACGCAGTATTACAAAGTTGAAGCGATTGATTTTGATGAGACGTTGAAGCTTTGTAAAGAGTGGAAAGAAGAAATTAAAGGTATGGTTACCGATGTGACCGAAGACCTTAATCAATTGCGCCTTGCTGGCAAGAACCTGATGTTTGAAGGTGCTCAAGGTACATTACTTGATATCGATCATGGTACTTATCCGTTTGTGACCAGCTCAAGCGTCACTGCTGGTGGCGTATCGACTGGTACTGGTATCGGTCCATTGTATTTAGACTACGTACTGGGTATCACCAAAGCTTACACCACGCGTGTTGGTAGTGGCCCGTTTCCAACAGAATTGTTTGATGATGTTGGTGCACATTTAGCCAAAGTCGGTCATGAGTTTGGTGCCACCACTGGTCGTGCGCGTCGCTGTGGTTGGTTCGATGCCGAAGCCTTACGCCGTGCAGTGGTATTGAACTCACTATCAGGTATTTGCTTGACCAAACTTGACGTGTTGGATGGCTTAGAAGAGCTGCTTATCGGTGTGGGTTACGACTTGCCTGAGACTGAATGTAAAGGCGCGCACGATGCTGAATTCTATGAGTCAGTGACGCCAAAATACGAAACCTTACAAGGGTGGAGTGAGTCAACCGTTGGTATCACCAATTATGACGACTTGCCAGAAAATGCGAAAAAATACATCAAGCGTATCGAAGCATTGATCGATTGCCCTATCGATATCATCTCAACTGGCCCTGACCGCGAAGAGACCATCGTTTTGCGTGATCCATACGACGCGTAATTGCAGTAACATCTTTATATTTTTCCCACTATTAATAGTTGTATTGAATGATAAAACCCCAGTGCTGAGCATTGGGGTTTTTACTTTTATGCAAGGTACGGTCATAAATTAACCCTATCATTTATAGTCTTAATCATTATAATAGGCAGCAATCCTATGTTGGCGCTCATATTATCGTATTGATAGACAATGAGTTATTTAAGTTTGCCCAAGCCAGCATTGTGGCCAAAGATAAAACAAAGCATTGACCATTTTATTTTTATCAAATTTATCATTTATTAGGAGCTTTTCATGGCTAACGAACGTACTTTATCTATCATCAAACCTGATGCAGTTGCTGGCAACCACATCGGTGCTATCTATAGCCGCTTCGAGCAAGCTGGTCTAAAAATCGTTGCAGCTAAAATGATGCAACTTGATGACGAAAAAGCAGGCGGTTTTTACGCTGAGCACGCTGAGCGTCCATTTTACAACGATCTAAAATCTTTCATGATGTCAGGTCCAGTATTGGTATCAGTACTAGAGGGCGAAAACGCTATCGCTCAGCATCGTGAAATCATGGGCGCTACTAACCCAAAAGATGCTGCTGAAGGTACTATCCGTGCTGATTTCGCTAGCAGCATCGATGAAAACGCTGTTCATGGTTCAGATTCAGCTGAATCAGCTGCACGTGAAATCAGCTACTTCTTCAATGAAGATGAAGTTTGTGCACGTACGCGCTAGTAGCAGTAATTATTAATATCCGTTTATAGTGTTGGTTATTAATAATTAGTTTTGCAAGACGGCTTATATCTTATGGGTATAAGCCGTTTTAGCTATTATAATAATCCTATTATTCATTGAAATCTTTGATGACTTGCCTCATCATTGGTTTTACGTAGCGTTATCAATCCCTTATCAGCATGTTTTTATCAAATGCGCTCGTAACGGATTGCTCATGCACTCATATATTATGTATGTATGACAACATCCATATAAACAATTGCAGCGCTTATTTAAGCTTATGCAAAAAGGTTATCTATTATGTCCACTGTTCAATCACCGATCCAACATATCCCTACTAAGCTAACAGATAGTATCAAGCTAGTAGATGAAGCGCAGGCAAAAACCAATCTGCTAGGAATGACGCAAGCCCAACTTGCAGAGTATTTTAAGAGCATTGGCGAAAAGCCTTTTCGCTCAACGCAAGTGGTTAGGTGGATATATCAGCAGGGCGTGACCGATTTTGAGCAAATGACCAATTTAAGCAAATCACTGCGCGATAAATTGTCAGCCAATGCTTGCGTCGTTCCGCCAAAAGTCATTCATCGCCAATACAGTGATGACGGCACGCGGAAATGGGTGTTCGAAGTGACTGGTGGCTCATTGGTTGAGACGGTACTGATTCCAGCAGATGACAGCAAGATAAATGGCCGTAAGACTTTATGCGTGTCTTCACAAGTTGGCTGTGCGCTGGATTGTAGTTTCTGTAGTACTGGCAAACAGGGCTTTGAGCGCGATTTAACGGCGGCTGAAATCATCGGACAATTATGGGTAGCCAATGCCTCTTATATGACTGACGAAAATGACAGCTTAGAAAACGTCGATCATAGCCTATGGGAAAATAACGTCACCAACGTGGTGATGATGGGCATGGGTGAGCCATTACTAAACTACAAGCCAGTGGTTGGTTCGATGGAGCTGATGCTGAGCGATCACGCCTATGGTTTGTCAAAACGTCGGGTGACATTATCAACCTCAGGTGTCGTGCCAAAAATGTATCAGCTAGCGCAAGACATTGATGTGGCGTTAGCGATTTCACTGCACGCACCTAATGATGAGCTGCGTAACGAGCTAGTGCCTATTAATAAAAAGTATCCGCTAGAAGAGTTGATGGCAGCCGCTCGCAATTATGTTTATGACGTCAATCCGCGCCATAAAAAGCATGTGACGATTGAATATGTGATGCTAGATGGTGTCAATGATAGCAATGAGCACGCTCATCAATTGGTGGCTTTATTAGGTGATTTGCCAAGCAAAATTAATCTGATACCGTTTAATCCATTCCCACATGCCAATTACGATAAATCAAGCAACAACCGTATCCATGCTTTTAGCAATATTTTAAGTGAAGCGGGATTTGTCTGTACGATTCGCCAAACCCGTGGTGATGATATTGATGCGGCCTGTGGTCAATTGGTCGGACAAGTTGCTGATCGTACTAGACGTTCGGCAGCGTGGCAGCAAAGCATCAAAGACCGTGAAAACGTGTAGGGTAATATGTGAGGTAGCATAGAAGATTTAGAGTGGTATTGATAACGGAAGACGGTATTGATAGAAATGATGAACAGCCTATAAAGGTTTGATAATTAGCTGTCTTTTATCCATCACAACGGTAATAAAATTGTAGTCATAACCGCTAATAACCATGAAGGTAGCAATTAATAGTAACTAAATTGTACTTATGGGGGCTAAATCTATTAAACTGATGCTTCTTTGATCCCCTGTACTGAACCACAGTTTTATGATGGCGGCTATGATGACTTCTAAAGATTCTTGTCAGTTCAAATATCAAAAACCATTTCTTTCAGCGTTCAAACCGTTGATATCAGCGATTGAGTCACTGGCTACGCCAAAGCGTATGCTGCTGGCAAGTGCATTGGCAGGCTTGCTAGTGAGCGGCTGTCAAAGTACGACGACCAATGATCTAACGGGTAGCACCCCTTATCAAACGTCCACGCGACCGACTAGCGATCGCAACTTGGATCAACAAGAGATTGCTCGTGTGCGCACCTCACTTGCCGCGCAATATATCCGCAAAAATGAGCTTGATACCGCGCAGCGTCAGCTAGAAAAAGCCTTTGCTGCGGATAGCCGTTACGCGCCAGCCTATGATATGATGGGCGTTTTGTTGCAGCAAGAAGGCAGCCGCATCAATCTTGAAAAAGCCGACCAGTATTTTAAAAAAGCCATCGCGCTTGATAAAGATTTTGAGCAGGCGCACAATAATTACGGCGTTTATTTGTCGCAAATGAAACGTTACAAAGAAGCAGCGGCGCAGTTTGAAATCGCCGGTGCAGCATTAGGCTATGAAGGCCGTATTGGGGCGTTAGAAAACTTGGGTCGCACTTACCTGCAACTCGATGATCATCCGGCAGCCGCCAAAGCATTCTTGCGGGCGTTAGATGGCAATCGCAACAGTATTATTGCCCATATTGAATTGGTAGATTTATTGCTTGAGCAGCAGCGTGTGCAACAAGCACAGCGGCTCTATGATGAGACTTTGATACTGGTACAAGGGCAGGGCATTAGCCCGCGCTTACTATTGCAAGGCATCAAAATTGCCGCTGCACAAAATAACAAAACAACGCGCCAGCAATTGGCACAGCAGCTTTTATCCGCTTATCCGTTAAGCGATGAGGCAAAACAACTTAAGACTTGGCTTAATAATCCAGAGGCACCATGGAAATGACCACCCCATCATCAAACACTCAATCTAACCAGCAGGGATCATTTGGTGCTGTATTGCAACAAGCCCGAAAAAATAAGCAAGTCAGCTTAGAAGAGGTGGCAGCTGAGCTATTTATTTTAAAACGACATCTACAAGCGCTAGAGAGTGAGAATTTCTCTGAGCTACCGCAAGCCGCTTTTGCTCGTGGTTTTGCGATTAATTATGCCAAATTTTTGGATTTAGATCCGGTAAAAATTGCAAGCAGCTTTGATGCCGCTTATCCCAAAGAGCTTAAAGCTCAATTGGCAAACAATACCGATACGCCTTTGCGTCCAATGGGTACATTGCAGCGTGATACGCATAACCGTATTCGCTTTAACCCTTTGTTAATCATAGGTGTTATCGGGCTAATCATCTTAGCGATATTTCTATTTCGTATGGTGAGCAATGCGAGCAAAGAAAATAACCAAGAACCAACCGTCGCTGTCGAGGACATATCAGCCGTCGAGCAAGCACAAGGTGCAGCGATTAATACGAATGCCAATGGGGTCGGCGCGTCTGGCTCTGCGCTCAATTTAGGCGGTGATGCCAATACCAATGTGGCAGTTTTAGACGTCAAACTGACAGATGACGCCATTATC
The DNA here is from genome assembly GCF_040309405.1 of Psychrobacter sp. W2-37-MNA-CIBAN-0211. Taxonomy (NCBI): domain Bacteria; kingdom Pseudomonadati; phylum Pseudomonadota; class Gammaproteobacteria; order Moraxellales; family Moraxellaceae; genus Psychrobacter; species Psychrobacter sp. W2-37-MNA-CIBAN-0211. The sequence goes on from NZ_JBEOOU010000008.1 coordinate 97,262, forward strand.
AGCATTACTGACGCTTCTGGTAGCAACTTGATGAATGGTGCGCAGACCGCTGGTGACTATAAATTATCAGGTATGCCACCATTTAATGTACAGATTGATAATGTCGATAATGTTAGCTTAATGCTGAATCAAGAAGCCGTCGCTCTAGATACTTACGCAACGGATAAGCAGGCCAGTTTTGAGTTGGCTCCTTAGTCTTTTTTGTATTTGAGCCTATTGCTTTTTAGTTTTAATTAAAGGATTTATGTATGTCAATGCCATCGCCTATTAACCGTCGTTTGACCAAAAAAATCTATGTCGGTGATGTCGCGATTGGTGGCGATGCACCGATAAGTGTGCAAAGCATGACCAACACGGACACCTGTGATGTGGCCGCAACCGTGGCTCAAATCGAACGCTGCGTTGAAGCTGGTGCCGATCTGATGCGCGTATCAACGCCAACGATGGATACGGTCAAAGCCTTTGGTGAGATTCGAAAACTGGTCAGCGTACCATTGATTGCCGACGTACATTTTGACCATAAAATAGCGCTAGCGGTTGCCGAAGCGGGTGCAGATTGTCTACGTATCAATCCAGGTAATATCGGTAGCGATGCCAAAGTACGTGAAGTCGTCGCTTGTGCCAAATATCATAACATTCCTATTCGTATCGGTGTCAATGCTGGCTCATTAGAAAAAGACATTCAACGTAAATATACAGAGCCGAATGGCGCGGCGATGCTGGAATCGGCGATGCGTCATATCGATATTTTAGAGCGCCTGAACTTTGATCAATACAAAGTCTCGGTCAAAGCCAGTAATGTGTTTTTGACTATGGATGCCTACCGTCTTATCTCTGCCCAAATCGACAATCCGCTGCATTTAGGTGTCACCGAAGCTGGCGTTTATCGTACCGGTTCGGTCAAGTCCGCCATTGCTCTCGGTGGCTTATTATTGGACGGCATTGGCGATACCATTCGTATCTCGTTGGCAGCAGAGCCAGAAGAAGAAATTAAAATTGGCTTTGATATTTTAAAATCGCTCAATATTCGTTCTAATGGCGTGAACTTTATTGCTTGTCCGAGCTGCTCTCGTCAAGAGTTTGATGTGATTAGAGTGATGACCGCATTAGAGTCACGCTTAGAAGATGTGCGCGAACCGATGAATTTGTCAGTGATTGGCTGTAAAGTGAACGGCCCAGGTGAGGCGAAGGAATCTGATATAGGTATTGTTGGCGCTGCACGTAAGTCATTGGTCTATCGTATGGGTGAAAAAAGCCATCTTATCGACACCAATAACTTGGTTGATGAAATAGAAAGTATGGTTCGCGCGCATGCAGAAGAGCTGGCCAAAAAACGTGAGAATGAAATTATTCGGGTAAAATAAGCTGCCGTATTTCAGATTCCGATAGCGCTCATTGAAACGTCACAACAATAATAGAATACTTGTTAAAATTTTTAAGGATATGACCGTACCATGATTAAAGCTATTAAAGGGTTTAATGATATTTTGCCTGATCAATCCGCAAAATGGCTGCATCTAGAGGCGATATTGGCTGATGTGCTGGGTAGATACGGTTATGAACATATTCGTCTGCCTATCGTAGAGCAAACCGACTTATTTGCCCGTGCTATCGGCGGGGCAACCGACATCGTCGAAAAAGAGATGTATAGCTTTACCGATAAGTCTGAGCCACCAACACCCTTAGCATTGCGTCCTGAAGGTACAGCTGGGGCGGTACGTGCAGTGATTGAGCACAATTTGCTGCGTGGTGATACGCCAAAACTTTGGTATATCGGTCCGATGTTCCGCTATGAGCGTCCACAAAAAGGTCGCTACCGCCAGTTTCATCAATTGGGTGTCGAGAGCTTTGGCAGTGCGCTACCGGATGCCGACGCTGAATTAATTGCTATGACCCATCTGATGTGGCAAGAGCTGGGTCTAAAAGGTGAGATGCATTTGCAGTTAAATAGCTTGGGCGAGCTGGATGAGCGCCATGCTTATCGTGAGGCGCTGGTTACTTATTTAACAGACAAACAAGAGCAGCTAGACGATGATAGCAAACGCCGCTTGACGACCAATCCGCTGCGTATTTTAGACAGTAAAGAGGCGAGTACCCAAGCAGTATTGGCAGATGCACCAAAGCTGGCTGACTTCTTAGGCGCAGAGAGCGTCGCACATTTTGAACAAGTGCAAGCGTATTTGACCGACCTTGGCATCAGTTTTGAGATTAACCCGCATCTAGTACGCGGTCTTGATTACTATAACAAAACCGTCTTTGAGTGGGTCACTGACAAGCTTGGTAGCCAAGCGACTGTTTGTGCCGGTGGGCGCTACGATGGTTTGATTGGACAGCTAAAATCAATCGGTAGCGATAGTAGCAAGCCGGTGAAGTCTGAGCCTGCGGTTGGTTTTGCCATGGGACTTGAGCGTTTATTGTTACTCATGGAAGCTGTCGCTCCGATTGCTGATGTACCAGCTTGTGATGTCTTTGTCGTGGCTCATCCCGATGTTTATGGTGCGGGTATTGGCTATGCACAACGTTTGCGTTATAGCCGTCCAGATGTGCGGGTAAAAATGGCAAGTGCGACAAGTCTAAAAGCGCAAATGAAAAAAGCGGACAAATCGGGCGCTGCGCTGACGGTTATTATTGCGCAGCAAGAGCTGGATGATCAGACTATTAGCATCAAAGACATGCAGACAGGTGAGCAACAGACGGTTGCACAGGATTGGCTATCAAATAAAGAGCACTTTTCTCGTCACTGAACCACTTTAGTATCAGCAACTTAATAACAATTTTATCAGGTAACTACCTATGGCTCTGACACCCAATTCGCCGAATGCAGACAATTCAATGCAAGCGTTAAAGCAATACGGCAGCTATATTGTCACTGCGATTTTGTTGGCACTGGCTGCTTATTTTGGCTGGACATATTGGCAGGACAATCATGCCCGTGTGGATACGGTTGCTGCTGATTACTATGCAGACATCCAGCGGTTGAATGAAGAAGTCAGTCTGGCGTCACAAAATCCAGATTTAGAAGCAGAGGCAAAAGCAGCACTGGCAGACAGTCGTACACAGCTTAATAAAGATATTGATGACTTGGTCAGCACCCATGGTGACTCCGTTTATGCATGGCAAGCACTGATGATTAAAGCGCGTCAACAGGTTGATGGTGATGACTTTACAGGGGCAAGTGAGACGCTGAAAAAAGCGCTAGCAATCGATTTGGGTGATGCAGGTCTGACTGCGATTACTCGTCTGCGTTATGCCAAGACGCTATTGGCGGCTGGTGATGCAGATGCAGCCTTAGCTGAGGCCAATAATGATATGCCAAGCTCATTTGAAGCCAGTCAGCAAGAGCTGCTGGGTGATATTTATCTGGTGCAAGACAATAAGGAATCAGCGATTAAGTCTTATAACAATGCTTGGGAATTATTGCGCAGTCGTCAAGAAACACGTGCGGTATTGGCTTTAAAAATGGAAAGTCTTGGTATCGTGCCTGAGCCTATCGAGTCGCAAGCTAGCCTAATTCAAGAGTCTGCCACTGCTGAGCAGCCATTAGTGATTGAAAATACGACAGCTGCTACTGAGCAACCCTCTTAGTTTTAATGATTTATCTGATAACTCAATTATCGAATGACTAAAACCGTTCTACAAACTAAGTAGCGCAGCAAGTCAGCAGGGTAGTATTCAAAGTTAAGGTCAATATACCGAACTTTTTTATTACGGATCAATTGCTTATTTACTGATGGCTAATTTATTAATTGTTAATTTATTTGTAGTGAGAACTTATAATGACTCAATCTATTCGCTCTAGCAACACGTTAAAGGCTAAAACCATCAAGATGACGATCATGCATGTCGCCGTCATCGCAGCGATGGCAACAGCTGTCGCTGGCTGTAATCGCGGTATCAAACCTGTCGTCAACGATCCTGTTAAACTGGTGCAAATTGCGCAGCCTATTAGCGTGCTACAGCCTGTGTTTAGCACTGATGTCGGTAACAAAAAAGCCAGCAAAAAAGATCCACTTGATTTGCAAGTGGGTTACGCCAACTCGCAAATTGTTACTGCTTCGCGCGGTGGTGATTTGACTGGTTTTAATAATGCCGGTCAAGAGCTGTGGTCAGTCAATGTAGGTGATCAAATCACAGGTGGTGTCGCAATAGATGCCTTGAGTCAGACTGCGATTGTCAGTACACGTGGCGGGCAAATTATGGCCTTTGATAGCACTACTGGCGCAAAACGCTGGCAGCAACAGTTATCAGGATCGGTATTGTCACCAGCACTTATTACTAATAATCGGGTGATTTTGTCAGCTAATGATGGTTTCTTGCACGGCTTATCACTGCAGACTGGCCAGTCAGTATGGCAATTTGCTACCCAAGTACCCGCTATCAGCGTACGTGGTAGTGCGGCACCAACTTTATTAGATGATAAAACAGCATTATTGGCTACGGCTGATGGGCGTTTACATGCTGTGACCACCGATAGCGGTCTACCGCAGTGGTCAAGACGTGTTGGTGTTGGTGCAGGCAGTAGCGAAGTTGAGCGTATGAGCGATGTCGATGGCAAACCTGTCGTCAGTAACAATCAGCTGTTTGCCATTAGCTATAGTGGGCAATTATTAGGTATTGATTTAGCGTCACGTCAAGTCATGTTTATTAATGATCTTGCCAGCCTAAAAGCGCTTACAGTAAACAACCAGCAAGTTATTGCCACCAGCTTGGACGGAAAAGTGGTCGCTTATGATCGCAACAGTGGTGAGATGTTGTGGGAAAGTGAAGAGTTGGCTTATCGCCACTTAACCAACCCTGTTATGATTGGAAACTATATTGCAGTGGGTGATTATGATGGGGTCGTGCATTTATTTGACCCTGCCAGCGGAAAAATCGTCAGCCGTGTAGAGACCAAAGGCGCGCTCACCAACTTGCAAGCAGAAGGTAGCCGTTTGTTGACCCAAAGTACCTCAGGTCAAGTGGCTATTTGGCAATTGGCTCGCTAAGATTTTATGGGCAGTCGTTTTATTAATAAGGTTTTTTTAAGCCTGTGATTAAGCGTACTGCTCAACGTCGATGCTATGATGAGCCTATGATGAGGCTATGTCGATGTTACGAGGAATAAACGCTGCTTCGTCGGCGTTTCGTGCCTTTTGCAAATGGCTTGTTTAACGCTGAGGTTTCGCGTACTCTATGCGACCGATGCGCTGCCAACATTATCTCTATATAATAGCGGTATGTAGTGCCTGTATATGATGTCTATTAGATGACATCTATACCCAGTATTCGGTAATAATGCAGCCACTAGATATATCATCTATTATTGTAAAATAGCCAATAATTCATTTTTATTGCTATAGTCAGTTCAATATAATTTAGAGACAAGAAAGGCGAGTGAAAGTACTACAAATAGTAGACTAAGCGAGCCTGACACCGTATTTGATTTATAGAGTATTGACTATATCGTTTTATATTTATCATTCATTTTAGTTTACGGTCAAGCGCAGTATATTTACTCATATTATTAAACGAGTAGCTGTCTTATCCGTCATTGTACCCTTCACTGAGAGTAACCCATGAGTATCAAGCCTGTGGTCGCCTTAATTGGTCGTCCAAACGTCGGTAAATCTACCTTATTTAATCAGTTCACTAAAAGTCGGCAGGCACTGGTTGCTGATTTGTCAGGGCTGACTCGTGACCGTCAATACGGCGATGCGGTATATGAAGGCAAAGCCTTTATTGTCGTCGATACGGGCGGTATTGGTGAAGCTGATGATGGTAGCGGCAACATCGATGATTATATGTCTGAGCAGTCGCATACTGCTATTCACGAAGCAGACATCATCGTATTTGTGGTTGATGCCCGTGCTGGTATGATTGGCGCTGATGCCGAAATCGGCAAATTCTTGCATACCCTTGGTAAACCCGTTTATGTGGTTGCCAATAAAGTCGATGGTGTACATGACTCCGCGCCTGCAGAGTTTTATGCTTTAGGCTTGGGCGAGCCGTATCCAATGGCTGCCAGTCATGGTCGCGGTGTCGGTAATTTGCTAGAAATACTGACCGCCGACATGCCTGAACAAGATGCGATGGTAGAACCAAGAGGCTTAAAGCTTGCCATCATTGGTCGTCCAAACGTTGGTAAATCTACCTTGGTAAACCGCTTACTGGGTGAAGATCGCGTCGTGGTGTTTGACATGCCTGGTACCACACGTGACAGTATTTATATCCCTTATAAGCGCGATGGCAAAGACTACGTATTGATTGATACCGCTGGTGTTCGTCGCCGCGGAAAAATCGATGAAAAAGTAGAGAAATTCTCGGTTATCAAAACCTTGCAAGCGATTGAAGATTCTAACGTCACGGTTATTGTCATTGATGCCCACGAAGGTATCGTTGACCAAGATTTGCATATGATCGGCTATGCACTCGATGCAGGTCGTGCATTAGTGGTAGCGATCAATAAATGGGATGGTCTGACACAAGATCAAAGAGACTATATCAAAATTGAGATGGATCGCCGTTTTAACTTCATTCCGTATGTAAAAGTGCACTTAATCTCAGCATTACATGGCACTGGTGTGGGTAACTTATATCCATCCATCTTACGTGCTTATCAATCTTCTATGTTTGAAGTGTCAACCAACCGTTTGACCCAGATTTTACAAGATGCAGTGACCGCCAATCCGCCACCGACGGTTGCTGGTCGTCGTATCAAGCTACGTTATGCCCATATTGGTGGTCACAATCCACCCGTGATTGTTATCCATGGTAACCAAACTGGCTCGCTGCCTAAAAGCTATCAGCGCTATCTTGAAAACCAGTTCCGTCAGGTTTTCAAGCTCGAAGGTACGCCACTTAACGTAGTCTTTAAGCTGAACGAAAACCCATACGCCAACAAAAGTGACACGCCGACCAAAGCGAAGGCGCAGCAGTTGCGTCAGCGTGAGCGTAATCGAGCGCAAAAGTTCACCACCAAAGATAAAAAGCCTCGCTAACGCGGTAGGCTTATTACCTTTCGGTTCTTTATAAAGCCCCAAAGTATACTCTGCTGCAGCTTTGTTATAACAAGGCTGCAACAGAGTATACTAATGTTGCTCTTATCATGTCTTGTAAATACCTGTAATATAAATAACCAGTCGTCTTAACTCAGTTGAGTGACATGAACAACCAGCCGTTGCAAATCCTTCCTAAGTTTATCTGGCGCTCTGTCGTGCAGGCCATCATTTTGGCTGTGCTGGTAGGTATTCTATTGTCTTTTGTCTATGGTTTTGTGCATCACTATCAGCAAAAGCATCGGCATATTCAGCAGTTGGCTGCCTTACTGACGAGCAGTGCATCGACGATAGACGGTGCAGATACCGTTGCCAAGCAAGTCAGTATTGTGTTGGCGGCAGAACCCAATATCCAAAGTATTCTATTTTATTCAACGCCGCAGCCTATTGCAGATATAGATAGGTTCACAGCCTACCAGTCACATGATGATTGGCAAAACGCTTTGTTCGCTGATACGGTCAGCTTCAATTATCCGGTTGTCAGTGACGATATCACTACCGATAGCGCTGCAACGATAGCCGCGACTGAGCAAACAGACAAGCCTTTATCAGACAACATGATCGATCCGCCAGACCTTGAGGCGTTAACTGATGATAGTACCTTGGTTGGCTATATCAATATAACTTTAGACGTAGATAAACTGCGTGCCAACTGGTTGCGCAGCAATTTACTATTATGGCTTATCACCACTATATTGGCTGTCATCTGGATGCTATATATTCTGCGCAAACTCAGCTGGCCTGTCAAAGATATTGCAGCGCTAACCGACGTATGTGAAATCGTTAGCAAGCACCCAGAGCTTGAACAGCTGCCTGTTATTTCGCAGCAGTTTAAATTTCAAGAACTGCTGCAAATTAAGCAGACTTTCACTGTTTTGTTTGATCGCTTGCAAAAGGCACAACAAGACTATGAAGCACTTGCTATTTTTGAGCAGCAGTTACATCATAAGGATTTGTCTTTAAATGTACAGCTGCATAATTTTCAAAGTATGATTACCCATGAGTTAAAAACCTCGCTGAATGCTATTGTGGGCGGCTTACAGATATTAGATGATGAGCGACTAAGTGATGAGCAAAAAGACGCGTTAGATATCATTCGTAATGGCAGTGAAAAATTGGTATTGTCGCTTGACCAAATCATCCAGTTGAATCAAATACAAAAAGGTCAGATTAGCATCCATTCGAGTGAGTTTAATCCGCTTCAGCTAATTGCTGATCTGTTGGTGGATTTTGAGTCTATTGCTAAACAAAAAGGCTTGACGTTACTCAGCCATGTCTATCATATAGACTATACTCTCGAAGGCGATGTCGACAAAATAAAACAGGTATTATCGATACTCCTTAGTAATGCGATTAAGTTTACCCCAGTAGGGCAAGTGAGTATTACCTCGCAATTGACCCACTTTGACAACAGTAACCGTTGGCAAATCACTATTAAAGATACCGGTATTGGGATCGATAGTGATTATATCGAGGATATTTTCAACCCATTTTTTCAGGTAGATTCATCACAAACCCGTCAATACGAGGGGACGGGTATCGGCTTGCCAGTGGTCAAACAAATCGCTCAGCTAATGAGTGCGACTATCGAGGTTGAGAGTACCTTAGGCGTCGGCACACAGTTCATGTTCACTATTCCTTTGCCCAATAAACACCAAGTTCATCAGAAAAACCTGTTGGCTGGTTTGGTTGTGGTTTACTATTATATTCATGAGACAGGGTTTTTGGTGGATGAGCTCCAGCGTTTGGGAGCGGTGGTCATCTGTCATCAGCAGGGACATCTCGTTATCGATGAGCTAAATACGAGAAAAGTCGATATGGTGATGTTTGCAGAAGACGTGCCCTCGAGTAATGCTGAAGTCATAGCCAAGCGTATACGCCAGTTTGAAAGCTACGAGAGTAAGTACCGTGCTTTATTAGTGTATTGGTACGCTCCAGATCAAGCGCAATATTTAGACAGTTTTGAGCATGGGCTAAAAGCGGCTGGTGTCGATTATTGCCATAGCGCCGCCTATGATGATAAAGCCTTAAGTGATCTGCTAAAAAGTTGGCTAATATGGGCTTAACTCATTATAAAACTTTCTTATTTTAAAGGGATGGCTTTTAAATAAATTATTCTGAAAGTAATTAGCCTAGACAGACTAAGTTTAGAGATAACCTTACATCAAATGAACTGGTTTCAATATAAATTAGCGTAAACCTCAACACGCCTTAACATAGCAATAAAAAAGACGCCCATATTTAAGGCGTCTTTTTTATTAATTGATACTTTTAAAAAGTATTTGTGTTATTACTAAAGCACCAATTTAAAATAAGTTTTGTACCCAGCGTACCGCATGTTGCCACATACGACTCATAAAGCCTGATTGCTCGACATCATTGGTCGCGATGATAGGGACTGATGCGACTGCTTTACCATCAATGACTGCCATCAATTTGCCAACTTCTTGACCCTTTTTGATAGGTGCTTCTAGGCTTTCAGGGATATCAACCACGGTCGTGATTTTATTTTTCTGCGTTTTGCTGGTCAAAATTTGCAGATTGTCACCCGTGGTTAGCTCTACTTCCTCAGCTTCCCCAAACCATACAGGGATTTTGCTTACGAATTGGCCAGCAGGTGCTTTGGTTACAGTAGTAAAATGACCAAAGCCCCAGTTGAGTAGCTCACGTGACTGATCGGCACGTGCTTGCTGGCTTTCTGTACCCATAATGACAGAGATTAAACGCATACCTTCGCGGTTGCTTGAGGCGACCAAGCAATAGCCAGCGGCATCGGTATGACCTGTTTTTAGACCGTCAACAGTAGAGTCGGTGCTGAGTAGGGCGTTACGGTTACCTTGCGTAATGCCATTGTAGGTAAACTCTTTTTCGGCATAAATACCATAATAGTCACCGCTATTTTTGACGATAGCGCGCGCCAACTTAGCCAAATCCAATGCAGAGGCTTCATGACCTTCGTCAGGCATGCCCGTAGAGTTAACGAAGTGGGTGTTCTCCATACCAAGCTTTTGCGCTTGCTCATTCATTAAGATGGCAAATGAGTCTTCGCTGCCAGCAATATGCTCGGCCATCGCTTTTGAGGCATCATTACCTGATTGAATGATAATACCGCGCAGCATATCGATAACGCTGGCCGTCTTGTTCACCGGCACATACATACAAGATTGACTGCTACTACCGCGACACCAAGCATTTTTGCTCATCAATACTTGTTCTTCTTCTTTGAGATCACCTGATGCTAAGCGCTGCTCAATGATGTAACTGGTCATCATTTTTGTTAGAGACGCTGGTGGAAGAGCTTGATTGGCATTTTTTTGTGCCAAAATTTCACCAGTATTGTAGTCCATTAGCACATAGGCTGTATTTTCCATTTCAGGTGGCTGAATGGCGGCGCTCGCCATCACTGCACTCATAGAAATACTCATGCCAACTACCAGCTGCACCAGCTGTTTTTTTACACGCTTTACTGTCATAGATTGTTACACCGCATCATGGAACCAAATGTATCTGTCGCATCATAGCTGGTACTAAACCTCACACCTTCTATCAAACCGTATGTGTTAAATATAAAGGTTTAAAAGAGTATGTGAATGAGGAAAACCATGCCTGAGCGACGGACATAAAATTAACGCCTTATCTTAGCAAAATGCCAACCGATGGGGAATCGATAAATACAAAAAATAGGACGCGACTAAAAAAGAGAGACAACGCTTATAGAGCGTTTTGATATATCAGGATTTATGCATATTTTTCACATACCACAAAAAAGCTTGCCGCACCCACTGCAATTGAACAGTCGGGTGACAGCAAGCTTCTTCTAAGCGCAATGAGCTTATTCATTAAGCCCATTACGCTATCATTCCAGTTATTGAATTTGATAGGGCAAAAGCAGCAATATCTGTGCTTTTTATGGTTATTTATTGCTGCTTATATCCGATTGAGTAATAGAGCTGGTTATGTAGAGTACTATTTTTAGGTTTAGTAATGTCTGCGTTTTAGCCATAGAACTAAAAGCATCGGGTGGTGTTCTAAAAAGTATGCTGGCATTAGACATAGCCATAATTGACGTAAAAGAACACCATATCAAACACTTTGAAGTGATTATCGAGCTTCTTAGAGAAACAACAGGTTTTTCTAACCGCCCGACGCAATCGGTGTCTAAGGCGGCAATTATTACCTTCTATACCTACCGTATGCTGCTTACCAATTTGTTTGTTATCAGTCTTAAATGCGGTTATAAAACTATCCCAGTTATCCAAGCTAATAGAATCATAGCTGACTTTCAGGTATTTAAGCCGGGCTCTTAGCTTCTTAACCGTTTTTAAGTCACGTCTGCCCCAAACATAAGCAACAATCTCATTGGTAGCGCGATCATAAGCATAAATAAGCCAAACTTTACGCTTTTTGCGATACACGTAAGTCCAGAACTCATCAACCTCTAAGCGTTCATAGTAGCGCTTCTTAGGCGTAATCTTATATACGGATGAGCCTATAGTATTGAGCACTTTACCAATACTAACCTTGGCTATAACGGCTATGTCTCTAACGCCGCAACCATGAACCGTCATTAGCCGTATCTTGTCTTCTATTTGAGAATGGCAGCCTTGGTAAGTTAGGGCATAGTCACCAATGAATTGACGTTTGCAGTCCTTACACTGGTAGTTTTGCTTACCATAGCTTTTTATGCCGTTTTTCTTTAAACTGGGACTGTGACAGGCGGGGCAACTGATATCTATTTGTGTCTTCATAACCTCAAATATATCATCTTGCTTTGGCTGTCACCCTCCTTTTATCTCCTCAGCATACTTTCTGATACACCACCAAGCATCGTAATTAATATTCAGCATTTGCCAAATCTTCACACAAGGCTTTGTTCTCTTGCTTGGAGAAGCCCATGGTCCAGCTACGGATGCCTTGTAATATTTGGCGATAATCCTGCTGTGTTGATAGATATTGAATCGCCGCTTTTGGATCTTCTAAAGACGGCATCAATTCATGCAACTGAACGGTATAAGACTTATAAAAACGCTGTTTCTGTTTGCCATTTAGCATCGGTGGACAAATCTCAGACAATACTTGCATCACGGCAATTTCATGCTTGGTGATATTCATACCAGACATATCCAATGGGATAGTGGTTGCTGGATTGGGTGCAGCATTGGTCGCTTGAGACAGCATGGCAACAGACGTTATCAGTCCTGCAAAACCAATTTTTGAAGCGGTCTTTGCTATCACAGAAGCTATAGATAATATCGATTGATTATTCATTCAGTATCACACTCGCTTATCTTTATTTAATGGTCATATGTTAATGGGTAAAAAAACAAAAGTCACATAAAATATTGATTTATGTGTAGATATATTGTGAGCCAAAGGCATTTTGCAGCAACATATCAGTAGCATCAGCTTATAAGTTACGTCAGCATAAAAGTATAAGTTTATATTGTTGTGCGTTGTTGTCTATTGTAACGTGTTACCGACCAGTTTTACTTTCAGATTGTGATTTGACTGCCGCGAAAGATCAAGGATCATGTCAAGCAACAGGCAAATTCAGCGCAAAGAGTGGGTTCGTGTCTCTCCACGATTAAGGTATAATCGCCCACAATGTCGTTGCACCTAACACCGCTATAAGGGTAAGGTGCTACCTAATAATGACCATTGCTATGAGAAAACTGAGTGATAACAATCGTTTTTAGCCGTCCGTCAGTGTGAATTGCGCTAAGCAATAAACCGTCAAATAACGGGCTGAGTATAACAATTTTATCCTTTTAAAGTAGACAAGCAGACAGACGGTCAAACCTAAATATATTGAGTACAAATGAAATTTTTAGTGAGTAATGATGATGGGGTACATGCGCCAGGATTGTTAGCGTTGGCGCAAGCCTTATCAAAGGTTGGCGAGGTGATGGTAGTTGCCCCAAACAATGAGCAGAGTGGCTGTGGTAGCGCCTTAAGCATCTCCCAGCCGTTATATACTCATCAATTACCCTCGGGGTTTATCGCGGTTAATGGGTCGCCTGCGGACTGTGTTTATTTGGCGTTACACGAGCTATATCAAGACACACACTTTGACTGTGTGATTACCGGTATTAACTCAGGAGCCAACTTGGGGCAAGATGTATTGTTTTCAGGCACTTTTGGCGCGGCATTGACCGCGCAGCTCTTTGGTTTACCTGCAATTGCAACTTCTCTAGTCGGTGCAAGGATGACAGGCGATGGACAAGATCAAACGAGCCGCTATCAAATGGCCGCCGATGAAATCGTCAAACTGCTAACCGAAACATCTATAGTAGAGGCATTCAAAAGTTTGCCCTATCATGTATTAAACGTTAATATCCCCGATGTAAATGATGCCGATGATGTCAAAGGCCGAAAAATTACCTGTTTGGGACATAGCCAAATAGCACGGCCTGTGCACCATATGGTGGATCCGCGCGGGCGAGATGCCTATTGGCTATCGCTACGTAAGCAGCAATACAAGTCGCCAGCAGAAATTGAAGACACTCAGTCATCGGCAACTAATATGACGGACGACCAAGCGGTGGCAGCGGGTTATATTAGTCTATCGCCAGTACGCTTGCATCACACGCCAGCAGACACTCTCAATAGGCTGTCGGCATTAATGCTATAATTTAGCGCTGCCAAAGATTAGAAAAATCATTTATTATCGAGTTGTTGATGATGGTATTTGACAAAAATTAAACGGTATAAAAGTTAGCAAAATGCTTGTGATTAGCACAAGGAGTTTGTGAGTAACATAAAGAATAGGAAATCTTGTATGAAGAAGCTTATTGCTGGATCGCGCTTGGCAACGGTAGCATTGATAGGGACGTTAACAGCAGCATCGTTAGCGATAGTCGGCTGTGCGACGAAGCCTACTTACCAATCAGCTAACCAAGCGGGACCTAAGATTATTACCAATGCTAAAGGCGTTCCTAACTATCATCGCGTGCAGCGTGGCGATACGGTCAGTCAAATCGCTGAGCGCTATCGCTTGAGCTATCGTCAAATTGGGGCGATGAACGGTTTGGATAGTAAATATACTATCTATAGCGGTCAATGGTTGAAGCTATGGGAAGGCGCGCCAGTAACGGCAGCTAGCAACAATCGCTATAACACTTATAATGGTACTAATACCTCTGCTCCGTCACAGCCGACTTATACGCCTCCTGTCACCAGCACGCCAACGCCAGCATATGAAGTAACGGCCAACGCGACATCAGGCTACGACTATCCAAGTCGTAACCAAGTGGTTCGCAACTTTGATGCGGCAGCCGGTAACATGGGCATGTGGTTTGCTGGTAACGAAGGTGATCCTGTGCTTGCTAGCCAATCTGGAACTGTGCTGTATTCGGGCAGTGGTCTACCAGAGTATGGCAACCTCATCATGATTCGCCACAGCGATAATTACATCACCGCCTACGCTCACAATAGTCAATTACTGGTCAAAGAAGGCGAGCAAGTACAACTTGGTCAGCGTATTGCCAGTATGGGTAGCAGTGGTCAAACCAACCAAGTCGGCCTAGAGTTTCAAGTGCGCTTGAATGGCAATCCTATCGATCCACGGGCTGTACTCGGACGTTAAATGCCTTGATGTTAAATACCTTGATGTTAAATGCTTAGACGTTAAATTTGATGAACTGCTGCTAATTGTTGCCGCTAATCGCTAAGTCACTTATTCATAATTGAGAGTTTTTATGATGTTAAAAAAACAGTATATTGCCCTTTTTCCTGCCTTAGTGATGGTAGGTTGTACCAGTCAACAGGCGATGCAGAAGCCTAGCAAGCCTGTGCGTCAAGGTAGTGTACAGATTACCCAGACTCAAACCATTCAAGTAAAGCCAACACCAGCACCGGTCATCAAGCCGCAACCGGTGGCAAAACCAAGCTACAACAGCTTTTCTGATTGGAAGTCTGACTTCTCCATGCGTGCGCTGTCATCAGGCTATGATGCCTCAACGGTTCGACGTCTGATGGATTCTGCTTACTTAAATCAGCAGGTCATCTCGCTTGACTCAGGACAGCCAGAGTTTTCAAAGATGCCGTGGGAATATGTTGATTCTGCGGTATCAGATGGGCGTGTGAGTACGGGTAAGCGTAAGTTTTCTGAGCAACGGGCATTTTTGTCACAACTAGAATCGCAGTATGGGGTAAGTGCCGAAACCGTCGCTGCGATTTGGGGCATGGAGTCGTCATACGGTGTGGTGACTGGCAATAGCGATTTGCCAAGCGCGCTTTCTAGCCTTGCTTATGACGGTCGTCGCCAAGAGTTCGCCGAAACGCAGTTGCTGTCATTAGCGACGCTATTGCAGCGCGGTGACGTGTCTTGGTCGCAGTTAGAAGGCTCTTGGGCTGGCGGTATGGGACAGACGCAGTTCATCCCAGGTACTTGGTTAGAGCATGGTGTCGATGGCGATAGTAATGGTCATCGCAACCCATGGTCAACGGGTGATGCCTTGGCTTCTACTGCCAATTATCTCAGCAATTCAGGCTGGGTTCGCGGTCTGGCGCCTTTTTATGAAGTAACGGTTCCGGCTTCATTTGATTACTCAGTGGTCGGTAGCAAGCAACCTGCGGCTAGATGGGCAGCGCTTGGCGTTGATACCATAGATGATATTTATCTCGATGCCAATACGCAAATGGAGCTATGGCTACCAGCGGGTAAAGATGGCCCAGTGCTATTGTTAAGCCCAAATTTTGATGTGATCAAAGTTTATAACAACTCATCGAGCTATGCGTTAGGTGTTAGCTTGCTCGGTAAAGCACTGGCTGGGCAAAGTGGTCTACGAAAATCATGGCCGCGCTATGAAAACCCGTTATCGACTTCTCAAGTGACCAGATTGCAGCAGCGCTTAACCAGTGCAGGTTATGACACCAAAGGCACAGATGGTATTATCGGTACCAATACCCGCAAAGCATTCCAGCGCTGGCAAGCCGATAATGCTCAAACGCCAGACGGTTTTATCAGTCAGCGTAGTGCTTCTTCATTGACATCATGGTGAAGTTGGTTGCTGGCGCTATTATGTAATAATCAACGCCACCGTTTTTGACAAATATGTTCATGATTATAAATAATTATGAACAAAAAAAAGCACCTTAACCTAGGTGCTTTTTTATGCCCTATCTAAAGACATTGATTTACAGGTGTCAGCTTACTTAAAAGGCACTGAGTTAAACGGTACTGAGTTAAAAGGCTCGCATTGAAAATTAAGCAGTTAAAATTAAGTGCTCACTATTTGGGCATGTCATCATTTTAAAAATGGCGATAAAAACGAGATAAATTACATCCAAACAAGAAAAATAGCTGGTCAATATCGAGATATTGACCAGCTATTTGATACAGTTTGATGGTATTTAGCCTGTTTAGTCTCTTCCGTTCAGATTGAGGACATGCCCTAATGTCGATTATCTGTTAGTGTTTAACGAGCAGGGTGCTATAGAGAACTATTTTCGTGGTGCTACCGAAAACTTAAGTACGCCTACATTGACGTTATATAAAATCGACTACAACAACAAGTATAAAGGATGCAATTGTAGAAGGGATGCCATTAATGCTGATAGCAAAAAATACGGCCTGCAGATGATAAACTGTCAGCAATGCCTCACTATAATGGATAATTATAATGTAATACTAATAACAACCGACAAATAGAGTGTGCTCTTATGATTACGATGGAAGCGTTACAGACAGCGATAAAGCTGCGCGTAGATACTTATAATAATAATGACTTTCCACTACCAACAAGGGTGCTCAACACCTGTGAGCTGCTAGACAGTCGTAATCAAATACTGGCGCAAGATATCACCGCAACATTCGATATACCAAGGCAGAATCTATCAGCGATGGATGGTTATGCCATTGCTCATGGCAGCGATATATCAGATACCAGCATCATTCAAATCATTGGCGAATCACAAGCGGGCAGTGCTTATACTGGTGACTTAACAGCAGGACAAGGTGTGCGTATCTTTACTGGCGCTGTCGTTCCAGATAGCTGTGACACGGTCATCATGCAAGAGAATACTAACTTTGCCACTATTAGAGACTCAATCGACAAATCAAAACCTTACACGGTGACGCTGTCGCAAACGGCTCAGATCGATAGCAATATTCGCAAACAAGGTGAAGAAATCGAATCGGGCGAGGCCGTTTTGAAGGTAGGTAAACGCCTTAATGCTACTGATATTAGCTTATTGGCTAATTTGGGAGTCAGCCAAGTCAAGGTATTTCAGCCGTTGATCGTAGGCTTGTTAGCAACTGGTGATGAGCTGGTTGCTATTGGCAATGAGCTGACAAGCTTGGCGCAAATATATAATTCCAATACGCCGACACTCAAAACCATGCTGGCTGATCTGCCGATGACCATTCGTGATTACGGCATTATCCCTGATAATCTAGAGCAGACGACTGCCGCTGTCCACAAAGCGATGCAAGACTGCGATGTCCTGATATCCACGGCTGGCGTCTCGGTTGGTGATTATGATTTTTTGACCACCGTGATTGAACAGCTGGGTCAGATTAACCACTATAAAGTCGCGATGAAGCCGGGTAAGCCGTTTGTGTTTGGTGAATTAAATAAAGATACAGCTAAACCCGTGTTATATTTTGGTCTGCCGGGCAATCCATTATCGACGGTCGTTGGGGCACTACAGTTTGTGATACCAGCATTGTGGCAAATGTCAGGCGCTGATCTAGCAGAGCGACCTATGCAACTGAGTGTCAAAGCAACGCTCACAAACGATATCAGAAAATCAGCCGGTCGTAAGGACTTTCAGCGCGGCGTTCTCACACAAAACGATGCTGGCAGTTATCAAGTTGAGTGCTTCTCAGGTCAGCAATCACATAGAATCAAACAGCTTAGCCGAGCGAATTGCTTTGTTGTTTTAGATAAAGACAGTGGTAATGTGGCATCAGGTGATAGCGTCATTGTGCAGCCGTTCCCTTGGCTACATGCGTAGTGACAGTTTTCTAAATCTCTATAAGATGAATACAAAAAAACTGAAAATAAATCATACAATGGTAGGCCAAACACGAATAATAAAGTAATGCTGCTCACAAGCACTACTGATGGTAGGAAAATATGAGTGATGACAAAGTCAAGATAGGCAGTGTCAAGATAGGCCATGCACAATTGTATTCGCCTAATGTGTCTACATCAACAGCCACCGAGGCTTTTGATAAATATCAAGCCCCGTCTGTAGCAGCACCTACCGAGCAAGATATTGAGCACTCTCAACCGTTAACTGATGGTTTTGCTCGACGTCTCACTTATCTGCGTTTGTCTATTACCGACTTCTGTAATTTTCGCTGTGAATACTGTTTGCCGAGCGGCTATCAAGGCAAACGCCCTGATGATGAGCTCAGCGTCCCTGAGATTGCCACACTGATACGCGGCTTTGCTCAAGTCGGCACCAAAAAAGTTAGAATCACTGGCGGTGAGCCCTCTATCCGCCGTGATGTCGTCGAGATTATTGAAACCATTAAACAAACTGATGGCATTGAAACGGTGGCGATGACCAGTAATGGTTATAAGCTGGGTAAGCATTTAGCCAGTTGGCAAGCGGCTGGACTCGACCAGCTTAATATCAGCATGGACAGTTTTGATGCCGCTACCTTTCATAAGATGACAGGCTTTGATAGCTTGCCACAACTACTTGCTGACATGGATACGTTGCTGCAAACTACGGATATTAAGCTCAAAATTAATAGTGTGTTGATGGCAGAGACTGCCTTTGAAAATCTGATAGATGCCATTGATTACGTCAAAGATAGACAAGTGACTTATCGATTTATTGAGTTCATGCAGACCAGTGACAATAGCGATCTGTTTTTTGCCCAGCATGCCCAGTCCGATATTATCACCGATTATTTATTAGAGCATGGTTGGCAGCCACATGAGCGTGGCAGTAGCGATGGTCCTGCAGTAGAGTACAGCCATCCTGATTATCTGGGGCGCATTGGTATGATTGCCCCTTATGCAGCGCATTTCTGTGATACCTGTAATCGCCTGCGGGTGAGCAGCCAAGGCAAAGTGCATCTGTGCTTATTCGATCAAGGCAACTATGATATTCGTCAGCATTTACAGAACAATGATGTGCAGGGTTTAGTCAATGATCTACATAGCTTTATGCCGATTAAACCTGAGCACCATCATTTGCATGATGCCAATAGTGGCATTATGCACAACCTGTCAATCATTGGCGGTTAAATTAATAAGCACGTTACGCTTTTTTAAACATTAACATCACTTTCTCTAGGAAACTCTATGAGCAAACCCGCTGCAGCATTTACACCGCTCAATATTGCCGTATTAACCGTCTCTGACAGTCGCACAATCGCAGAAGATACCTCAGGACAATACTTGGCAGACAGCTTAACCGAAGCAGGGCATCACTTGGCAGATCGGCAGCTGATCTCTGATGATATCTATCAGATAAGAGCGGTTATCAGTGGCTGGATTGCAGATCCAAAAGTTCATGCAGTGATTACGACAGGTGGTACGGGATTTTTTATCAGAGATAGCATGCCAGAGGCTGTTAAGGTGTTGTTTGATAAGTCGATCGATGGCTTTGGTGAAATGTTTCGTCTCATCTCAAAAGATGAAATCGGCATGTCTACGGTACAATCACGAGCGGTTGCTGGCATGGCAAATGGCACGGGTATATTTTGCTTACCCGGCTCATCAGGCGCGTGTCGTACTGGCTGGGAAAATATCTTAAAAGAGCAGTTTGATAGCCGTACTCGTCCGTGCAATTTTGTGCCGCACTTTTTGGCACAAAACCCTAGCCATGACTGATATTCAATGATGGCGAACCCTGCACCACATCTAAATAGTTTGGCATGCGTAGTCATCTTAGCGGGTGGCGCGTCCAAACGTATGGGCACGCCCAAAGCGGAACTCATCCTACCGACAGGTGAGCGGCTATTAGACTATCATGTGCGTCATGCTCTTGAACTAAAAGCGGCTGATTTAAATGCCGCTGATTTCAATATACCGATTATGATTGCGGACAATGAGCGCGGTCTTACGGTTGATTTAGATTTAAGTCTTGGTAATCCACAATCTCCAATTATGCATATTACTGATTATAATCCTGTCAATGATGACGAGCAGAGCGATAATGGCGGGGCTTTGGTTGCTATTGAATCAGCTTTGCAGACATTAGCCAAGCTCACTGATACAACGCCAAACCAAAAATCCGGCTCCTCATGGTTACTCGTTATTAGCTGCGATAGCTTAATACCTGCAACTGATTTGTGGCAAAAATTACAACCAGTGATTAGTCAAGTGGCGGAGAAAGAAGTGATTTGTCTAACCGATGATAGCCATCTATATCCATTATTGGGACTCTATCAATTAAGTATTGAGGCTGATTTGAAGGCTTATATTGATAGCGGTCAACGCCGTGTCATGTCATTTATTAAGCCTCTTACGCAAGCTGTGCCTTTGACAGAAAATTGGCAGCATTTGACCAACTTTAATACCCCTGAAGATTTCCAACGTGCCTGCGCAGCGTTAAGCGATTTATAAAAAATTATCAAGAGACATTATCAAGAGAAATTAGCAATGAATAGCAACAGTCAGGAAAGCAGACAATCTAGCTTATCGCATTTAGACGGCAACGGCGATATTATTATGGTCGATGTCAGTGGCAAGACGGCAACGACGCGAGAAGCCAACGCGGTTGGACAAGTGAATTTTCCAAGCGATATTTATGCTCAAATCAAAGCTGCTGATGGTATGACCAAAAAGGGTAGTATTACTCAGACGGCGCATATCGCCGGTATAATGGCTGCCAAGCGCACGCACGATTTGATTCCATTGTGTCATCCATTACCGCTAGACAAGATTGGTCTAGCCTTTGCTTATGATGATGCGCTGCATGCCATTACCGTCAGTGGCACTGTCAAAGTCACGCATAAAACTGGGGTCGAGATGGAAGCATTAACCGCCGTTAGTATTGCTTGTCTGACGATCTATGATATGACCAAAGCACTATCGCATGATATTGTCATCGATAATATTCATTTGGTGACAAAAACAGGCGGCAAATCAGACTATCGTCATGCTTAAAATCAGGCTTAGATTGATGAAATTTTTTTCTAACGATTAGCAATAATATAAGTATAAAGCTCGACAGATTGCACAAAATGGAAGGTTTTTATGAGTACTATTGACGTAGCACCAAACACGGACGCAACGATGACTATCAACGTGCTATATTTCGCCAGCTTAGCGGATGAAGCCAACTGCCAAGAGGAAGCGGTCAGCGTTGAGCAATCGACCTCGTTGACTGAGCTGTATGAACAACTCAGTCAAAAGCATCGCTTTAGTCGCCCGCAGGCAGAGCTACGCGTGGCGGTAAATGATTACTTTGCTAAATGGACAGACCAGATCCATGATGGTGACAGTGTGGTATTTATCACGCCAGTCGCGGGTGGTTAAATTTTAGTAGACCGCTTCCTATTTAAAAAGACAGCAAATAGAGATATCACATGACAGATAACGTCCATAGCCACTCAATGACTATCAAGCGTAGCATCGACGAAGCCTACCTAATCGCTGAGCGTGATGGCTTTGCGTTATTGGATGTGGCGATTGATGAAAACCGACTTAAAAACACCCTAGATGATGATAGCTGCGGTGCTTTTGTCTGCTTTGAGGGCAGAGTACGCAATCACAATAATGCCGCCAGCGTTGAACGCTTAACCTATTATGGCTATGAAGACTTGGCACTGAATCAAGGTCGCGCTATCATCGAAGAAGCCAAAAAGCGTTTTGAAATCACTCATGCTATTGCCATCCATCGTATTGGTGCTTTAGAGATAGGGGATGTCGCTGTCTGGGTGGGTGTGGTTTCTGCCCATCGTTATCCCGCTTTTGATGCTTGCCGCTGGATACTAGATACGATTAAGGCAGACATTCCGGTGTGGAAACAAGAGTATTACGACAATGATGTTTCGAAGTGGCTTAGCAATAACGGTTAAGAATGAGGATGGTTAGTAATGGCTAAGTTGATGGCAGTGACACCTATCTTTGCATTTTTACTAGTAGCGTTAAGCGCTTGTACATCAGAAAATACGGTTGACACGGATTCTGCTAGCCAGACACCTGAGCAAAATCAAACCCTGCGTATTGCTGCTGCTGCCAATTTATCGGATGTGTTGCCTCAAATTATTGACGGTTATCAAACAGATAAAAACTTAGCGGCACAGGATATTGACGTCACTTATGCCTCGTCAGGCAAGTTGTACGCGCAAATAAAAGCAGGGGCACCTTACGACATATTTTTATCTGCCAACCAAGAATTCCCTGCCAAATTGGCGGCTGAAAGAGTCGTAGATAACGCTAAAAACAATGAGAGCTATACATCATTTACTTATACGCAAGGCCAGTTGGCACTATATAGCGTCACTAAGTCGTTGCATGGGCTTGAGCCAGCAACGCTGAGTGATTTACTCATAAATGACGCTAATAGCAAAATAGCCATCGCTAATCCTGAGCTTGCCCCTTATGGCGCATCGGCACAAACCTATCTACAGTCGCAAAATTTATATAACACTTTAAATAAGCAAAAACGCCTGATACAAGCAGAAAATATCGGCCAAGCATTTCAATACGCACATACGGGTAGTGTGGATTATGGCTTTGTTGCACAGTCACAAATCATCGCTATCAAAGCCAAACCCGAACAATTCATCACGTTAGCGCCAGCCTCTTATCCAGCGATTTTGCAAGATGGTATCGTCATTAGTGATGCACTCATTGCCACAGATTTTACAGATTATTTACGCTCGAAAGTAGGACAACACTATTTCTCGAAAGCGGGCTATTTAATGGTTAAATAACCAAGCATTATCCTTATACCAAACCCAAAAATACGATTAGCTGTGTCAAAATGGCTTAGCCTACAATGCGTAGTACTTGTACTCTTCTTCCTTGCTACTCTAATTTTTGTGAATGATATAGTCAATGAAAAGTAATATCGATACATCATGCACTGCTGATATTAATTTTCCTTGCTTGCTGTGCCTGCGCAGACAGAGGTTACAAAAAACTGATATCAGCAATAGCGTCGCGTTTTTAAGATATTTTGACTATATTACTTGTTACGATCAGTAACGGCTAGCAACGACCAAGAAAGAGCAATGACGTTATGATAGCCCAATCTCTTATGGCAGACATGCTCAGTCCATTGTGGGTGAGCATTAAGCTCGCTAGTGTTACCACCTTGTGCCTATTACTGTTTGCCACGCCTGTCGCTTATTGGCTCGCCAAGCCCAGCCGTGGCCGAGTACTTAGTCGTTTTAAAGTCTTACTAATGGGCGTTATCGCGTTGCCATTGGTATTACCACCTACCGTGATTGGCTTTTATTTATTACTGCTATTAAGCCCCAATGTTGGTATCGGTAGATGGCTCGCTGAGCATGATATTAGCCCATTCATCTTTACCTTTGAAGGGCTTGTCATCGGCTCTATTATTTACTCGTTGCCCTTTTATATTCAGCCTGTCTACGCTCAGTTTTTACGCATTCCACCCAGCGTCATCGAAGTGGCGCATTTATTGGAGCCAAGTCGTCTGAGGCGCTTTATGAAAGTGGCATTGCCACAAGCGCGCGTTGGTATCATTCTTGGCAGCTTAATTAGTTTTGCCCATACTATTGGCGAGTTTGGAGTGGTATTGATGATAGGTGGGAGTATCTCAGGTGAGACCAAGGTCGTCTCGATTGCTATCTATGAGCAAGTGGAGGCTCTGAATTATGAAGCCGCACATATGATGTCCGGCATTCTTATTATCATTGGTATCATCATGGTCGCCTTGATTGCCACTGTTAATAAGCTAAATCAACGCTGATGCTCAATTAACACCGATAGAAGCGACGCAAACAGCATTTTTAACATACTCTAATTTCTAGCGGTTCTCATCTGAGCGCTTAATACTGTCTGGGCTTGCTTGATAAATAGCATCCAGTTCATCCTCTGTTAGATACTTCTCTACAATATGATATAGTTCGCGCTCCTCAAAACGAATATGGTCGTATAGTAACGTGCCAAGCTCTCTTATTTGTTCTCTCGTTAGAGATTGACTCGCCATTTTTTGTCCCGCATCTATCAGGGTCTGCAAGTGTTTATGCTGACCAGCAAGCGCCGCTAATACCGATGCTACTTCAGGTTGAGATGCGCGATAAGGCTCTAACGCATTAGCAATTAAGTTGTCTTCAATCTGAAAATGATCTTCAGTCTGAAAATGATAATGCATATCGTCGATATAAGCGGTGAGATTATGCCAGTGCTTGGCAATCTCTGTAGCCGTGTCAGTGCATTCTTTCGCATGACGAGACAAGTTGAGACCAAGGTGATGCTGGCGAGATAATGGCTGTAATTGATTGGCACGTTTCATATTTAAATACCTTGATGAGTTAGGGCGTGTACTCAATCTAAACGAAAGCGACTAAGTGGGTTAAAAACGGCTAAATCTTGCCAAACTGCTAGCTAATATCCTGATATTCTCTGCGCTGTCTCTTTCTCTGTCTTGTATTGACCTAA
This sequence comes from Psychrobacter sp. W2-37-MNA-CIBAN-0211, assembly GCF_040309405.1. NCBI lineage: Bacteria > Pseudomonadati > Pseudomonadota > Gammaproteobacteria > Moraxellales > Moraxellaceae > Psychrobacter > Psychrobacter sp. W2-37-MNA-CIBAN-0211. Next base: position 121,845 of record NZ_JBEOOU010000008.1, read on the forward strand.
CTATAGTCATGCTCTAACCACCAAGCATGCTTTTTGACACCCCACTCAATTTTTTAATGTGGGGGTCAAAGTATCAAAATATATAAGCCTTATTTATGGCATTTTCTATTGATTGCTTTAGACGTCAGGATGGCTATCAAATTCAGCCAGCATAGCGCTAATACGCTGATCTTTTTGATGCCATATTTCCTCTATCCAAGCAAACATTTGCGCCTTGATGGCCTCATCATTCTCATAACCACCGTTTTTGACCGCATCAAAAAGCGCATCAGGTATCTCGACATGTCGCACGTCGACACCCAAACGCTTAATGTTACCCTTCCACAGATCACTATACGTCGGCACCCCGTCAGGATAAACGATGGTCATATCTAAGATGCCATCCATCTCTTTACCCAACGCATTGATCGCCAATGAGAGACCACCTGCGCGCGGCTTGAGCAGGTGCTTATAAGGTGACTGCTGTTTGTCATGCTTGTCTTGGGTAAAGCGCGTCCCTTCTAAATAGTTCAATAGGGTAAAGGGTTTGTCTTTGAGGAGGGCGCACGCGCGTTTTGCTTCCTCAATATCTTTACCTTGTAAGGCTGGGTTTTTAGCAATCGCTTCTTTAGAGTGCCGACGCATCATAGGAAAGTCTAAAAAGTAAAAAGCTTGACCAATAACAGGAATATATATCAGCTCAAACTTGGTGAAAAAGCGCGTTAATGGTAAGCGATTTTCACTAATATATTGCACGATACTGGTATCTACCCATGATTGATGATTACTCATCAGTAGGTACTTGCCTTGCATATTGACGTCATCAGGTAGGCTGATACGCCAGTCTTTCTCCGGTAGGATATTATCGATTAAAGCGTTATTGCTGTTTATCCAATAATTGGTCACTTTGATCATCGTGTCATCAGCGATCGCTGCACCGGTCACGACTTTGGTAGCACCCATCAGCCATACGGGTAGCGCAACGATTAAGCTATTACCAGCAAGCACCCCTGTTGCCGTTGCAAGCGAGGCGACTTTGCCCAGTTTAGGGTTGCGTTTGTGCATTTTTTGCATGAATGATGACAGTCGCATGTTAAATCCTTTTATTCTACTAACTGATAATGACTCCAGTTCACTGAACGCTCGTTAACCATAGTCGGTTTAATATAGTTTGGATACAAGGAAGGCAAGGGAAAGTACTACAAATAGTAGACTAAGCGAGCCTGACACCGTATCTGATTTATAGAGGACTGACCATATTTGGTTTTTATGAGCGTATAAACTGGAATTGAGAAGATTCGACCTATCATTATCCACTTGTTGGCGGTGTTTTCTAGCGTTTTTGAGTAATTTCTAACGCCATTGACTCAGTAAATAAAGCATAAGTACCATCTGCGTTCTAAAATGCGATGTAAATTTCTATTGCCCTGCCATTTGATGTCGTTTGGTAAGATTAGCCACCTTGGGCTCATTGATTTTTTACATCTTCATTGAGGGCGCGCCCTAACATGACCCGAATTGACATAGTGGGCGTAATCAATGACTCGAATGCATCTACTGACGCCTGCAATAATCTTGTTAGATTTGAGATGTTAATAGATAGCATACTTGATAAGGATATCACAATGATAAACAGGATCACTCATGCTTAATCTGAAAAAACTTACCTTAACCAGCGCTATCATTATCAGTTTTCAATCAAGCCGTTCAGAATATAAAAGTGTCATAAGATGCTGCTGACGTACTAGGGGACTTCGTACCCACACTTCAATACTTTACTAAGGCTGAATTGTAGGCGTTAAGTTGTGATGCTTATACGTCGCAGGCTATCTGTAGTTCTAAAGATTTCAGCACAGACCCCTAATATATTTCGGTATAACTCTATACCGTGAGAACAATGGCGATGCGATATGGTTAATTTGGTGACCATCTTTAAAGGCACTCTATCGCCATCGAATTGATCTAAATCAATGGTTTGCATCATGACTTCAGGAATGTTGTGAGAGCGGTCAATCTTAAATAAGTAGAGAGCCAAGGTTTTTCTATTAGAGAGAATCATACTTTTATGATGGCTAAATTTGCTATTTACCATACTAATTTTTGCTTATAGTCAAAACACCCTAAAAACGCTACGGCACTGCTGATATCAATTTTTTTGGCTTGCTGTGCCTGCGCAGACAGAGGCTGCAAAACCAACATTAAAAACTAAGCATCTCAGTCCTGCTGTATCTTTTTCATATTGGACTGACTATATATATATCGGTATGAAATTGATGTAAATTCATATTCAATTCGTAATTGGGCATTGCCATTTGGCAGTGTTTTCGGCCTCTACTCTGTCCATAATATCTTAGATGATAGTTAGCGGGGCTATCCTAGATAAGTAAAATAATCTAGGATAGCCTCTTATGTTGTTAGCTATGACACTGACATTAGATTGTAAGTTGTTTTAGATCATATATGAGTCAGGACAATGTTTAAGATATCTTTCAGTCAGCTACCATTTAGAGCTCCGGCGCTAGTGCTTACGTCCTATAAAGCACTTTAACCACGTGCCAGCCAAATTTGGTTTTCACTAAATGTGGGGTGAAGAGTTCGCCGCTGAAGCAGACTTTGTCAAATGGCGGTACCATGTCGCCTTTTTCAAACTCACCTAAGCTGCCGCCTTTTTTACCTGATGGGCAGGTTGAGTGTTTTTTAGCCAGTACATCAAACTTGGCGCCTTTTTTAAGCTTGGCAATAATGTCTTCAGCCTGCTCTTTGTGTTTTACTAAAATATGCAATGCGCTAGCTGTACGAGCCATAATGTAAACCTTTCATAAAATATTGATAATAGGGGCATTATATCACTACTTGCCTTGGTTGCTAACTGCACTTGTATGCCTTGCATCATCAAAAATCATTGCCTACACAGGCGTGACTATTTGGATGAGAATCGGTGCCTCTTGAATATCGCTGTCAGTACATCACTGTATTGTTTTTATTGAGTGGCAGTGGTCAGATAAAAAACTGCTGCCATTGGTCAGGTGTGTGCCGATGTTACAAGACCGTTTGATTGGAAAATTACTAACACTAGGGCTTGATCTTAACGTTGGAGCGCAATTGGATGTCGTACTTTAAAAATCGTTGAAGCCTCTGAGATAGAAGGTGAGGCATTAAATACTGAGCCAGTACGTTCCTCAATTGCGTGGCATTTAGAGTTAGATGACTAAGGTATACCAACTGCTACTCATGAGATTAATGCAGGGATGGAGATGATGTTAAATGCTACCTATCATTATCAACAACCATTAGCGCTGGACGATTTACTTAGATGGCATAGAGCATTATTTCCGAACGGATATAGTGGACTTCATCGTATTAAAGCGAGCAGCATACGTGATGACAGTTAAGGACCTATGCAAGTAGTTTTTGATAGTTATGGTTGTGAGCAGGTTTATTTTGTTGCCCCGAGTGCGGATAGGTTGCCAGCTGAGCTAGATGTCGTCATCAAAGCGGTTGACCCATGCAATTACAGAGAGTACTGGCGCAAAGAGATGATAGCGCTCAGCGCTTTTACAGTATATCAGCGCAGACTCTGAAGCAGCGCAATGACTACTACAAAATGCTAGAGCGAACGCAAAAAGGTGGTAAAGATATCACTGATTGGCTAGTCTGGTTCTTACAACCGCTAAGAGCAGGCATTGATTGCGGCTCAAACGACCACCAATAAAATTATTAATAAATCAAATTTTTGGCAGACACATCGACAGCATGCTCTGAACACTAGGCAAGTGACTATGCTGAATACTTTACTAACTGATTTTTATGGCAAGCTAACTATGACTAAGTGTTCCATAGATACAGCACTACGGGATATCAATAATTTAGTAGAGAAGGGCATGCTGAAAAAATCTGAGGCTTCAGGGCGTAGTACGAGCTATGAGTTGGTTCCGTATTGAACCGCCCCGAGTATATCGGAGAGTGATTTACTTGAGTCAGGCAGCAATACCTGACAGGATTAAATTATCATGATACCGCTTTTCAAACTCAAAAGGTGACACATAACCAATCGTGCTATGCAAACGCTTCTTGTTAAACCAGTCTACCC
>NZ_JBEOOU010000009.1:0-114511 GCF_040309405.1 Psychrobacter sp. W2-37-MNA-CIBAN-0211
GGTGATTGGTTTGTATTTATGAACTAGCTGAATTAGCTAGAAATATCCTTGTTGTAAGAAAGGTATTATAATTCCTTACTAATAATATTGATATACATTTGCTCAATAAAAAGCGAATTTTTTGGTATTTTTTACCGTTTATCATCAAATATTTTCCTTTTGTCTTTATTTTTTAGAGAGAAATGACATTTTTCTATTATGTCTAGTCGATGAGCAGTTAAACGTAACAGCTCAAATTTAGCCAACAAAAATTGCTTATAGAGTTTTATGATGGAGATATTTACTAGACTTATCAGTCTTAAAGATGATATATAGTTGTAAGATGAAAAATGTTGTCACTTCTAAATTTGCCATATAAGCACAAATTCAGTCAGCTTTTTTAATCCCATTTGTCTCTATACAGAACCTTGTATAGGGGCGATTTCAGTTTTACGTCAGCGTTCGTAATCCTCTTATCCGTTGTGATATGACGTGACGCTGACGTAAGTAAATATGATCCCCAGTTTTATCCTAAGGAAGAGATGTATGAGTATCAGTCAGGCCATCGAAAAAATCGAAGCACGTTATGCGCATCAGCCAGAGTTTATTCAAGCAGTAAAAGAGGTGGCGATTACGATTCAACCTTTATACGATGCTCATCCTGAATATAGTGCATTGAAAGTATTTGAGCGTTTGGTGGAGCCTGATCGGGTATTTGGTTTTCGTGTTAATTGGGAGGATGATAAAGGCGACGTACAAGTCAATCGTGGCTGGCGTGTGCAGTTCTGTAATGCTTTAGGCCCTTATAAAGGTGGTCTTAGATTTCATCCTACCGTCAATCAGTCGGTACTAAAGTTCTTAGGCTTTGAGCAAATTTTCAAAAATGCGCTAACTGGCTTGCCTATTGGTGGCGGTAAAGGCGGGTCAGATTTTGATCCTAAAGGCAAAACAGATAGCGAGATTCGCCGTTTTTGCTACGCCTTTATGCGTGAGCTACATCATTACGTGAGCAAAGACATGGATGTGCCTGCTGGTGACATCGGCGTCGGTGGTCGAGAAGTCAGCTACATGTTTGCGATGTATAAAAATTTAACACGCGAATCAACAGGTGTTATCACTGGTAAAGGCGTGGGCTTCGGTGGTAGCTTGATGCGTACAGAAGCGACCGGCTATGGTGCGGTATATTTCTTAGAAAATATGCTTCTCGCCCAAAATGACACGCTCAAAGGCAAAAAGGTGCTGATATCAGGGGCAGGTAATGTCTCATTACATGCTGCTGAAAAAGTGAATGCACTTGGTGGTATGGCAATAACGGTTTCTGATTCACAAGGGACTTTGCACGATGAAAAAGGCCTTAATCAAGAAAAAATAGATTGGCTCAAAAAGCAAAAACAGCATAATAAACCATTGGCAGAGTATGTTGACGTCTATGGTGGAGAGTGGTTTGCTAAACAAAAACCGTGGCAGTTTAAAGCTGATATTGCGATTCCATGCGCCACTCAAAACGAAGTCAATGAAGCTGATGCCAAGCTATTGGTTGAAAATGGTGTCAAGTACGTGGTCGAAGGCGCTAATATGCCGCTCACTGCTGAAGCGATTGATTATATCCGTTTGCACCGAGTCCATTATGCACCTGGCAAAGCAGCCAATGCTGGCGGGGTTGCAGTATCTGCGCTTGAAATGTCGCAAAACTCTGTCCGTCAATATCAAACCTTTGAGCAAGTCGACGAGCGTCTAAAAGGTATTATGAAAGATATCCACGACAGTGCTGCGAACGCTTCAGAACAATATGGTCAAACTGACAATGGTTATGTCGATTATATGGCTGGTGCCAATATGGTTGGCTTCAAACGTGTGGCTGATGCGTTGGTCGCTTTTGGTATTTTGAACTAGTCTTACTTATAAGTGGTAAACAAGCCTTAGTGGTTGGTTAATATGGACAAATAGCGAAGCCCCAATCACTGAATGGTTGGGGCTTTTTTAATGGAGATAAATCAAGATGAGTTATAGTCAGTTCAGAATAATATCGATATATTACTCGTTATAGTCAAAGAACTCTAAAATGGGTACAAGGCAGCCGACTGTAGATTGTACAAGTAGTACACCTAAGGAGGGTAACGCCGTAGCGGTTTAGTAGTTCACCGACTATAGATGCGACTGGTATAAATTTTCCTTGCTTGCTGCTATCACAGAGGCTACGAAAAATTCATCCCAGCCGCACTATCTCTGTTTTAAAGTAAACTCACTCTAGCTATACCATCTCGCGCCATTTCCCTTGAATCATAATGCCTTGGATAGGATTTAGTCCCATCTGATAGGCCAAATCAGCAGGACGGGCAATATCCCATAGCGCTAAGTCAGCATCACAGCCCACTTCTATTTTACCTTTATTAGGTAGCCCTAACGCCTGTGCTGCATAAACGGTTGAGCCTGCTAATACTTCTTCAGGTGTCAGATAAAATAACGTACAGCCCATATTCATCGTTAATAAAAGCGACGTTAACGGTGAGGTGCCAGGATTACAGTCAGTTGAAATTGCTATAGGAACTTGGTGCTTACGTAATGCCTCAATCGGCGGCAACTTGGTGTCACGTAGCGTATAAAACGCCCCTGGCAATATCACAGCAACGGTATTGCTAGCCGCCATTTTTTTAATATCTTCTTCTGATAAGTGCTCTAGATGGTCGCTCGATAGTCCTTTATATTCAGCAACCAAAGCACTTCCACCTATATCAGATAGCTGCTCAGAGTGCAGTTTGACGGGAAGATCTAATGAACGCGCTACCTCAAAAACACGCCTAATTTGCTCAGTATTAAAGGCGATGTTTTCGCAAAATCCGTCGACTGCATCAACCAAGCCTTCTGCATGAAGAATAGGTAGCCATTCGCAAACTTGCTCGATATAGTCATCCGAGCGGTCCTGCATGTGAGACTTGTATTCGGGCGGCAAGGCATGCGCTGCTAAATAAGTGGTGCTCACATGAATGTCATATTTTTTGCCCAGTTGGCGAGCGACCGTGAGCATTTTGCGTTCAGTGTCTAAGTCCAAGCCATAGCCAGACTTGATTTCGATACTGGTGACGCCTTCTTTCATGAGCGCGAGTAAACGTTTTTCACTTTGTGCAAATAGCGATTCAATACTGGCGGCGCGGGTGGCACTAACTGTCGCGACGATACCGCCGCCTTGTGCCGCGATGTCTTGATAGCTAGCGCCTTGTAAACGCGCTTCGAATTCGTTGCTACGGTTACCACCATAGACGATATGCGTATGACAGTCGATGAGTCCGGGAGTTATCCATTTGCCATCGACGTCTGTAATTTGATATTTTTGATAATGCGGCAAATGAGCAGTAATTTGCTCCTGTGCACCAATCCAAGAAATTTTGTCACTTTTAATACCGATAGCCGCGTTAAGTAACTGGCCATATGGGATGCTATCAGCGTGCTCATTTGTATCACCACCTGCATCAATACCAAAACCATGCTGCGCTGAAAACGTCGCAATATTTGCATTGATAATAACGTGATCAAACGATGTCATAGTGGACTCGTTTAGTGCCTGCTCTACAGGACTTTTCGATACGGAGTTTTTTGATGTATGCATAATATGCTCCTGATTGTTGTGAAGTCAGCGATCTTTGTTGGTAAGATCTAGGCGCTAAGTAAGTGCTGCTCTACAATGGTGGCTAGTAAGCGAGCAGCAACTTTGCAGCTACGACTGTCAATATCAAAAGTAGGGTTAATCTCAGCAATGTCTGCCATTTTCACTTTGCCTGATGCCATGATGGTTTTGACCATGCGCTCAACGAAACCCAACTCAATGCCAAAGGCGGCAGGTGCGCTCACACCCGGAACGACACTAGATGGCAAGCAGTCCATATCGATGGTTAAGTACACGATATCGACCTGACCTACAAAGCTTTTGACCCGCTCAGCAAGTGTATCCCAAGGCTGATAATGACAGTCTTCATCACTAATAACCTGTACGCCCAATTGTTCAGCGCGATCAAAAAGCGCCGCCGTATTAGAAAAGCGACTGACGCCAATACAGCAATAATGAAAGGACTGACCATGTGTGTCAAGATGCTCGGCAATTTGGCGAAACGGCGTCCCAGAGGTCGCAACATCCGACTGACGAATATCAAGATGGGCATCAAAATTAATAATCCCGATAGTAGGTGTGACATTGGCATTTTTCGTATTTTCTAAGGCCTGCCACAACCCTAAAAAGCTACCATAAGAAATGGCATGACCGCCACCAAGTCCGATGGGTAGACCACATTGCTTGACGATAGTGCTCACTGCATCGGCATATTTGATCTGAGCTTGCTCAAGGGTGCTCTCGGCAAAGCCATCATTATCATCACAATGAATGTCACCAGCATCACCCAATAAGGTTGATAATTGACCGTCAAAACGTTGTTGTAAATCAGCGATGACTGGCAGCGTAGCAAAAGCTCGACGAATCAGTGGCGGTGCTGCTCTTGCTCCTACGCGCCCTTGGTTGCGTCTGACGCCTTGATCACAGGCAAAGCCAATTAGCCCAATATTTTGATTCTCGTATGGCTGAGCAAGCTGATACCAATAGCGAGCACGTGCAGTCTCAAACGGCTCAGCGCGCCCTGTCCACTGAGTCATATCAGCAGGTGTATGGCTAATGCGTGTGGTATTCGGTGCTGTTGTTATCGCTATTGTCATCGCTGCTCTCCGCACATTAATCTTTATTTAGACTCGTACCAGTCGCTGCGTAGTGACTGCCAATGTTCAGCAAGTGTACCGTCTAATACCAACTGCTTAGCTGCTTCGATATCAGGGGCTAGGTAGCGGTCTTTATCATAAAAAGTCACTTGCTCACGTAGTTTTCGATGCGCCACAGTCAACGGCTCTGATGTCTCTAATCCGCGATGAAAATCAATCCCTTGACCGGCAGCCAATAGCTCAATACCGATGATAGTGGCAGTATTCTGTGCCATCTCATATAGGCGTCTTGCGCAATAGGTCGCCATTGATACATGGTCTTCTTGATTGGCAGAAGTTGGGATACTGTCGACACTGCCTGGGTGAGCGATAGATTTATTCTCTGATGCCAGTGCGGCTGCGGTTACATGGGCGATCATAAAGCCTGAGTTCACCCCAGCGTTATCAACCAAGAATGGTGGCAGACCACCTGACAAAGTCGCATCAATTAGCAAGGCCACACGGCGCTCAGACATAGATCCAATCTCGGCGATTGCCAAGGCTAAAATATCAGCGGCAAAAGCAACTGGCTCAGCATGGAAGTTACCACCTGATATGGCGACAGGGCCATCCTCGTTATTAAAGATAAGTGGGTTGTCGGTCACCGCATTGGATTCGATTAATAAGGTTTTGCCTGCTTGATTGATGATATCAAGACAGGCACCCATGACCTGTGGCTGGCAGCGTAGGCAGTAAGGGTCTTGCACTCTGTCATCTTGCTCACCGTCATGTGAGGCGCGAATAGCACTGCCTTTGATTAATTGACGATGTGCTTTAGCGATTTCGATTTGACCATGATGACCACGTACTTCATGAATACGCGCATCAAATGGTGAATCTGATCCTTTAGCCGCATCAATTGATAGTGAGCCTACAATGGTGGCGGTCTCAAGTAAGTCACGCGCTAAGAAATAACCACGTAATGCTAGCGCAGTTGAGACTTGCGTACCGTTGATAAGTGCAAGGCCTTCTTTAGCTGCAAGAGTAATAGGTACAAGTCCATGCTGTGCTAAGGCATCAGCAGCAGGCACTTTTTTACCCGCAACAAAGACATCACCTTCACCCACCATCGCAAGTGTCATATGTGATAATGGCGCTAAGTCACCAGAGGCACCAACTGAACCTTTGGCTGGGATATTTGGTGTGATTTGGTTGTTGATTAAGGCAAGTAGACTATCTACTACCTCGCGACGTACGCCAGAGACACCTTGAGCCAAACTGGCAACTTTCATCACCATAATCAGTCGCACGACGCTATCTGGTAACGCTTCACCAGTGCCCACAGAGTGAGAAACGATTAGGTTGCGTTGAAGTAGTTCAAGTTGGTCGTCACTGATACGCGTCTTTGCTAAGAGGCCAAAACCAGTATTGATACCATAAGCGCTTTTATCTCGCGCAATGATGGTGCGCACATCTTCGTGTGAGGCATCTATTGCCTCATAAGCGCTCTCAGGTAGTGTAAATATGACAGGCTGCTCATAGATATCACGTAGCATCTCAAAGCTAAGCTGGCGAGGGTGTAGGGTTAGTTGTTTGATGTCGTTCATAGGGGTAATCCTAGTGTGGTAAGCCATATAGTCATTCCACTATAAAAGTATTACAGCATTAACCTCGCTTGAAGTATTTGATATACATCTACACTCGGTTGCCTTGTACTACTTTTAAATTGAATCAACTATATGGGTTATATTATTTTTGATTCGTATCTTTTTTAAAATGAAGTTGTTGAAAGGTTTTTAATCAACGAAATATCTATTATTGAGTTTGAATTTTTAGCCAATCCAGTTGAAATACATAGCCAACTGCCCAAAAGCAGCAGCCAACAAAATACTGAGTACCACACGCTCGAACCAAATAATGACCATTTTGCCAACAGAGACAGGAATCTCGGTCGCAAGCACACACGGAATCATGGCTGAGAAGAACAGCACACTGCTAATGGAAATGACCCCTGCGACATAGCGTGTCAATATGTCTGCCTCACTCAGTAGTAATGCTGGCAAGAACATCTCAGCCAATCCCGCTGACATTCCTTTGGCCGCGACAAGCGGTTCTGGTAGGCCGCCAAGCCATGTAAAGGGATAAAGCAGCAAGCCCAACGCATCGAACACGGGCGTATATTTTGCTAACAGCAATCCTGTTAAGCCGACAGCGATGATAGACGGCACGATAGCAGCGGCCATCGTTAGACCGTCGCGAAAGTTAGACCATAAGATTTGTTTGAGGTCAGTGGCACGGCGCGAAGTGGACAAGCCTAAATCAAATGCTGCTGCTAACCGTGTACCACCTTTATGATCTAAAGCGGGACGTTCGACGCTATCATCAAAAAGGCTGATGGGCGGAATACGAGCGGTAATCGCAGTGACAATAAAGGTAATTACTAGCGTAGACCAAAAGAACACATTCCAGAACTCCATCAGACCAAGCGTTTTGGCAACAATGACCATAAACGCCGCTGATACAGTCGAAAATCCAGTCGCAATAATAATGGCTTCACGCGCTGAATATTGCTTTTGCAAGTACACACGATTGGTGATGAGCAAACCAATCGAGTAGCTACCGACAAAAGAAGCCACGGCATCAATCGCTGATGAGCCTGGGGTTTTCCAAATAGGTTTCATAATTGGCTGCATGAGCACACCGACCATTTCTAGTAAGCCAAAACCAACCAAGAATGCCAATATTAACGCCCCAATCGGTACAATCATACCGACTGGTAAGGCCAACTTTTCAAACAAAAACGGCAGCATATCCTTTTCCATCATAAAGGCAGGCGCTATGTCAGCCACATACATCACTGCCAACATCAGACCGATGATCTTGAAAGTCGTCATAATCATATGAGTGATATTTTTGCGCCATGAGCCATCGATAAACGGCTTACTCACACCATAGATCATGAGTAGAAACAGTAATGTCACGGACAAGGTATGCTGCTGAGTGACCAGATAGGTTGCGCCATGATCGAACAAAATCGTGCTTTTTTCACCAATGGTAAATGGCACAAAAAACATGACCAAACCGATCGCACTGAATACGATAAGCTGTATTAAAGCAATAGGGGTGGATAGCAGTTTTTTGGACGATGTTGTTGCATTTTCATCGTTCAGACTGGATATCGTATTTTGCTCAATCATATTATCCTCCTTGATAAAATGTCGATTATGTCCTTATACCTAGCTACAGCGTATGAGGACAAGGGACAAACTATTTGATCATTGGCAGGTTTAGACCATAGTCTTTCGCTGTTTTAATCGCCAGCTCATAACCTGCATCGGCATGACGCATAACGCCAGATCCGCAGTCATTGACCAGTACTCGTGCTAAGCGTTTGGCTGCGGCATCAGTACCATCCGCGACGATGACCATGCCGGAGTGCTGCGAGTAGCCCATGCCAACGCCGCCGCCATGATGCAGTGATACCCAAGTTGCACCGCCTGCCACATTCAGCATGCCGTTTAATAGTGCCCAGTCAGATACCGCATCTGAGCCATCTTTCATGCTTTCTGTTTCGCGGTTTGGACTGGCAACAGAACCCGTATCCAAGTGATCACGACCAATGACGATCGGGCCTTTTAGCTCACCATTCTTGACCATTTCATTAAATGCCAAACCTGCTCTATCACGCTCACCAAGCCCTAGCCAGCAGATACGGGCAGGCAAGCCTTGAAACTGAATGCGCTCTTTTGCCATGTCTAACCAGCGATGGATATGTTTGTTTTCAGGGAACAGCTCTTTGATTTTTTGATCGGTCTTATAGATATCTTCTGGATCACCTGACAACGCTACCCAGCGGAATGGGCCTTTACCTTGGCAAAACAGCGGACGAATATAAGCGGGGACAAAACCTGGGAAGTTAAAGGCATCTTTGACGCCTTCATCGAAAGCGACCTGACGGATGTTGTTGCCATAATCGGTCGTTGGAATATCCATTGCTTGTAGATCTAGCATCGCCTGTACGTGTACGGCACAAGATTTAGCGGCTGCTTTGGTCAGTGCTGCATGTTGCTCTGAATCTTCTTGCGCAGCTTTCCATTCTTCTACTGTCCAGCCACTTGGCAGATAGCCATTAATCAAATCATGCGCCGAGGTTTGATCGGTGACCAAATCAGGCTTCATGCCGCCAGCGTTCGCACGCTTGACCATTTCAGGCAACATATCTGCGGCATTACCAAGTAGGGCGATAGAAACGGCTTCACCCGCATCGGTATGTTGTTTGATTAACTCGTAAGCATGGTCAAGGTTATCTGCTTGTTTATCAACATAACCAGTGCGCAAACGGAAATCAATACTAGACTGCTGACACTCGATGTTTAATGAAGTGGCCCCTGCAAAAGTAGCGGCTAGTGGCTGCGCGCCGCCCATACCGCCAAGACCAGCGGTCAGAATCCAACGACCCGCCCAGCTGCCATCATAGTGCTGACGACCTGCTTCAACGAAAGTCTCGTAAGTACCTTGGACGATGCCTTGCGTGCCGATATAAATCCAGCTACCAGCTGTCATTTGGCCATACATCATTAAGTCTTTGCGATCCAGCTCGTTGAAGTGCTCCCACGTTGCCCAGCGCGGCACAAGGTTTGAATTGGCAATCAACACGCGTGGTGCATTTTCATGCGTTTGAAACACGCCCACAGGTTTGCCTGATTGCACCAATAATGTCTCGTCATCCTCTAATTCTTTTAATGACTCTAAGATTTGATCATAGCTTTCCCAGTTACGGGCTGCACGTCCGATACCACCGTATACGACTAGGCTTTTTGGATTTTCCGCCACATCAGGATGCAAGTTGTTTTGCAGCATACGATAAGGGGCTTCGGTCAGCCAGCTTTTGCAATGTAGGGTGCTGCCAGTCGGCGCAGAGATTTCGCGGCTTTCGTCACGGCGGGTCAGCTTAGTCTCTTTGTTGGTTCCATGGTCAGTCGTCATGATCATATCCTTGTGATAGCGAATAGGGCGATACAGTAATCAAAGTAAGTGTTTTACAGTCAGGCTATAAACGCAGCAAAATATCGAGTAGATAAAGCAGATTGTTTATGCTGCTGTAAAGTTGTATATACAAATTATCAAAGATACTTTTTTCATGCAAGAAGTTTTTATAAATAACTCAATTATTTTTGTGCGCATTTTGGTAGATAGGTAGGTGTCATGTGGTTTTGCTGACGTTCATGAGGGTATCTCGTGATATTATGACGCTATTCTCATTGGTGAAACTGACGGTTAAAGGCGAACATGACAAAAATGATTCCGGCGTATCAACGTATAAAAAACGCCATATTAGACAACATTCATTCTGGTAAATGGCAAGCGGGTAACGCGATTTCGACAGAAATGGCACTGGCAGCAGAGTTTGGTGTGTCGCGAATGACGGTCAACCGCGCGCTAAAAGAGCTGAGCGAAGAGCGGGTATTAGAGCGTCGGCAGGGGTCGGGAACGTTTGTCGCGCAGCAGCAGTTCAATCATACCTTTGTAGAAGTGCGTAATATTGCACAGGATTTAAAATCTGCCAATCGCGATTATCAGGCACAAGTAATAAGTAAGCGCACGCTAACTGCCGCTATGTTGGACGATGAATTACGGCGTAAATTTGGTATTGATAAGGATGATGACCGTAATGAACACGAAGTAGCTGTTTTATACGAGGTAAAAATCATTCATTTTGCAGATGGTCAGCCTATACAGTTCGAAGAACGTTGGGTCGATGCCAAAAAAGTACCAGCGTTCATTGAGCAAGATTTTAGTGTGGTCAATACCAGTGACTATTTGATTGCCAAAAGTCCACTAGAGCGCGGCAACTATACTATTCGGGCCTTAGCGGCACTTGATGAAGTAGCAAGTGCACTACAAATTGCCCCGCAGTCACCGACACTCGTACTGCGTCGCCAGACCTATTCGGCAGGCCAAGTCGTTACTTTTGTAAAAATGTGGCATGCTGGTGATCGCTATCAGTTTTCAGGTGAATTATAGCCAGTACCTTACGTATACTCACTGATTGTGTACGTTTTTTCTGTCTAAAGTGAGATACTATATCCATAAGCTGGTATTTAATGAGCAGCAATTACTATTTATTGAATAGTAATAGGATTTGCACAAGCGTTAAAAATTCAAAAATAAACTAGAAATAGCATTGAAAAATCGCCTAAATAACCTCAAATTGGGCAGTCAAAGCCGAATATTGCAGGACAGTTTATACTGTTCTCTTGTGCCGGCTTTCCCTATTTATTAGCTTTATGCGTTTTCACTTTATTCATTCACTCTTATAAGGACGTCTTATGAAACGTCGTACTCTTTTAGCCCTTGCTGCCAGCACTATGTTCCTTGCCGCTTGTGGTCAATCTACTACCAACGAAGCCGATACCACGGCAACTGACAGCGCTGCAACAGGCGGTTCTGATTTGCTACAACGCATTAATAATGGCGGCACCATCAACGTCGGTACAGAGGGTACTTATCCTCCGTTCACGTATCATGATGAGAGTGGCAAACTAACGGGTTATGACGTCGAAGTGACGCGCGCAGTGGCGGAAAAACTGGGCGTAGAAGTTGAATTCAAAGAAACCCAGTGGGATGCGATGCTGGCAGGTTTGGATTCAAAACGCTTTGATATGGTGGCCAACCAAGTCAGCTTGACGACGCCTGAGCGCTTAGCTAAGTACGATAAGGCTCAAGCTTATAGTTGGTCGGGCGCGGTTGTATTGGCACCAACGGACGATAATCGTTATAGCTCGTGGGAAGGTCTAAAAGGTCTACGTACGGCGCAATCACTCAGCAGTAACTATGGTGAACTTGCAGAGCGTTACGGTGCAGAGATTGTCCCTGTGGATGGCATGGCACAAGCAATCCAGTTGGTCAAACAAGACCGTGCTGACTTTACGATGAATGATAACCTTGCAATATTAGATTATCTAAAAAAATTCCCAGACAGCGCGCTTGAGATTAAATTGGTTGCTCCTGCTAGTGAGCAGACTGGTTCAGGATTAGTCTTGATTAAAGGCGATGATGCTGTTGTAGCAAAATTAAATGAAGCAATGGCTGAGCTACAAGCTGATGGTACGTTGACCAAGCTTAGTCAAGATTTCTTCGGTGCTGATATAAGTCAACAAAAATAATGCTAGCTTCTATAACCTCATGGATAGCTGAATTGCTGGCATTGTTGCCATTCATGGATCCGGATCGGGCGCAGATTGTCATCAATTCATTTTGGCCGATGCTCAAAGGCGGTATCTATTATTCGATACCGCTAGCATTGATCTCATTTGCGATTGGTATGGCGATTGCGTTGACAGTGGCGCTGATTCGTATCATTCCGCGTGCCAGCTGGTTCCATGAGATTGTCTACAGGCTTGCTCGTATTTATGTATCCGCGATTCGCGGTACGCCGATGCTGGTACAGTTGTTTATCATCTTTTACGGACTGCCTAGTGTTGGACTGAAGCTTGATCCGTTTCCTTCCGCGATTATTGCCTTTTCGCTGAATATTGGTGCTTATGCATCAGAGACGGTGCGCGCCTCTATTTTGTCCATCCCAAAAGGACAGTGGGAAGCAGGATCGACCGTTGGCTTGACGTATCTACAGACTTTCCGCCATGTTATTTTACCGCAAGCACTACGAGTGTCGGTGCCGCCGTTGTCTAATACCTTTATCAGTTTGGTAAAAGACACGTCGCTTGCATCATTGGTGCTCGTCACTGAGCTGTTTAAACAAGCGCAGATTATCACGGCTCGTAACTATGAGTTTATGCTGGTCTACACAGAGGCAGCAGTGATTTATTGGGGTATTTGTTTATTCTTGACCTTTATCCAAGGCAAGCTTGAAACTAGGCTTGATCGTTACGTGGCGAAATAGCGCCAGATAGCGATAGGTTAGTATGACATTGCTTACTGACCTATTGCAGGATAGCTTTAGCATCATCAGTACAACAGGAACCTTTATGATTCAAGTCACCAATATTCACAAGGCCTTTGGCGGCAATCAAGTGCTCAAAGGCATTGATTTGACCATCGAAAAAGGCAAAGTGGTCGTGATATTAGGACCATCTGGGTCAGGTAAAACGACTTTTTTACGTTGTCTTAATGCGTTGGAAATTCCAGATCAAGGCGTGATTGCCTTTGACGATGACAGTCTTACGGTCGATTTTGCCACTAAACCTAAGAAAAAAACCTTGCTCGCACTGCAACGTAAGTCAGGTATGGTTTTTCAGTCTTATAATTTGTTTCCACATAAGACAGCCATTGAGAATTTAATGCTTGGACCGACTGTGGTGCAAGGACAAAGTAAAGCGCAAGCCCGCGAGCAGGCGGTGGTCTTGCTGGAGAAAGTTGGTCTGTCAGATAAAGCCGATCTGTATCCGTTTCAGCTATCTGGTGGTCAACAGCAGCGTATTGGTATTGCTCGTGCGCTGGCTATCGAACCGTCATTACTGTTATTCGATGAGCCAACGTCCGCGCTTGATCCAGAGCTGGTTCAAGATGTATTAGAAACCATGAAGCAGCTGGCCTCTGAGGGTTGGACGATGGTTGTGGTGACGCACGAGATTAACTTTGCCCGTGATGTTGCCGATCATGTGGTCTTAATCGAAGATGGTGTGGTCGTCGAAGAAGGCAGTGCCGAGCAGTTGTTTGAGCTGTCAACGCATCCACGTACGCAGGCATTTTTACAGCGTATCGAAAAGCAATAGAGCTAGAGTGCTGTGTTTTGACTATAAAGTGAAGGTCTGAGCCATATGAAGCCCTAAGCAATACATAGCTGTGAGTGTTAAAAAGCCCCAATCATGTTGTCATGGTTGGAGCTTTTTTTTATAAAAATATCAAAAAATTTATACCTGTTGCCGTTTTTTAAACCAACGTGGTACGCGAGTCGCAGTACCGTTTAGCATGGCATTCAATAAAGCGGCCAATAGAATGAGTATCACGCCCACATACTGAATCAATGATAGGGGTTGATGTAGTAAGATGGTCGCAAGGGCAATCGCGGTCAACGGCTCAAAAATAGTAAAAACGGATGCACGAGAGGCAGGCAGTTTCTCCAGTGCTTTCATATACAGGCCAAATGGCACGACAGTTCCTAGCAAAGACAGCCCTAACACATAGCCCCAAGTCGTGAGCGGTAGGGTCAGTAATTTTTCATACGTATTATAAGTTTCTGGCAAAAATAGCAGCACACCTGCACTAATAATAATAGAGGTAAAAAACACCAATGGGGCAGGGTGAGCGTGATGCATCGCGCGTTTGCCAAGCACGCCGTATAGGGAGTAGGACATGCCTGCCAATAGCCCAAGCACGATACCCCAGTTGACTTGCGCCTGCTCGCCTAGCATGGTTAAGCCCACGCCAAACACCGCCATTAGTGACAGCAGTGCTGATTTTCGCGTAATAGACTCATTGAGCAAAAAGG
This sequence comes from Psychrobacter sp. W2-37-MNA-CIBAN-0211, assembly GCF_040309405.1. Lineage (NCBI taxonomy): Bacteria > Pseudomonadati > Pseudomonadota > Gammaproteobacteria > Moraxellales > Moraxellaceae > Psychrobacter > Psychrobacter sp. W2-37-MNA-CIBAN-0211. The sequence goes on from NZ_JBEOOU010000009.1 coordinate 14,108, forward strand.
CTGAAAACAGTAAACTAAACACGGGCGCAGTGTACAGCAGCGCGACAGCAGGACCTGCGCCCACATAGCTGACGGCAAAAAAATAGCAGATGGACATGCTAAGCACACCTATTAGTGACTGAAGTGCCAGTCCTAACCAGTGTTTTGGGCGCAGCTTAATCAGATCAGGCCATAATTTAGGGAGCATGGCCAATATAATAAAAGCGGCCGTGACGATACGTAATATGGTCACTTGCCAGCCGCTAAAACCGATTTGATTGAGATAGGTAGAAAATATACCCAACGTGCCCCAGCAGATAGCTGCGGTGATGATTTGAATGATGCCTATCCATGACTTTGGTGATGGCACTGCGGTATCCATGTTCGCCATATCGTTTTCTTATTATTATCTGAATGATACAATCTTTTGCAAGATTACCCGTGGTTCAAACGTGCCAAGTAACACTGAACAAACAAAAGACAGCCTTATTATAAGCTGTCTTTTGTTTATTATTTGAGTCTATCATGAAAATATTACTGAGTCGCTCAAAAACATTAAGTCGTGTTGAAATAGGCGATAGGACACGCCCTAATCAATCCACAAAAACCACGCTTGCTCTCGGGTACTATTTTGCTGAATAAAGCACACTTTTTCAGCTTGGGTTCTGGGCTGATGTGAGACATCTGCGCCGCAGTCTTTTGAGCGCTGCTTTATCCACGCTTGCTGCTCTAGCTTTAAGTCGTCTGCCATCTGTGTGCCATAGAGGCGTCTGACCGCCTGCCGTGTATTATTGTAGCCACTATTTAACGTTTGGTCGGAGGTTTTGTACATCGTATCAATCAGTTTGGCTTGCGAGGCCAATGGCAAATACGTGCTGTTTTCTGTGTAGAGAAAAGTATCGCTATCGGTTGTCCAGTTACTGGTTATGTAGAGCTCATTATTTAAGGGATCTATAAATCCATTGAAGTCTTCACCCTTAAACGTATAGCCTTGAAACCCACAAGGGGTCACGCCATCGTTACACACACTATGCTTGGTTTTGGCAGGATACAGCTTAACGGGATAAGGCGTGTTGCGGAATCTTTTGCCCGCCAGCTTTGTTTGAAGCAAGAGCCCTACGTGAGGGGCAACCAGTAGCATATTGTCACAAGTCACGCTTCCTTCTGCACAGTCTTCATAGAGATTCAGGCGCTGACCTTGAACGTCCATGCCCAATATAAAGTTTGCCTCGATAGGGGCTACTGCTGAGCTCATAACAGCCACTAGCATCAGGCTAGCAAACACCGTCATACGTATAAATGTTCGCTTTATATTTGGGGCTGTGATAGACATGATGGATTTATACCTGCATTAAAAAGTTACTCAATAGACGCTTAGCACCTTCAGTCGCAAACGACTCTGGGTGAAACTGTACGCCTTGGATTGGATAGTCTTTGTGTGCCAGTCCCATAATCTCATCACCTGTCAGCGCTGACTCGTCAAAGCTCAATTCAGAACGACTGTCATTGGCGACCACAGATGTGATTGTGAGGCAGCTTGGTATGGTATCAGCCTTTACGATGAGTGAGTGGTAGCGCATGATTTCAAGCTCTTGAGGCAGATCTTTATAGATGCCTAAGCCATTATGGCGAATGGAGGAGACCTTGCCATGCATCGGCACGCTTGCCCGTACCACGTCACCGCCGAACACATGCGCGATGCCTTGCATGCCGAGGCACACACCCAATAACGGCGTCGTTTTACCCATCACTTCGATGACCTCAGCACAAATGCCAAAGTAGGCAGGATCATCGGGTGAGCCTGGGCCAGGTGAGATGATGATTCTATCGAGATTCATCGCCTGCACATCTGCTAGAGTGATCTCATTGTTGCGTTTGACGATGACGCTGGCTTCTTTATCATCGCCTAAGGTTTGCAAAATCTCGCCCACATATTGGTAGAGATTAAAGGTAAACGAGTCGTAGTTATCAATAATTAAAACATTCATGGGGCATAAACTCTTTTGTAAAATATAGCTGGGTAAAATATAGTCAATGTACGAATTACGGCTGGTATAAACTACAGCGACATAAAGCTGTCTAATACGACTTTCATCGCAGACAGTTTGCGCTGAATCTCTAGATACTCATCTGCTGGGTTTGAGTCATAGACGTTGCCGCCGCAAGTTTGGGCATAAGCCGACTCGCCGCTGATAAACAGACTGCGAATAGGAATGGCAAAGATACAATCACCATTGAAATTGAACGAGCCTAATGCGCCGCCATAAGCACCGCGTCCGTCTGGCTCTAGCTCATTGATGACCTTGATAGCTTCAACTTTTGGCGCACCAGACAATGTGCCGGCAGGGAAGTTGCTGGCAAGGGCGCTAAACATATCCTCATCAGGGTGCAGGATACCAACGATTTCAGAGGAGATGTGCTGTACGTGAGAGAAGCGTTTGATGTCCATCAGGCTACGGACTTTTACCGTACCAAATCGAGCCACACGGCCAATATCGTTACGATGTAAGTCGACTAGCATATTGTGCTCGGCAATTTCTTTATCATCGTTGAGCAGTGCGCGGGCAAGCTTACGGTCTTCGATCACATCGACCCCGCGTTTGGCTGTTCCTGCAAGCGGATAGGTTTCCATTTCACCTTGGCGCAAGCGGAATAGCAGCTCAGGGGAGGCGCCAATGATGCACTGCTGAGCAAATTTCATAAAATACATGTGCGGTGACGGATTGACAGCACGCAGCTTTTCATAAATGGGCATCTTGTCGCCAGCGATACGATACTTAGACTTAAAGCCTACCTCACACTGAAAGATACGCCCAGCGATGATGTCCTCTTTGACCTGCATGACGACATTGGCATGCTCTTCTTGGCTCATGCCATCACCTAAGAACTCAACCATCGGCGGCTCATAGCTCGGTACAGGAGTATCAAGCAAGGCTTTGATTTGCTCTATTCGGTTTTCTTGCTGAGCAGTCGGGTAATAAAAATAGAAGATTTCCCCCGTCATTTTATCTAGTGTCAATCCATCTAAATACACACCAAACTTAAATGGCTCAAAATCTTCGCTGGCTTTTGCATTAAGGCTAGGCTCAAAGAAGTTCACGCAGTCATAACCCAAATAACCGACCAGACCGCCACTTTGATCGCGGGCGATGACATGTTGTGGCGTTATTTCGCGCAGCAGCTGGTAAGGGTTGTCAGTTTGATAGTGGCTGGTTTCAGCGGTTTTATTATCGGTAATGGCAAGCGTGTTGCGGTCTAATGCCGCTATGGTCGTGACAGGATCAAAACCTATCGCATGATGGCGTGAGATATGGCTGTCTTCGCCCAATGATTCGAGCAAATAGCAGGTATCAAAAGCGCTCTCGATGCGTTTGAATAACGCAAAGAAATCAATATCTTGCGTGAGCTTAATACGCTTTGGTTTGCTCGGAATATCAATAGGAGCAGGCTTGGTCTGTATGCGAGTAATAGAGGTCATAACAAAGTCCGAAATTCATCAAATGTGTGTCGATTAATAAGTAAGAAAGTAGCAATTAAAAAGGTGGATAGTGCTGAAATAAGTGGCTTAAGAGCGACTTCTATGAGTGGTCAGTAACGCACTCACGTCATGGCTTTGCTTGGCCTTGGCACCGCGAGAGACAGTTGCGATACCAACGCCTAGCTGCTCAGAGATATCACGTTGCGTGATGCCGCGATCAAGCAAATCAAAAATCCGAATACGGTTGGCGATGTCGTGCTGCTCTTTATCCGTCAGCAGTGCACTGAGCAGCTTGTCAATATCTGAGCTATCAGTACAGTTCGTCAAATGTTTCACTAAGCTTTGATAAGGATCGGTAGTCATAATAGGTAATCTTAGCCAAAGAAAATAGATAGGTCGCTCTCAAGCAATTTTTCGCTGAGGACTATCTTGTTTCAGTATTCTAGTACAGTAGTACAAGAAAAACAAGTGCTAGCCCATATCGTTATTATTGATCAAGACACGCCCTAGTTGATCTTTCATCAATGCTAAATCAGCCGTGCTTATAGCCCTGCATACCTTTGTATTTGTAATTATCAAAGCATCTCATTGTATATTCGTGCTTGATCAGAATTATTCATGCAAATTTTTATATTAATTATTGCCAAATTGTTAATACTTCGTTATTATGCCTCTCATTATTTAAACGCTAATAATTATCATTAACATTAATAATGTTATTCGTACGATGAGTCAAGTGTTTTAAAGTATTAAATCTTCTGATAGGCACTATTTCAAAGGTTATCTAACGACCTTTGAAAATAATTCTAAAAATTCTAATTTCTGATAGTCAATAAAGTGAGTGTGTTATGCGCGAAGTAAAGTTATCTAGTCAATTGACGGTATTGTCAATGGGTGTCGCAGCAGTATTATGGACGCAAGCTGCCAGTGCCGCAACGGCAGCAGATATGCCAAATACGACGTTACAGACTATCACCGTAACAGCGAATAGCTCAGTACGTAACGCTGTACAAGAAGACTCTGTTTATATAGATGACTATACGCCAGCGGCACAAGCCAGCCACTTGAGCGATTTTCTGGACGTTGTGCCAGGAGTAAGCGTGGGCGGTACATCATCGGTCAACCAACGTATTCGTGTACGTGGTCTTGATGATACTAATTTAAAAGTAACGATTGATGGCGCACGTCAAGAAGGCGCGTTGTTCTACCATATGGGTGATGTCACCATCGATCCAGATCTGCTAAAACAAGCAGAGGTATCAGTCGGTAATAACTCAGTGACGCTAGGCAATGATGCTATCGGCGGTGCGGTTGCTTTTGAGACAGTTGACGCGGCAGATTTACTCAAGCCTGGTCAAAAAGTAGGTGCTAAGCTTCATACGGGTTATGCTAGCAACAATGATGAACTGCTAACCTCAGCCACTGTTTATGGTACGCCAACAGAAAATATTGATTTACTGGCTTATTATGGCAAGCGTGATGCCAATGCTGGCGAAGACGGCAAAGGCCGTGACATTCAAACAAAAGACAGCGAAGGCGAAAATATCCTATTGAAAGCTGGTGCTTATGTCGGTAGTGATCATCATGTAGGTGCTAGTTTCAGCCGTACCGAAAACAAAGGCAAGTTCCCATTACGTCCAGATTTTCCTGCTGGTGGCTGGAACCCAATCATTCCGCAGGAAGTCAAACGCGATACCTACGCGCTTGACTATGCCTATAGTCCTGCCAACCAGTTGGTCAATGTAGACGCCAATGTCTATCAGACCAGCACGCAGATTTTGCGTAACTCTGATGGCGAGCCTGGGTTTGAGTTTGATGCAGAAGTAAAAACCACAGGCGGCAAAGTACAAAACACCAGTATCATCGATAGCAGTATCATCAATGGTGTGCCAGGGGTTCATAAGTTAATCGCTGGGGTTGAACATTACAAAAAAGAATCTGAGATGACACGCGACTTTGGTAACACCAGTACCGATGAAGCGACCAATACCTCAGTCTATCTAGAAGACCAATGGCAAATGGGTAAGCTTAGCTTAACGCCAGGTGTCCGTTATGACCGTTATGAGTCTCCAGAGTATGTATCTGCTGGCAAGACTTATGACAATGTCGTTGGCGCATTAGCTGCTAGTTATGAGATTGCACCACGTACCCAAGTATTTGCGAGCTATACTCAGTTGTTTAATGGTCCAGACCTTAGCCAAACGATCTTCAATACCAATGGCGCTGATACCTATGTCAATGATGACCTAAAAGCAGAAGAAGGCGGCAATGCAGAAGTCGGTATTGCCACAACTTTGCGCGGGCTGACCATGGCTGACGACTCTCTTAAATTAAGTGCCAAATACTTTGAAACCAATATCGAAAACCATATTGAGTTTGTACGTGCAGGCGGCCGCAGAACTGGTATGAATTGTATAACCGGGCAACTAGGTACAAGCGCTGCCCCTGAATCCTGCCAAGGCGTCATTAATAATGACGAAGATTTCAAAATCAAAGGGGTCGAGCTATCAGCAGACTATCGAGCAGATGACTTTAACATGGGTCTAAGCTACGCTCGTGCACGCAGCAAAGGCGAAGATACCGACTATAATATCTCGTCAGTGAGCGGTAGTAGCTCTGAGTCTGGTGACAAATACATGGTCAACCTTGGTTATGCACCAACCAATACCACCGAGCTTGGCTGGCGCAGTACATATGTTGCTTCAGTCATGCCTAACACTGGTGGCGATGATGTCAAAAAACCAAACTACGACGTTCATGATATCTTTATGAGCTATACACCTACTCAAGTTAAAGGCCTAAAAGCCACGCTTGGGGTGTATAACCTATTTGATGAGACTTATGCGAGCCACGCCTCACGTAACAACGCTTCAGATGACAATTACACAGATTTTAAAATGGGACGTAATATCAAAACGTCTTTAACCTATCAGTTCTAATCTTATTGTCACTTGATGATAGATGAAAGGGCCAGCTGTCTGTATAGGATAGCTGGCTTTTTTATGGTCAGTAAACGGTGAAGTATGTGATAGCAATTATAATTTTTTTAAATACCAATAACCAATGAATAAAGAAACCAGACCAATGATTTCACTTAACCCTCGTCAAGCCTGCCTTTGGATTCACCGTTATACGGGGCTTGCCATGGCAGCATTTTTAATTATCGCCAGTATTACTGGCACGTTATTGGCATTTCATGACGAGCTGGACGATGTGTTCAATCATAAACTAGCTCAGGTCGACGTCCAAGAGACACCGCAACTGCCTATCGCCACGCTTCATGATAGAGTCATCAGTGCCTATCCAGAACATACCTTTTCTAGCATGCCAACGTCGATAGCGGCAGATAGGTCGGCAGTATTTTCGGTAGATAGAGCCCGAGGCAAGGCTGCTCAAAACCAACCGAAAGCACCGTTTCAAGAAGTTTATGTGAACCCCTATGACGGTAATATTATTGGAACCCGTGATAAAGACCAATGGGCATTGCACAATACCATGTGGAAAGTTTTCTGGTTGCACCGCGATTTATTACTTGGCGATATCGGCAAATGGGTATTAGGTATCGTGTCTGTCGTTTGGACCATTAACTGCTTTATCGGCTTTTACTTAACGTTTCCGAGAGCAGTTAAAAAGAAAAACGCGCAAAAAAAATCATCTTCTAAAAAACGCGCATCCTTTCTCAAGCGTTGGTTACCAGCGTGGAAAATTCGTACCAAGAGTAATCTGTTTAAACTGAATTATGACTTGCACCATGCCTTTGGATTGTGGCTTTGGGGCATGTTATTTGTCATTGCTTGGTCAAGTGTCGGATTTAATTTAAAATCCGTCTATCAGCCAGTGATGCAAGCGGTGGTCGGACTGACCCCAAGAGAGGGAAAACCTGCCAAACCTGAGCCGAATAAAATAGCAGAACAAAACAGTCGTGCAGATGGGAGTGTACATTCAAATACGGGGGTCAATAATCGCTCAAACGATGTGGATGTAATCACTCGTGTGGTGAATAAGACCAATAGCATTGCCTATTTAAGCGCACAAGCCGATAGTGCAGCGCAACAGAACGGCGTGTCTGTGCAGCAGCTGCTAGGTATTCGCTGGGTCGAAGAAGACAAGCAGTGGCAGATGCGCTTTCAAACGGATAAAGATATCGGTACGCACGGTGGCGCGTCATCTATTACTGTTGATGCGGCAACAGGTAACGTCGAGCGCGTCAATTTTGGCTATCAAAACTCATCATTTGGCAGCAAAGCTGATCAATGGCTATCGACCTTGCATATGGGGCAGATCGGTCAAGGTTGGGGACATCGGCTATATCAAATATTTTTAGCAATGATTGGACTGGCTGTAGCAGTATTATCAGGGACTGGTGTTTATCTGTGGTGGAAAGGTCGTCAAAGTCAATTAAAGGCGCTGCAAAAAGGCATGCCCTAGTTATCATTTTAATTGCAAAAATATGGTGTATGCTATCGAGACAGTAAAAATGAAGTAAGCAAACGTCTCACCTAGCATGACATTTCTATGCCAGCTATTATTTTCGTCATAGTTTTTTGTATAATCTACTGAAGAAATATCTTGAGTAAAATCCATAGGAATAACGACTAATCTTAGAGCATACAAAGTGAAACCTAACCAGGTTAGGGTATTTGCTATGTCTTTATCTACAGCGGAAGACAGGCACAGACAAAAGCTCACGATTAAAAACAATATTGATAGATTTTTATAGTTTATCCATCGATTATTCAATAGAGCTTTATGCATCGACAATTCCTTTTTTCGTTTGCAAAATTCTGTACTTAAACCGCATCAACAATCACGGGACGACCTTGATGGTTTAGCACGGTCACATCGACATTGTACAATTCTTTCATGGTCTCTTGCGTAATGACATCGACTGGCTGACCAACAGCCATCACTTGTCCTTCTTTCATTGTGACCACCGTATCGGCGAATTGTGCGGCTTGATTGATATCATGTAAGACAATCACTACGGTCTTCTGCTGACTGTGGCTTAGCTCTCGCAGTTCTCGCATCAGGCGACCAGCGTGATACATGTCCAAATTATTTAGCGGCTCATCAAGCAGTAGATAGGGCGTATCTTGGCAAACAATCATAGCAATCAGTACGCGCTGGCGCTGTCCACCTGATAAGGTCGATAAGAAACGGTCGGCCAACAGCTCAAGCTCAAATCGCTCAATAATCTCTTGTACCTTCTGCTGATCATCAGCCGTCGGCTGCCCTTGATGATAAGGGTAGCGCCCAAACATCAGCAGCTCATGTACACGCAATCGTCCTTGCACTTGGTTATCTTGTCCAAGCATTGCCACCGTTTTGGACAAGGTTTTCGCATGACAGCTAACAATATCATGCGCGCCGAAACTGACTTGTCCCGACTGTAGCGGTTGCAGGCGTGACATAACTGAAAACAAGGTGGATTTACCCGCCCCATTGGGGCCAATTAGAGCAATAATCTGTGCGCTTGGCAAGGACAGCGTAATGTCATGCAAGATTTGTTGCTTGCCGATATGGTGCGAGATATTATTGAGTTGAATCATAATGAGTCTTATCTTAAAATTTTTTATGTGTATCTAAATTAATAGTGTCAGCTAAGTGGTCATAACGAACGACGTTGAGACATAAAGATCAATGCTAAGAACATTAAACCGCCAGCTAGCTCTATCACTACTGACAATACGCCTGCCATGTCGAGCACTTGCTCAAAGATAGTCTGACCGAGTACCAAGCAAATCATAGCGACCAGACTGACCAATATCAGCCGCTCGCTGTGGTACATATGACGGGCGATACGATTGGTCAATGCACATACCAATAAGCCAAAGAACGTCACAGGGCCAACCAACGCAGTAGCGGTGGCGACTAGCACAGCAATGACCGTTAATAGCCCAAATGCGAGACGTTGATAATGAATACCAAGGTTAATAGCTTGTGATTTACCGAGCATCAATACATCACATTGATAGCGCCAGCGCCAAACAAATATCGCAGTGATAGCACAGATAAATAGGCTGATACCCAGTAGCTGAGGGTTGACTGTGTTGAACTGTGCATAGCTGGCAGATTGCACCACCACAAAATCATCAGGATTAATCAGTCGTGCAATGAGTGCAGACAAGCTGCGAAATAACACACCAAAGATAACGCCCACCAATATCAAGCGTGTCAAATCCTGACTGCTTTTTGAAAATAGCAGCTTAAATAACAATAATGACGCGCCAAACATCAAGACAATTTCAAGTGTGAATTTGGCAAGAGGGTCGATACTGGTAAAGCTAATCGCGCCTAAAAAGAAGACCAATAAGCTTTGCAATAGAACATAGAGTGAATCAAAGCCTAACAAGGAAGGCGTGAGAATAGGGTTGTGCGTTAAGGTTTGAAACAGTAGTGTCGACACCCCGATAGCATAGCCGACCACCATTAACGCCAGCAGTTTTTTGCCACGTAATGGCAAGGCAAAGTCCCAATGTCCGTTAACGTTGAGTGTCAAAAATAGCAGCATCGAGATGACCAAGATAGCGGTGGCAATCGACTTTGGATGATTGACGATCCATGCCCAAAGTTGCGCCAGACGACTCTGCCAAGCCGTGGCAGTAGCCGTATTTTCTAAGGTACTGTTTTCCAAAGCACTGTTTTTCAAAGTGCTATCTTCTAAGGCACTGCTTTCTATCGAGCTGTATTTTGTTGTATTGGTTTTAGCCATGGTCATTTTTTCAGAGCGAGGCGTAGACGGTGAAAACATACGCGAATCCTGTAGTATCAAGCATAAATATCAAGCTTATCGATCAGCCGGAGCGCGCAATAGTAGCCATAAAAATAGCACCGTACCAACCACGCCAAACACTGTAGCGACGGGCACTTCAAATGGATAGCGAATCGAGCGCCCGATAATATCGCACAGCAGCACAGCCGAGGCACCAAGTAACGCGACTGCTGGCAAGCTACGACGTAACTTATCTCCCATCAGTCGGCTGACGATATTGGGCACGACTAAACCGATAAAAGGAATCATCCCAACCGTGACCACGACGACAGCACTCATCATCGCGACCATGCCGACACCAAGCCAAGTGACCTGCCGTTTACTAATACCTAAGTTCAGTGCGATATTATCGCCCAATCCTACGATGGTGAGCTTATCAGCAATGATATAAGCCAACACACACAGGCCACCTGTTAGCCATAGCAACTCATATCGACCGGCTAACACGCCAGAAAAATCACCAAACTGCCAAACACTGAGCATCTGCAATGACTCAGTCTGATAAGCGATAAAGGTTGTCACTGCTTCGAGAATGCCACCAAAGACAATACCGATTAGTGGAATCATCAAAAAATCAGTCGGTGGAATCCGATGAATCAGCAGCATAAACAGCATCATGCCAAATACTGCTGCGACGGTCGCCACACCCATTTTAATAATGAGTGCACTTGCAGGAAACAGCAGACTAACCACCAGCAAGCCGAGCGCAGCACTTTGAGTTGCACCCACCATGGATGGCTCTACAAAGCGGTTTTTTAGCACCACTTGAATAATCATCCCAGCAACTGCCATCGAGATACCAGTCAAGATAATCGCAATAGTGCGGGGGAGTCGGCTGACTAAAAAAAGCGAGCTATCAGAGTTGGCGCTATGATTGATAAGGCTGTGTAGAAAACCGGACCATGAAAAGTCAGCCACACCAATCGATAAGCTCAATAACACCAAAAGCCCCATAATAATGAGGCTTGCTGTATTAATTAACCACGGTGGTATGACGGCACGTCGATGTTTAGAATTGAGACTGTTGCCAGTGCTTCTTTTCCAACTTGATGTTGCCGCTGGCAAAGAAGTATTAGCTTTAACGCTGGCATGAGCGCGAGAGGAAAATAACGACATAACGTCTACTGGCTTATTAGTATTTGATTAAAAATATGGCTTGTATGGTCATCGCTTTTATTTCGCGTTAGCGAAGGCTGTTTTAATCGTCGTTAAATCCTGCATCCACTGATAATAACCGCCAAAGGCAAGATATGAGTCTGGGCTAAGATAAACCACTTGCTGCTTACTCCACGCAGTGGTTTGCGCAACCAATGGATTGTCTAACACGGCTTTGGCACCAGCGCCATCTTCCCCAATGGCGGCACTGCGATCGATGACGAATAGCCAATCTGGATTGGTTTTTTGGATGTATTCAAATGAAATTGGCTGACCGTGGCGCGCGTCGGCAATTTGGTCATCTGCCATTGGAATATCAAGCACAGTATGGATAAAGCCATAGCGCGATTTATCACCATAGGCAGACAGCTTATTGCCATTGACCATGACCACTAAGCCCTTGCCTTTATCTTTGGTTAGTGTTTTGGTTTCATCAATGAGCCCGTCGATATTGCCTTGCAGTTTCGCTGCTTGTTCACTTTTGCCAAACAATGCGCCTAAATCGGCCAAGCGGCGTTTACTTGACTCATAAATATTGGCCGTATCGATAGACATGTCTAACGTCGGGGCAATGCTAGAGAGCTCGTCATATTTTTCAGCCATGCGTGAGCCGACCAAAATCGCTTGCGGCTGCATCGCGTTCAACGCTTCAAGATCTGGCTCAAATACGGTGCCGACTGTCTTTGGTTCAGGCTGTGTTTTAGACTGTAAATTGTCTAATTTTAGACCACTTGGCATGCCATCGACTGCCACATCTAACGCAGCCAAATCCTGCATCAACGTCATATCATAGACCACCAGCGGCGATGGATTCATCGCCAAATCGACAGTGCCTTTTACCGTGTCGACCGTTATTTTCTCAACAGAGACAGCATCATTATTGGCAACATTTAATGACTCATCAGCAGTTTCATTTTCAGTTTTAGCATTTGTAGGCTCAGAGTCGTTAGACTCAGGTGAGCTACAGCCTGCCACACTGACAGTCGCTACGAATGCGGTCATCATAGCAGTCAGTAAAGGACGTTTAAAAAAAGGGGCCGGAGAACGGTTAGAAAGTAAAGCAATAGACATAAATAACTCGGTATATCAGCTGGTTGGACAACGTGTAAATAAAATGATTGGACATATGAAAATAAAGAGAGCTTATCTAGCGTGATGCTCCACGCCATACAATGCTCGACGGTATTGCTTTAAAGGTCATGTTTTTTTATTGATTGTTTTTTACGCTTAAATATAGAGACGCTTATCTTATTAAGACAAGCCCTAATATCTTGAAAATTTTTATATTATAAGATGGGCAATCAATCAATGGCTGTGATAAATTAATTGAGACTCATTATCAATACAAATGATAATGAGTTTTATTAACGTTTCTGTGCTTATTGATTTTGACTGCCACAACACAATAAGTTTCGATAGCGATATTCGAGATAGGATAGCCGAATGACTAAGCAGATTTTTCTTTTCAAATAAGGCAAATTATTGGTTCAGCATTTGCCTGATAAGCAAATCATTATAAATTTATTATTGATAATAGTTATCGTTTGCATTATTATCTACGCCATTCTACCTCGGTTAATTAATATTAGGGTGTTATGAGTTCAACGGATTTAGACGCGCCACCACTCAAATTGATACTCGCGGCTATTATTATAGTGGTGGGCTTGCACGTGCTGACAGCAGTCGCATTAGTGGCGATCAAGACTCCTGAGATAAAAGTTGAACCAGAAAAAGACACGCCACCTATCGAGATCGAGATGGTGACGTTACCGGCTGAAACGAAAGAGCCAGAGGTTGCGATGGATACTGCTGAGCCTGTAAAACCTATACAGCCACAGCCACAGCCACAGCCTAGGTCTGTCGCTACCACTAAACCTAAAATAGTGAAAGAATCTCAGCCGCTAGCGAAGACTAAGCCAGCTGTCAAACCAGTGGTAACATCAGAAAAGCCTAATTTGAAGCCTAAAACGAAGGCGCAACCTGATACAACCAAGGCTGTGGAAAAAGAACCTTTTAAACATGAAGTAAAACGGCAAGAGTCGATATTAACAGCTCAAGCAGATGCTTTAGCTGCTGATAACAACCGTAAGATATTGGCAGCACAAGCTGAAAAAGCCGCGCAAGAAGCCCAACAATTAGCAGATGCCAAAGCTGCCCGAGAGGCTCAAGCCGAAGCGGATGCCAAAAAAGCAGCAAAAGCGGCCGCAGAAGCCGCTGCTCGTGCAAAAGCACAGGCCGCTGCTGCCGCAAGTAATACTCCTGTGAACTTCACAGCGACCAATGCCAATTGGGCGTCACGACCGAATTTTAGTTTTCCGACTAGTGCTGCACGTAGAGCTAGGTCAGGTGATAAATTGACTGTCGTTTTAGTGTTGCGAGTAAATAAGCAGGGCGGGATTGATAATGTACGCGTTGCTCAATCTTCTGGTAATAGATTATTAGATCAAGCTGCACAAAAACAAGCTGACTCTGGCAAGTTTAAGCCCTTTACCGAAGCTGGTGTGCCAGTAGTAGGCAACGTGACCTTGCCGATTGAATATGTCGTTCCTTGACCATAAGCATTTTGACTCATTATTTATATATGGCACTAATGTCGTCGCTGTCATCTGCATAGATTCATTAGCTGCAGCGAGACCAGATAATAAAACAATACTCTAAGGAGTCTAATATGGACTTTATGCAATACTGGCAAATCAGCGACATGGTGACAAAAACTTTGTTCTTTTTGTTGCTGGCTTTATCTATCCTCTCTTGGGTGACTGGCATTATTCGTGTGCTACAAAGCCGCAAATTGGCCGTCAATGTTGCAGATGATTTGAGTCAGCAGATTCAGATAAAACAGGCCGAGGTGATAGCTGCAGATGCCTCTACTCGCCGTGTGGTTACTGAGCAGACCTTACTAAAGCATATTGGTCGTTATCGCTTTGCCAGCGAGCGTGGATTGCCTATCCTTGGGACGACGGCAGCGATTGCGCCGTTTATTGGCTTGTTTGGGACGGTATGGGGTATTTTCCATGCACTGCATAATATTGGTATGAGTGGGCAAGCGGGCTTGGGACAAGTGGCAGGACCAGTTGGTGAGGCACTTATTATGACAGGTTTGGGGATTGCCGTGGCGATTCCAGCGGTGGTGTTTTATAACCTTGCAGTGCGTATCAACCGCCGTGTGATGTATCACGCCAACGACAGAGCGCATGACTTATTGGCACATTCTGCCGAGATGGTAGTCACACAGCAGCCCTCAATAGACAGCAAGTCTACCGTTGCCCAAGATCCATTGGCAAAAAGTACGCACTCAAACGCAGCAGATGCTCAGCAAGTGACGCATTATCAGAGTTCAGCCGCGTCGCAGCCTTAATAATTATCCATTGATGAAACAGTCCGTTAGGCGAGAGCCAAGCGAGCTGTATTGCGAATAACCAAATGTATTGAGAGTGATTATGGCATTTCAATTGGGCGATGATGATAGTCAAAGTATGAATGAGATGAACCTCATTCCGCTTATCGACATCATGCTGGTATTGATGATTATATTTCTATTGACGGCGACCGTCTTGAATCCGACGGTGCCATTAGAGTTGCCGAAGACCAGTGCCGAGATCAATGAAACACCGCCAGAGGCTATTCAAATCAGCATTGATAAAGACGCAGGGATATTTTGGGACAGCGATGCGATTAGCATGGAGGAGCTAGAGGCACGGTTACAACAGCAAAGTGCCGCAGGTAAAGATCCTTCTGTACAATTGCGTGCTGACAAAGACAGTAAGTACGACACTGTCGCTCAAGTGCTCGCCGCTGCCAGTCAAGCTGGTCTTAGTAAAATAGCTTTTGTTAACGAATAAAGTAATTTGCCGTGCCTAATACCGTGCTTATATTAAGAAGCTTATCAGTAAAATTAGCAGGCTGAGCGATATAAAAATAACCAAGATAATAATAAGAATAATTAAAATAATAAACTTTTTTCAACCTCGCTAGGGTAACCTTGCGAGGTTTCCTTTTATAACAGACTTTCTTTAACGATGACTGTCTCAATCTCAATAAATTTTTGAAGAGGTAAAAGCTTCAGATGGATTCGATTGTATTACCAGCCATACCGATATGGACGATAACCGAAGCCTAAGTGTCCATAGCCATATGGATAGGGCGTGCGTAGGTAATCAAGATCACGCTGGCGAATATAGTAGTAGCGTCCTTGAGAGTAAGCTTCTTCCAACTTCTCGATGCCCTCAAGGGGACAGACAGGCTGCCAGTCATAGCCTTCGCGACCAATCTTGTAAGCATTGAGTTCAGTGCAGTAGGTCTTCAGGCCTTGCTGTCGACCTTGTTCCCATTGAATGCGGTTGGGGCTAGCACCGCCGACGCTGGCGCATTGATTGGTATATTGACCAAAGTATGCGCCCGAGCGTCCACGGATGCCATCGGTGTAGCCGACTTCTTGCCAATTGCTGCTTTGGCACTGCTGCGGTGTGAGACTTTGGGTCGTGGCACAGCCTGACAGGGTGAATAATGCGGCGCTCATCAGCGAAAAGACGATACTGGTTTTACTCATGAATTTATTCGTCAGTTTGCTGGCTAAAAGAGCGGTTGATGAGTTTGACTCAATAAGATAATTCATAATAAACCTGCGCGCGTCTAAAATTATGGTTTATCATAGCACTTTTTGCTGCGTACAACTTTTTGTATCTTGTTATTAAACTTATTTTTTTGCGTACTAACTGATTGATATGCCAGTATAAATAGTAGGATTGCTGGGTGAAATGCATTTGCCAATCGAGTGCCAATCGAGTGCCAATCAAATGGCAATCACCTGATTATCGACTAATCCCTTTATGAGCCCTGCTTGATTTTTTATGGTTCGTGCTTATTATAAGGACGGGTATGACAAATCACTGGTCAGTCCGTTACTCGTTAATAGGTTTTATGATAGATCAGGTCGAATGTATCGCCTCAGCAGTATTTTAATTCAGCTAAAGGTCAGGTTGTTATGGGAATATGGATTGTCATCGCCATTGTACTATTTGTACTAGGGAGTATGATGGCGCTCAAACCGAGCGGTATCGATCAGCGCTTGGATCATTTACGCATGACCGCCCGTCGCTTACAGTTGAACCCAAAACTGATCGCTTGTCCGGATTGGATCAGGGGCAAAGACAATGAATATGGTCGCGGGATGCTTGGTCAGTATGGCTTGGTGCTAGATAATGTCAAACTGCCGCTAACCCGTTATCAGGTCATAGATGGATGCTGGCGACCAGATAGCAATGCAAACAGCAACGCAAATCCTGCAGACAAAAATGCGAGTGGCAGTAGTAATGGCAATACGCCACCTCAAACCAATTTTAGCTTGGATAAAGTGCCGCTAGCATTGCCAGCCAGTATTGAGCCGTTTGTAAAGGCCTTGTTAATCAAGTCCAATAGCATTGTTATTTACTGGGAAGATATCGCCTATGTGCGCCCAGTGACAAACCCTAATTATCAGCAAAAAATGATTGAGGCAGACTTACTAGTACTAAAAGCACAGCTTGAAGCGTGGGCGTTACAGATGCAAAAAAATCGCAAGAACTAGTAAATCGTTTTTTAGTCTCCATTAATGAGCAATAGGCAAGCAGTTTTGCGATGCCCCAGTTATTTACAGTTGACAGCTCAGCGCCTAGCAGTGTAACGTCTTTGTATCTTTATTGCTGTTTTATGACTCGTATTGGCGTCGTTGCTTGCTTTATACCTTTTTATATCGGCAGCTATTATTACAATAAATCGTTGATCTATGATGATCAGCTTCCATAAATTGCCGTGCTGCTGAATTTAACCTTACTTTTAAACTACTTATATTATGGTGTCGTCAAATATGGCAAAAACCACAACTAAAAAAAGTCCAGCTCCTGTCTCTGACAGCTCCAAAGGTAAGTCTTTGGTGATTGTCGAGTCACCAGCCAAGGCGAAAACGATCAATAAATATCTCGGCAATGACTTCGTTGTTCGCTCGAGTATCGGACACGTACGCGATTTACCCGTCGGTGCGAGTAAAAGCGCGAAGAAGCCAGCGACTAGCAAAAAAGATGACAGTCTGAGCAAGGAAGAAAAAGCGCAGCAAGCATTGGTACGTCGCATGGGTATCGACCCTGAACATGACTGGGCAGCAGTGTATGAAGTACTGCCAAACAAAACCAAAGTCATTAAAGAGCTCAAAGCCTTAGCCAAAGACGCTGACAAAATCTATCTGGCAACGGATATGGATAGAGAAGGGGAAGCCATCGCTTGGCATCTCAAAGAAGTCATTGGCGGCGCTGATAGCAAGTATGAGCGCGTAGTCTTTAACGAGATTACCAAAACCGCCATTCAAAATGCCTTTAAGCAGCCCTCAAAACTCGATATCGATCGCGTCAATGCCCAGCAAGCACGCCGCTTTTTGGATCGCGTCGTTGGTTTTATGATATCGCCATTATTGTGGCAAAAGGTTGCTCGTGGTCTGTCAGCAGGGCGTGTACAGTCGGTCGCCATGCGTTTGGTGGTCGAGCGTGAGCATGAAATTCGCGCCTTTATCCCAGAAGAGTACTGGCAGATTCATGCTGATACTCACGTCGCCAGCAGTAAAAAAGACGCTGAACAAATTGCCATTCGTCTAGAGGCAACCAAGCAAGGTGGTAAAACGCTAAAGCTCGTCAATAAAGAGCAGACGGATAAAGTCTTAGAAGTGCTTAACGCCAACGACTTTATCGTCAAAGAGCGTGAAGAAAAGCCAACACAATCACGTCCGAGTGCGCCATTTATTACCTCGACATTGCAACAAGCAGCCAGTACACGATTGGGATTTTCGGTTAAGAAAACCATGATTTTGGCGCAGCGTTTATACGAAGCCGGTCATATTACCTATATGCGTACCGATTCGACCTTTTTATCTGGCGATGCACTTGCCGCTGTCCGTGGCTATATCGAAGACAGCTATGGCGCGAAGTATGTACCAGAAAAGCCTAACTTCTATGGCAATAAGCAAGGCGCACAAGAGGCGCATGAGGCGATTCGTCCGTCTAATGTCAATATGAAATCGACACAGCTGAAAGGTGTTGAGCGTGATGCCATCCGTCTGTATGAGTTGATTTGGCGTCAGTTTGTGGCTTGTCAGATGCTGCCAGCAAAGTATCTGTCAGTGAACTTGTTTGTTGGCGCTGACGATGTCGAGTTAAAAGCGCGTGGTCGTACGTTAGTGTTTGACGGCTATACCAAAGTCATGCCGCCGGCGAAGACCGATGATACCTTGTTACCTGATGTCAAAAAAGGCGATAAGTTAACGCTAGACAAGCTTGATCCAAGCCAACACTTTACCAAGCCTGCACCGCGCTATACCGAGGCAAGCTTAGTCAAAGAGCTTGAGAAAAAAGGCATCGGTCGTCCATCGACTTATGCTTCTATCATCTCAACCATTCAAGATCGCGGTTATGTGAAGCTTGAAAACAAGCGTTTATTTGCCGAAAAAATGGGCGATATCGTTACTGATAGACTGACGGCAAGTTTCCCAGATTTGATGGATTATACCTTTACCGCCGCGCTTGAAGACAAGCTTGATCATGTGGCAGAAGGCGATACAGACTGGAAAGATGTCCTCGATAATTTTTACGGTGACTTCAAAACCACGCTTGATCGTGCTAAAGAAAAAGACGGCATGCGTCCAAATGATCCGACCGATGTACCAGACGTCCACTGCGATATTTGCGATCGTCCGATGCAGTTACGTACAGGTTCTACGGGTGTCTTCTTAGGTTGTACGGGTTATAATTTACCACCGAAAGAGCGCTGTAAAGGCACCAAGAACTTAATGCCAGTCGAAGCTTTCGCCAATCTCGATGATGCCGAAGGTGAAGAGGACGAAGCAGCCGAAGTCAAAGATTTGATGGAGAAAAAACGCTGCCCGAAATGTGGCACCGCAATGAACGGCTATATCGTGGATGGTGGTCTTAAGCTACACATCTGCGGTAACAACCCTGATTGCGATGGCTATATTTTAGAAGAAGGTAAGTTCGAAGTACCGGGTTCGGATGCACCGACCATCGATTGTAATAAATGTGATGGGCAGATGGAGCTGAAGACAGGACGCTTTGGTCCATACTTCGCTTGTCAAAAACGTGACAATACTCGTAAAGTATTAAAAACAGGCGAAGCAGCACCACCGCGCATGGATCCTATTCACTTGCCAGAGCTAAAATCGGTCAAGCATGAAGACTATTTCATTTTGCGTGAAGGCGCAGCTGGGATGTTCTTGGCAGCATCTAAGTTCCCGAAAGTAAGGGAGACACGTGCACCCAAGCTCGCTGAGCTAAGAGAAATCAAAGATAAGATGGAAGACAAATTCCAGTATCTGTTTGCAGGGCCAGACGAAGATCCTGAAGGTAATGCAACGATTCTACGTTGGTCACGTAAGAAAAAAGAGCAGTATATCGGCTCTGAGAAAAACGGCAAAGCCACGCGTTGGGGTGTGTACTGGCGCAAAGGCGAGTGGGTAGAAGAGTAATCCTTTTTTACCTTTAGGCTTTGTACCTCCATCTTGCCATCGTAATATTTTAAGTCATAAAAAAACCTCTTAGATTATCTAAGAGGTTTTTTCTATGCTGTCAATAAACTCTAAATGTTATTAGTTCTTTTCGATGATACCACAAGCGATACGGTCGCCTGCATTACCTGCTGGCTGACTAGTATAGTCATCAGTACCACCATGAACGATAAAGGCTAGGCGATTAACGCTGTATTTACCCGCTTCTGTTGCCGCGATTTTTTTGTTCACATAATTAATAGTAGCAACACCATTCTCATTTGCCGTTAGGTTTGGCAAATCACCTGCATGACCATTCATATCATCAGGGTTAGAGTGTGGCTTGTTGTCCGGATTAAAGTGACCACCTGCCGCTTTACCCATAACATCGCAGCTACCAGTTTCATGAATATGTAGGGCAACAGTCTGACCCGGTGTCAGGTTCATTAACTTACCGTAGACCTGTACACCACCATCGACTGGGCGTAAGAAAACTTGTCCAACTTCCGTTTTATTCGCGTCTGTTGTTTTAAGCGCTGATTTCAGCACAGGTTGATTCAGTGGATTGCCAGTCTTTAATTGACCTTCTGTACTTTGGCAACCAGTCATAGCTAGAGCAGAACCACATAATAGAGCGCTTGCAAGAATTACTTTTTTCATCGTCTTCTCCGTTTATTTAAATAGTCTTTCAAATGTTTATATTTATAATCGTTACTGGTTTTGTTACAACATTCGTTGATGTCGCAATCAGTATAGCCAAGGGCTTGTCATAGATATTCATTAAAAGCGCAACAATCGGTTAATAAATGTAAGTATCGTATGGGTTTGAAAGTGTATTAAGGTATTTTCTTTGCCTCGTTTTGCCAGACCAAGGTTTCGCCTGTTGCCATCGTTTGCAATAAATTATAGCGGGGCATATCAGTCTGATTATCTGCTGTTGATGGTATTGATTGTGAAAGTTGCAAACTTAGCGTTAGCTGACTGCTACTATCACGCATTAAATCAAACAAAGCGGACTCGATTCTATTACCTGTCTCACCGCAGCCCATTACGGTACTAATAATAGTGCCGACTTTGAAGGTATTATCATTGAGTAAAAAATAAGGTGCGCGCGAGTCATTACATCCTGAACTAAAGAATGCGTATTGATTGTCAGGCCAACTCTCGAAGCTCGCTGAAATAGGATGGTCAGGGTGATAAAAATTGCCCAAAGGTTTTCTGGTTAATTCCCCTTTTTCATCATAAGTATTACTGACGGCGCTGACCAGTTGCCAATCGAAGCGCTCCAATAACTCGCTATTGATGGGTAATCCAGTGGGAGATGCTAATGGTTTGGCTGAGCCTGCAGAAATTAAGTGGTTAATATCTTCATTTTTATCCGTTTGAAGGGTGGATGTGGTAGCCGTGGACTGACAACCTACTACACCGAAGACTCCAAATAGGCTGGCAAGAATAAATGGGCGAGCTTTATTGAGTAGAAACATTAAGTTAGTCCTTTATCAAAGCATTGAAAAGTGAATAGAGCGTTAAGGTTTTTTCTTTGCCTCATTTTTCCAAATTAATGTCTCGCCAGAATCTAAGGTTTGGGTGAGTAAGTAGCTTGGCTCTGAATGCTCTGTGGTTGTCTTTACCTTATTATCCGCGTTCGTTAAGATCAGTCGACTCGTGCTATAGGTCATCATACGTCGAAGCTGTAATTCGATATCATCAACAGCATCGCCACAGCTCATCATTGTGGAAGGAAAGCCGCCAGTAAGTAAACTTTGATTTACAGAGAGGGCATAAGGCCCACCAACGCCGTTGCAGCCAACAGATACACCAAAGCTTTGACCGTATATACCTGATTGAAAGCCATTTTGTTTGTCACTCTCATCGCCACTATAGTTATTCAAACTATAGGAAAGCATAATAGGCTTTTCTGTTGGCGTAAATTCGCTCAAGACTGCGCCTGCTTTGTCCGTCACTTGTACCAGCTGCCAGCGATAGCGCTCTAATAATTCATTGGTGAGTGCTATGCCAGCTACGGGGTGTTCAGGTTTGGGCGTGCCCGAAAAGATAAGAGTTTGTCTCTTACTGGTCTTTAAAGCGAGCTGTTTTTCTACGGTTTTATTAACCTGTACGGATTGAGGCAGTGCGGGATTAAATATAAAATTTGTTCCTGCGTAGCGCCCAAAAGTCATATTTAGTAGATGTGCTGTATCGCTAGGGATGATTGTATTACCACGCCAGTCTTGGGTGGTTGCTTGATATATCGAAGTGCAGTCAGCAGCCGTGACTGGTGATTTAGCTGTATCTTGTACTGATGCATCTGTATAAGGATAAGGCAAGGGCAACCACATATCAAAAGTCACGAGATATCGGTAACAGCCGTCATCGAAGGTTAATAGGTCTGGGCGAACGTGCATAGTTAGGGGTGGCTGAAGAGTGAGACCTATGAGTTTATCATCACCATCACTGACATGCGTTAATTGCCAGTCGTAGTTGGTGATGGTTTGCAACAGTCTGGGTTTTAGTGTGGTCGCTGACCAGTTTTTATCGTCAATGATGGGGCTGGCTTGTGCTGAATGATTGATACTTTTGGTTTGGCAGCCTAACAAAGCGAGGGGTAGTAATGTGCTTATTACAACTAGAGGCATCCTTAAGTGATTTAACATTGTACTTTCCTAATTGATAAACATTTGTATAAAATATAGCATAGGATTTTAGAGAGATTGTTGTTTATTATTGCCAAAAAAAAGCCGCCCATCATTACGATGAGCGGCTCTTTAATTTGTAAGACTGGATTAGTAATTGATCAGATTAGCTATGCAGTGCTTTGCCTGAGGTTTTATCAACCGTCACTTTAGCAGGTTTAAGCGGCACTGGCATACTCACCAACGCAACTTTTAATATCTCATCAATTGTTGCGACTGGCTGAATAGTCAGGCCTTCTTTGACGTTATCAGGGATATCGGCCAAATCACGCTCATTGGTCGCTGGAATCAACACATGCTTGATACCACCGCGATGTGCCGCAAGTAGTTTCTCTTTGAGACCACCGATACGTAGGATTTTTCCTCGTAAAGTGATTTCACCTGTCATCGCAATATCTGGACGAATCGCAATACCTGTTAATGCAGATACGAGTGCCGTAGTTAATGCACCACCAGCTGATGGGCCATCTTTTGGCGTAGCGCCTTCAGGCATATGCACGTGGACATCCGTGGTTTTGAACGTCTCGTAATCAATCCCTAAGCTGTCACCGCGAGCACGAACCACACTCATGGCAGCACGAATCGACTCTTTCATGACATCGCCGAGCGAACCCGTAAAGCTAAGCTCGCCTTTGCCTTTCATGGCGACTGCTTCGATAGTGAGTAATTCACCACCGACTTGTGTCCAAGCTAGACCAGTGATACGACCAATCTCAGGCTCTTCTTCAGCCAGACCATAGTCATATTGATGGACACCAAGATAGTCATCGATGTTTTTGTCATCGACCACGATTAGCTCACGCTCTGCTTTTTTCGGAGCACGCGCGCCATGGCTTTCAACTGAACCGCGAACAACTTTGCGGCAGATTTTATTCACTTCACGCTCAAGGTTACGGACACCTGCTTCACGTGTGTAGCTACGAACGATACTGTGTAGCGCTGCTTCGACAATCTCAATCTCGCCTTCTTTGAGACCGTTATTCTTAATCGCTTTTGGCACCAAATATTTCTGTGCGATATTTACTTTTTCTTCTTCGGTATAACCCGGTAAGCGGATAACTTCCATCCGATCAAGAAGCGCCGCTGGAATATCCATGCTGTTTGCCGTACAGATAAACATCACTTGCGACAAGTCTAAGTCCATATCTAAATAATGGTCGTTGAACGTATCGTTCTGTGAGGGATCTAACACTTCAAGCAACGCTGATGCTGGATCACCGCGGAAGTCTTGCGCCATCTTATCGATTTCATCTAATAAGAATAGCGGATTTTTGACTTCAACTTTGGCCAGTGATTGAACGATTTTACCCGGCATCGCACCGATATAGGTACGGCGATGACCACGAATTTCCGCTTCATCGCGCACGCCGCCAAGCGCCATACGCACGAACTTACGACCAGTGGCACGCGCAATCGACTCACCTAGTGAAGTTTTACCCACACCTGGAGGACCCACGAGACATAGAATTGGGCCACGAAGTTTTTTCACGCGTGATTGCACGGCGAGATATTCTAAGATGCGGTCTTTCACATCTTGTAAGCCGTAATGGTCTTCGTCTAATACCGTCTTAGCTTTGTCTAAATTGATCGAAACTTTGGTCGTCGCATTCCACGGCGTGTCCAAAATCCACTCAATGTAGTTGCGTACGACTGACGATTCACTCGATGCAGGTGGCATCATCTTGAGCTTCTTAAACTCTTGCTCTGCTTTTTTGCGTACATCTTCTGGCAGGTCAGCATCTTCTAAGCGCTGCTCAAGCTCGGCGACATCGTCTTCACCATCGAACGCGCCGTCATTCATATCTGACAGCTCGTTTTTGATGGCTTTCATTTTTTCATTTAAGAAGTATTCGCGCTGATTCTCTTCCATTTGCTGACGGACAGCTTCTTGGATATCTTGTTCGATATTTTGTTCAGCACTTTGTTTGACCAAATATTCGGTCAAGGTATTGATATGTGTCTTGATATCGTCTTTTTCTAAGAACGACTGTTTGATATCAAGATCCATCGACACACGAGTTGAGATGAAGTAGACCAACTCAAGTAAGTCGTCGATGCGTTTCGCCACACGCGTTAGCTCACGCGCATTACGCAGACGCGCATCAGCATAGCTTTCAAATAGCGTGGTCAACGCTTGAATGGTATTTTTTTGCTGGCTTTCATCCATACTGACATCGAGGTCAGCACGTTCAAATTTCGCCATCAATAACGTGTCGCGATCTTCTATATTGTCAACGCGCGCACGATACTGACCTTCGATCAATACCTTGATACAATTTTCATCGCTATCGTGCGGCATGGTACTGACGATGCGGCACACAGTACCGTATTGATACAAGTTGTCTTGATCAATGTCTTCGGTCAGTGAGTCTTTTTGCGCCACGACCAGTACTTTATTGCCATACTCAGCCTGTGCCAGCTCGACCGCTTTGACCGATGGCGCACGACCTACGAACAAGGCAATTTGCATATGTGGATAGACGACCACATCACGCAGTGCCAATAACGGTAAGTAGGTGTCGTCTTCAACGCTGTCTTTAGCATCGTCGTCTTCACTAGTGTTGTCTTCACTATCGTCATCTTTGACAGTGGTTTCAGTATTGTCAGAGGCTGTCTCTAACTCGCTTTCTGACGCATGACTAGACAAAGTGTCTGGCTGGTTATCATCAGCAATAGTAGATGAAACGTCGACATCTATGTCGATATTGTCTTGGGCTATTTTATGTTCACTCATATATTTTTCCTCGTTCACCAGACTTGTAAAGTCAAGTTCGTGGTTCATGTTTAGATAAATGGTGCTCACAGATAAAATTGCAAGGCTTGTACTCAAACTCACCTGCTTAACTGTGCAAAATATTTATATCTGGCTGAATATAGAGCGTCATACGGTTATGAGCTTTATGCGTTGCTGGTGAGAATCTGTATATCGAAAGTAACCATACAAGAATCATAGAAAGCAGTCATAACAGATGCTTGTAGATCAGTTATAAATAGCATCTATCAAATATCTATTGGGGTCTACGCATAGGTTTTATAGGCAAAATAAGGTAAACTGTCGCGCGTCTTAAACGGTGTGTTTTAGAGTAGAGCGCTTTATAGACACATTCGAGAAAAAGCGTTTTTGAGACGATGGCGATATCCATACATTATGAGATATCAATAAGTTTAAATTGAACCAAAGCAAATAGAATACGAGGCAACACATGGCAATCAATGCGGTACTGCTGGCAGTCATCATCATGTTGGGGCTGTCACTTGCGCGAGTGCACGTGGTGCTCAGTTTATTAATTGGTGCGCTGGCTGGTGGATTAATAGCGGGTCTTGGTATCACTGATACGCTCAATGCGTTTCAAGAAGGTATTCGTAATGGGGCGCAGATTGCACTGTCATATGCGTTACTTGGGGCGTTTGCAGTCGCAATTGCTCATTCGGGCTTGCCACAATCACTGGCAGGATCGGTCATCAAGCGCATTGATGCAGGTGGCACCAGTGGCATGATTAAGTACATGTTGTTTGCAGGCCTCATTACCATGAGCTGCTTCAGCCAAAACTTAATCCCTATTCATATTGCCTTTATTCCTCTGTTAGTGCCGCCATTGTTATTGGCCTTTAACCGCATGCAGATTGACAGACGCCTGATTGCTTGTTTAATCACTTTTGGCTTGGTCACCACCTATATGTTTATCCCATATGGCTTTGGTGATATCTACCTTAATCAAATCATGCTAAAAAACGTCGGTGAGGCGGGCATTGATATCGCTAATATTTCTGTGGTCAAGGCCATGGCGATTCCTGCACTTGGTATGCTCATTGGTTTGCTGGTTGCCGTATTTATCAGCTACCGTAAACCACGTGCATATCAGCAGATTGCGATAGATCAGCAAGCGCATGATGCCGTAGTAGAAGGCGATGCATTAAGTAAAACTGCCGCTGGCGCACAGTCGCAAAGCAAGCTAAAAACGCTGGTTGCGCTAGCTGCTATCGTGACTGCTTTTGTCGTACAACTTTATACCGATTCGCTATTGCTTGGCTCAATGTTTGGCTTTGGTGTGTTTATGGCGACCGGCGTGGTGAAGTGGCGTGATGCTGATGGCGTCTTTAATGACGGTATCAAGTTGATGGCGATGATTGGCTTTATTATGATTACTGCGCAGGGTTTTGCAGAAGTCATGAAAGCGACGGGTGAGATTGCGCCACTGATTGATGGGGCAACCAACTTGTTTGCCGGTAATAAAGCCATTGCCGCTTTTGTCATGCTTGGAATTGGTTTGGTCGTAACGATGGGTATTGGCTCATCATTCTCGACTATTCCGATTATTGCTGCGATTTATGTGCCGCTATGTATCTCGTTAGGATTTTCGCCATTGGCAACCGTTGCAATTATCGGTACAGCTGGCGCGCTGGGTGATGCGGGTTCGCCTGCGTCAGATTCGACGTTGGGGCCAACTTCTGGTCTAAACATCGACGGACAACATGACCATATTAAAGACAGCGTAATCCCCACTTTTATTCACTATAATATTCCGCTACTGGCCTTTGGTTGGATTGCAGCGATGGTGTTATAGTAAATTATTTGAATGATTGGGTCTGATATAAAGGGCGAGTATAGCTATAAGCTATACTCGCCTTTTTTAGTTTTTATCGATTACTGAATCGATGCGAAATTCAATAATCTTCATCGAAATCTTTTATCTCACCATTCAAGCTACTCAAAAACGCATCGCTTTGCACGAGCAACTCATTTAAGCGTTCTTCATTGACCAGCCGTGTCATCTCATCAGAGCTAAACGGTTGCTCTTGACTGTAGTAACGTAGCTCTCTAGCATCCTCATTGCCTAATGTTTGCAAATACTCATCCACATGTTCAGCGCTAGAGTCTTTTTCAAACTGTTTATCATCTTTCATTAAAACCACCTTATGCCGCTTGGCGTGATTAGGCCATCTAATGGCACATCCCACGGCTGACGCGCTAATTGTTCAACTACCTGAAAATCATAACACCAGCCTATTTTTAATGGTTTTTTCGCCCATGAACGATAGCTTTGTCCAAGTGTCGTGTCATAAAATCCACCACCCATTCCCATCCGATTACCGTTTAAATCTACCGCCACCAGTGGACAAATAATTACATCCAATTCTGACACCCATAGCAGGGCGCGGCTGTGATTTTGCTTCATGCCTAGCTGATGAATCCGTGTCGGAAGATTAATAAGCTTTGAGTGATAAACAGGGACAAAACGCAATCGTTTATCATTAGTGCCATCGCTGGTACGCCCAAGCGAGCCGACAACTGGTAAGTAAGGTAAATAGCCTAAGCGTTGACACCAATCAAGTAGTGGCTGGGTAGGTAGCTCGCCAAAGCCATCGTAATATAAGCCAATACGTGCGTTTTGTGGTAAGCGCTGTTGTAGTTTGCTCAAATGCAAGCTCGCTGCTTGTCCCATACTCCTACGCGCGCCATCACTTAACTGTCGACGCTGGCGAGTAAAGTGTCGTCTGGGCGGGTTGCTAACGGCTGATTCCTCTGACGCTGCGTTTTTTGGTTCAGGATGCATATCTATACTATCCGCTAGTTTGTGAGTTTGATGATGACAGCTGCTTTTAGACGTTAGCAATGGCTATTTGTCAATATTCAACGGGTCGTAGTCATGCTATCATAACGCCACTTTACATCGTATTCTCCTTTATGTGCAGCAGCTGTTGCACTTTTTATCGTTCAGTTATTTAACAACAAACCAGTAAAGAGGGTAGTTATGTCGACACAGAATCAGGCAACTCGTACCGAAAAAGACACCATGGGTAACGTAGAAGTCCCAGCTGACGCTTATTGGGGTGCGCAAACCCAGCGTAGCCGTGAGAACTTCAAAATCGGTGGTGAGACGTTGCCGCGTCCAATGATTGAAGCGATGGCACTGGTCAAAAAAGCCGCTGCAATCACCAATGCTAGCCTTGAGCGTATCGAAGATGACAAACGCGATCTCATCGTGCAAGCTGCTGACGAAATCATTAATGGTGGTCTAACGGATCAGTTCCCATTGGTTGTATGGCAGACGGGTTCTGGTACGCAGTCAAACATGAACATGAACGAAGTATTGGCTAACCGTGCCAATGAAATCGCTGGTTCTGAGCGCGGTAGCTACACGCCAATTCACCCAAATGACCATGTAAACCATGCACAGTCTACCAACGACAGCTTCCCAACAGCGATTCGTGTGGCTGCTGCTCGTCAGATCAACAGCTTATTGATCCCTGCGGTAAAAGCACTACGCGACACATTAGCGGCTAAGGCCAAAGAATTCGATAGCATCGTAAAAATCGGTCGTACGCATTTACAAGACGCCACGCCATTGACCCTAGGCCAAGAGTTTAGCGGCTATGTTAGTCAACTTGATCACTCATTGGTACGTATTGATAATGCGTTACAAGGTCTATATGAATTACCACTAGGTGGTACTGCAGTTGGTACTGGTCTAAACGCGCATCCTGATTATGCAGTAACTGCTGCTGAGCAATTAGCGACATTGACTGGCTTGCCATTCGTCACCTCACCAAACAAATTTGAAGCACTAGCGGCTCGTGATGCAGAAGTATTTGCGTCAGGCGCACTAAAGACCCTAGCGGCTAGCTTGAACAAAATCGCTAACGACGTACGTTGGTTGGCATCAGGTCCTCGTTGTGGTCTAGGCGAATTGACGATTCCTGAAAATGAGCCAGGCTCATCTATCATGCCGGGTAAAGTAAACCCAACTCAGTCAGAAGCATTGACGATGGTTGTTGCTCAAGTCATGGGTAACGATGTGACGATCAGCATGGCGGGCGCATCAGGTAACTTTGAGCTAAACGTTTATAAGCCAGTTATCGCGTTTAACTTATTGCAATCTATCAAGCTGTTGGGTGATGGCTGTAACAGCTTCAATGAAAACTGTGCCGTTGGCATCGAGCCTGTAAAAGATAAAATCGATGACTTCTTGCACAACTCATTGATGCTAGTGACTGCATTGAACCGTCATGTTGGTTATGAGAATGCAGCGAAAATCGCTAAGACTGCTTATAAAGAAAATAAAACGTTGAAGCAAGTTGCGGTTGAGCTAGAGCTATTAACTGAAGCGCAGTTCGATGAGTGGGTTATTCCTGCTGATATGGTAAATCCTAAGTAAGCAGTAGACTAAATAATGACCTGCTACGGTGTCAGACTTGCTTAATGTACGACAAGTACAATTTGCCACTCGTTTTTCTGGCAGCAGCAGCATATTTGTTCCACTTAGAATTTATAAATAAAAAAGACCTTGTCACTTCTTATAAGGGAATGTGACAAGGTCTTTTTTGGTTTATATTTAAGTAGGCGCTGCTCATGTAGCAATGCCAAAGTATATATATCTAATGGGTAAGCAAGGCGATGCTTTCTATGATTCAGGTTTTATCGTTGATATTTATCGATTATCGATATACAATATAGTGATACGTTAGACTTTGAATATTTGAATAATAGAGGGTATCGATACTCGCATGACAGTTGACTTCAAATGTAAGGATACCCAAACGCTCTTCTCTACTGGTAAAACGCGGCGATGGTCTGCTATTAAAAAAGTTGCAGAGCGTAAACTTTTACTTTTGGATAATGCAACAACACTCGAAGATTTAAAAGCACCACCTGGTAATCGCTTAGAAGCTTTGAGTGGCGACAGAGAAGGTCAACATAGTATTCGAATTAATTCACAATGGCGATTATGTTTTGTCTGGACAGAGCAAGGCGCTACAGATGTAGAAATTATCGACTACTATTAATTTGACTGAACCATAAAAGATAGAGAGAACACTATGATTAAAAACGGTATGCGTCCTATCCATCCAGGTGAAGTATTGCAAGAAGACTTTCTTGAGCCGCTTGGTATGAGTGCCAATGCACTAGCAAATAAACTTGGCGTGACACCCGCACGTATTAGTGAAATTGTACGAGAAAAACGAGGTATTACGGCAGACACAGCACTGCGCCTAGCAAAATATTTTGGTGGTAGTGCTCAGTTTTGGCTAAATCTACAATCCACTTATGAGCTGCGTGTGGTTGAAAC
This sequence comes from Psychrobacter sp. W2-37-MNA-CIBAN-0211, assembly GCF_040309405.1. NCBI lineage: Bacteria > Pseudomonadati > Pseudomonadota > Gammaproteobacteria > Moraxellales > Moraxellaceae > Psychrobacter > Psychrobacter sp. W2-37-MNA-CIBAN-0211. The sequence continues at coordinate 44,775 of NZ_JBEOOU010000009.1, forward strand.
TGATAGCCTTCAGTTTTTAGACGATATTGAACCTATTGAATACGCTTAATATCCGTGTTGTGGCTACAAGAATTCAGCGAAAATCGCTAAAACTGCTGATAAAGAAAATAAAACTTTGAAGCAAGTTGCGGTTGAGTTAGGAATTGCTAACTGAAGCGCAGTTTGATGAGTGGGTCATCCCTGCTGATATGGTAAATCCTAAGTAAGCAGTAGACCAAATAATGACCTGCTACGGTGTCAGACTCGCTTGATGTACGACAGGTACAATTTGCCACTCGTTTTTCTGGCAGCAGCAGCATATTTGTTCCACTTAGAATTTATAAATAAAAAGACCTTGCCATATGACAAGGTCTTTTTTGTTTTTTGAGCTGGCTCTGTCCTTTGTTTATGTAAGTCAGTAAAATGTGCAATAATCCAAATTTGTAGACGCTTTCAGTCATTTAGGCGAAATAATTATGTATAAGAATTTACCGAATATATGTTATGAGTGTGGATCTACACTAGATAAAGAGAGCCTAACGAAGGAGCACGTACCTCCTAAATCTTTTTTTCCTAAAAGTGATAGAGACTCTTTGATAACTGTGCCCGCATGCGTAAAACACAATGGCGGTAAATCTGATGATGATGAGTATTTTTTTCAAATTATATGCATGCAAATCCAAGCTAATGAAAAAGGACAAGATATTGCTACAAACAAAGCTGTAAGGGGTGTATTAAGAAATAGAAAGATAACTAAAGGCCTAGCTAGTAATGCCACTCAAGTCTATATTGATGAAGATAGAACGGGACAACTCAAACCTACCTTCGCATTCAAATTCGATGACGAAAAATTAGATAATAGTATATCCTCTATTTGTAAAGCATTATACTATTACGAGTTTCATAAAGTTTTTATTGGTGACATCAAAACTTACTATGAATTTCAAATATCACTTGATGAAGACTCAATAAAGCAGAATCAGGAGTTTGAAAAAATCAGGCATTTAATAAATAAAAACTTTTCTAACATCGAAAAAAAGGGTAAAAATCAAGATGTTTTCTACTATCAGGTAATGGAGATACCTAAAGGTTTAGAGTTCTCTCTTGCTATTAGACTCTGCTTTTATGGAGGTGTGGGTATCGTTGCACTTTTGAAAAAAGAGCCAAAATTCAAATTTAATGCATTTATGAGCGCATTAATTAAAATGTAATAATGATCATCTTTATAAATACTTGAGCTGTATCTGACAGCTTTTACAGTCAAGTTAATTCAGCCAAATCATCCACAAAAAAAGCCAAGCAATATGCTCGGCTTTTTCATATCAACAATCTAAGCTCAACTAGAACTTATAAAGCAAACCAAGCGTCGTTGCCGCTTCAGTACGTGAGTCGACCATTGGGCTGTCGTATTGCTCAGTCGGCAGATAACTTAGGCTTTGACTGGCGAATCCTGCCCAACGCTCATTGAAATCGTAGTTGGCACTAATATTGATATAAGGATTTAAGCTCGAATTAGATTTATAAGCAGCAACGCCCGTTTCTGCTGATTCTTCTTCACTAACGCCATAATAGTATTCATTGTAGTCAGCATCATAATACTCAAAGCCAATGCTTGGATAGACCGTTAGCTTGTCTTTAGTAATTCTGGCAAGGTAGGTCAAGCGTGCCGTGTTACCACCACTACGATCTAGCACGTCAGCGCCTATTTGAGCACGGAAGCCGCCGACAGGTGTACGGCGCTGATAGCTAAGCCCTGCTTCTGCTGACGACTTACGTTCATCAAGACCTTGAAGCGCGCCATTGGCATCATCAGGATCAAACTCGCTGCCCGCGAGCTTGGCATAAGCAGAAAGCTGATTCACACCATCATTGATTAGATATGCACCCGCTTGAGCACCGCGCACATAAAACTTATTGTTGTCATAAAATGCACCCGGCAGCACCCGCACTTCGGTGCTGTCTTCTAGATCATAGGCTGACTTGACCGCCATGACGTTAACGCCAACGCTTAGCTCAGCATCTGGATCAGCCGGTAAGTTTTTATTAAAAAAGGCGGCATTTGACATGCTGGCAACACTAAATAGGGTAGTAGCTATTAAGGTGTTGAGCAAGGTGCGCGTAGAGATAGTGGGTAGCACTGAAGATTTAAACATAATCAAGTCTCGTAAGTAGGTAAAAATAGCCGGATAACAATAGAGGAATAAGGAAAGCCAAAATCAGATGTCTGTTTTTGTGAGCCGTTTAATGATCATAGATAAGTGTCAGCATTTACTCAACAGCTTTTAGCACTTGCACTATCTGCTGATGAATATCTTGCCACCACCAGACAAAGCCAATGCTTATGAGCAACATCACCAGCCATGGCAATAGTTGCCAAATGAAGGCGGGTTTGACCGCTGTTTTTTGCTCGATTGTTTCTTGATCGATAATGTGGATACGATTAGCGTTCATATTTATAGGTAAGTTTACACCAGTGTCGTCATCAAAATGAGCATTATTATCCAAATCAACGTTGCTTATCGCTGACTGATTGATATAGCTGGTTTGGTAATCATTTTGGGTGGTTTGAGTATTAGCTTGATAAGGGCTCTGGTTGATAGCGACTGTCTGCATGATGGCTGCCATACGCTGACGATGGACGATTCCGATTGCCAGTGCAATGATCAATCCAGTAACCGCACCACCAATATGACCAGCATTGTCAATGCCCGGAACAGCAAAGCCATACACCAAGTTGATGCCCATAATAAGTATCAGGCTCTTTAAATTGAGCACTAAGCCATTGACCGATATTTTAAACACAGCAGCTATTAATAATGCCGCACCGATACCCATGATACCGCCAGAGGCACCAGCCGATATTCCTGGCTGTCCGGTTCCTTCCAAAATACCTTGCCACGTCACATAGCTGTTAAGTAAATTGCCACCGATGGCTGCCAATAAAAACAACGCCAAAAACTTAGCAGAGCCAAACATCGGCTCGGCAACTTGTCCAAAGAAATACATAGCAAAGCCATTAAACAATAAATGCATGAGGCCAATATGCAAAAACGCACTGCTCACCAATCGCCATGGATCGTCGCCCATGGTAAAAGGCAAGGCATTAGCGCCCCATTTAAGCAATGCCTCAGTCGATGGATTATTGGCATCGACGCCTGTCAGCACCTGCATGATGAATAGTCCAATAAAGCTGACTAAGAGCAGGGTAGTCACGGGTGCTGTTTTTAAAAGCTGTTGAATGGTCATAAAAGCTAACTATCAATTCAAAAGGTGACGTAGAGTATAAAGGGTATGATCGGATCATGTCAGTCAATGGCATGTTATTAGCGATATCAAAAACTCATATGACGCTTTATAAGTAAATGCATCTTATAGGCTTTCAATATTAATGTCTTATGTCTTGTGCCTCATAAACATTTTAGTGTTGATGCGTCATGACGCAGTGTTACTTGGTGACGGGATAGTAATTATCCTATGGCAGATACTATGACGCCAGCAGCTGCTGTAAGTCCATGACTGAAAACGGATAATCCAGACGCTGCGTCTTTGTCAGTAGCACCGGAATGCTAGTGGCAAATTCCATCATTAGCGATTCATCAAAGTCGGCGATATCGACATACTGGTAGGTAAGTGGCTGTACTGCTTGAAACTGAGTCAGCAGCTGCGTCGCCACGTCACATAAGTGACAGCCGGTCGTTCCAAGTAACCACCATTGATCAATATTTTCAGTGTTCCCAAGATCAGTGCGTGCTGCAATAACACGGTTCCGTAATGTTTTTATACTATTATCATTATGCATGTTTCTACTCTTATTGTATGCCTTCAAAATGCTTGTTTAGCGTTTTTAAGCCGACACATCAATGTGGCTTAGCGGTTATGACATGATAAAGAAGTGGGGTAAATAATGACAGCGATTGTGAGATTAGGTAAGATGAGCTGCTGTTTATGATTATCAATTTTATCTTATTACCTCTTTAACCACTCGGATATCGCGCATGGCAAGTTTTGGCACATTCATTAAACGACTGTTATTGGCAATTATGTTATTGGTCGTCGCATTCCATATTTTAATAGTTGGGCTACTATTAATCTGGAAAACACAGCCGATTAATAACAGTATGTTTATGTTGACGCATCGCTTAACTGGCGGCACGGTCACTCAGACGTGGGCTGAATACGATGCTATCGCCAAGTCAGCCAAGCAAGCAGCGATCGTGAGTGAAGACTCGACGTTTAGTCAGCACAGTGGCTTTGATTTTAAAGGCATCAAAGCGGCGCAAAAGAAAAACGAAGAGACAGGCAAGATGTCGGCTGGCGGCTCGACCATCACTCAGCAGCTGGCCAAAAATCTATTTTTAACGTCGCATCGCTCTTATGTTCGTAAAGGCGAAGAGGCCATTATCACCGTGATGATTGAAACACTATGGGATAAGCAACGTATTATGACCGCTTATCTTAATGTTGCCGAGTTTGGCAATGGCATCTATGGTATTGACGCAGCAGCGCACCACTATTTTGACAAGTCTGCGGCCAATTTGAATCGAGACGAATCAGCACTGCTCATTGCGATGCTCACCAATCCAAAGTATTACGAAGATAATCAAGGTGACAGACGCTTACGTAACAAGCAGCGTATTATTAAAAAACGTATGAAGAATGCAGTATTGCCGCAAGCGTCTTAATCGACATGTGCTAGTGGTTTGCTGAATGATAAATACAATTATAAATAGCACGATAAACGAATGACATGATCAATAGTCACGTGGCTGCAATGATAGGACGTCACTATTATTAAATTCACTATTATGAATGCCACTATATACACTATAGATAAGTCAATATAAAAAGGATACAGCGAGGCTGGGATAATTTTTTGCAGCCTCTGTCGGCGTAGGCACAGCAAGCAAGAAAAATTTGTACCAGCCTCATACGATAATATCGTGTATCTACTTTATTCAGTATGGACTATATATAAGCATCAAAATATATAAGCGTCAAAATAAAGATTTTCAAATAAGTTAGAAATAAAAAAGATAGCTGATGACAGTAAAGACAAATTACTCATTGATGATAAATTGATAACGACAGGGGAATAGCGGTATGGCAGATATGAATAATCAGAACGACAGTGTCATGACTAACGACAATACCGATGTTAACGACCTGAATATGCACCAAATGACCCAGCTTAACGCAGCCGATAGCGAAACAGAATCTAGAACAGAACAGCTTAGCCAGCAGCTGACTGACATTGCATGGCAGCGCTCAGAAGATGGCAGCTATTCGCCCAGTAGTTATATCAATCGTGATTTGTCCTTATTGCAGTTTCATCTGCGGGTCTTAGCGCAATCCGCCAGTCCTCACCATCCGCTACTTGAGCGCTTATTTTTCTTAATTATTTTTTCATCTAACCTCGACGAGTTTTTTGAGATTCGTGTCGCGGGTATCATGCAAAAGCTCAATATAGGTGACGTATCGACCAGTGCTCATGGGATGCGTCCTAGTGAAGTGCTAAACGAGATATCCGTTATCACGCATGATGCCATCGCTGAGCAGTATCGTATTCTTAACGAAGACATCTTGCCTGCACTCGCCAAAGAAGACATTCGATATCTAAAACGCGATGAGCTGAATACTGAGCAATCGGCATGGATGAAGCGCTATTTTACAGAACAAGTCTCACCAGTGCTGACACCCATTAGCATTGATCCTGCGCATCCGTTTCCGAGGTTGGTAAATAAAAGCCTCAACTTTATTGCTACATTAGAGGGCAAAGATGCCTTTGGTCGCGATATCAATCTTGCGATTGTCCCAGCGCCACGTAGCCTGCCACGGGTCATTCGTCTGCCAGATGAGCTGACTGGTGGTAAAGAGCACCATGTCATGCTGTCCGCCATCATTCACGAGCACATCGGTGAGCTGTTCCCGGGTATGCAAGTGACAGGCTGCCATCAGTTCCGCCTCACGCGCAATGCTGATTTGGACTTAGCAGATGATGTCGAGGATATTGCCAAGGCATTAGAAGGCGAGCTTGAAAACCGCCGCTTTGGCGACAAAGTACGGCTTGAGGTGACGACTGACTGCCCAACACCGATTAGCGATTATCTTCTCAATGAGTTTGAGCTACATGACAATCAGCTGTACCGTGTCAATGGTCCTGTGAACTTAACGCGCTTGCTGTTTGACTTTAATATACCCAAGCTGCGCTACGAGCCTTTTACCCATATTGTGCCAAAACCCTTTCGCCGTGAGCTAGACAAGCTTGATAAAAGCACCAGTATATTTTCTGCCATGCGCAAAGGCGATGTCTTGGTACATCATCCCTTTCATGCGTTTTCACCGATTATCAATCTACTTTGGGAAGCGGCCAGTGACCCTAAAGTATTGGCGATTAAACAAACGCTGTACCGATCAGGCACCAATTCAGAAATCGTCAAGGCGCTGGCTGCTGCTGCCCGCAATGGCAAAGAAGTCACGGCTGTCATCGAACTACGTGCCCGTTTTGATGAAGCGTCCAATATCGCTGTCGCCAATTTTTTACAAGAGGCTGGGGCAGTGGTGGTTTACGGGATCGTCGGCTACAAGACCCATGCCAAGCTGATGCTCATCGTGCGCCGCGAAGACGACCGCATTCGCCGTTATGTGCATCTCGGCACCGGTAATTATCACGCAGCCAATGCCAAAGTCTATACCGACTATGGCTTGTTTAGCGCTGACCCTGATATCTCAGAAGATGTACATAAAATTTTCCAAGAACTGACAGGCATGGGTAAACCTGCCAATCTAAAAAAACTGTTGCATGCACCATTTACATTGCACGAAAAGTTAATGAGCTTTATCGATGATGAAATTACTCATGCCAAAGCAGGCAAGCGCGCACATATTATTATCAAAGTGAATGCTTTGACCGAACGTCGTCTGATTGACAAGTTGTATGATGCGTCGCAGGCAGGTGTCAAAATAGAATTGATTTTGCGCTCCATGTGCTGTCTGCGTCCACAAGTAAAAGGCCTATCTGAAAACATCACCGTACGCTCAGTCATCGGGCGCTTTTTGGAGCACACGCGCGTTTATTACTTTTATAATGATGGCGATGAGCGCTTGTATTGTGGCAGTGCTGACTGGATGGATCGCAATCTATTCCATCGTGTCGAAGTCGCTTTTCCGATTGAAGATAAAAAACTGTTCAAGCAGGTTTATCAAGATGGGCTGCTCAATTATCTACAAGATAACGTCCAAGCATGGCTACTTAATGGCGATGGGGCGTGGCAGCAAAGTCAACCAGCCGCCGATGAAGCACCACATATTGCCCAAGATCATTTGCTACGGGTGATCAATCATGTCGGTGAGCCAATATAGATAAAGGTTTCGCTTATCTTGTTTATTAATGCTGTAACTTGTGACTGTCTGTGTAATGTCGCCATACGTATGACTGTCCTGTGATGGCATTAGCCCTATAAAAGCCCTATGATTTATTGAACCAAGCGCTGGCTACGACCGACGCTTGGTTTTTTTATACTCGGATAAGTTACAAACTGTCTTGTAACCTCACATTTATTCACATATTGATACGGCAGTACACTGGTGCGCTGTTGGTTGGCTTAACTATAATTGATGACAGTTCTACCGCTATTGCAAAGATATTTTTAATAAAAAATCATACTGAGATGATTGTTTTTGTAGAATGTTATTCGATTTTACAAAGGTAAGTGTAAAAAGGATGGCTGGTTTACCAAACAATGATAATAATAGGAATTGCACCATGAGTAACACTAACAACGATACTTCAGACATTAAAAAAGCAGCTAATCAGGCAGATGATCAACAAATCGAAAAAAACTTAAATGAAGATAAAAAGGTAGATGCTCCTGAAGAGCTGAGCAAAGAAGAGCAAACTTCTTTTATTAACGATGAGCTACGGACAGATAAATAAGCAGCAGTTTGAAAGATATCAATAACAACGATATCAGTGACTATGTTCAATGAAGAATTAACACCATAAACGCGAGGGACACGCTATGACAGTCAATACAAAACCAAATAATAAAGAGAAAGTATTGGTCGATGATCCCGTAGCATCGGAACCGCAAAACACTAGAGAAAATACCAAAGACAGTTTTGAAGGTCGTAAACATGAAGCTGATATCGATGGACCACAGCAGGATTCACAGGAGACAGACGAGATATATTCTGACCCACGTGAAGAAGAGCACTTACCAGCAGGTGGCAAAAACGTGGCGGATCTCAATGCTCATGATTTGAGCAAAAGTAACAACACCTAGTATTTGCATGACTGCTTGGTATTTTCTATTAATTAAAACGCTGACATTATTCGTTGGCCTCCTAACACGATAAGGACATGACTATGCAACCGCAAGATCCTGCGCTAAGTAGAACCGCAATTGATGATACTAATGTTGAGGCAATGCATAAAGAACCCGTCAACGACCATGACGTCGTCGAAAGCCATACCAATCAAAACAAAGGGACTGATACTTTAAAAGAAGAGATTGTTGATTCAGAACATGTGAATGACGATGACAATCCTGCACGCCAGCCTGACCGCCGTGATCAACAAGGCAGCAGTCCGTTTGATGACAATGTTAACGAAGACACCGTGGGCAGTGAAGCGCCAAAAAGTGAAGGCATCACAGACATGAATAGATATGCCAATATTGACAATGCACAAACTCGCGTCTTAAACCCAGACGAAAAAGACTGAAAATCTGATTTTAGCTAGAGCGTGTTGAATGTTAGACCACGGCAATGACTGATCAAAGCTTGAGTTGGACAATATGAGTTAGAAAATAATTATTGTAATAATAACTATTATAACAAGGAGTGGTGATGAATAACTCAAATGATAGGGCTGACACCGATAACCTTAAGCTCAAAGATGCGGATGATAATAATGGTATCGTCCCTGATAATGCATTACAAAAGGCAAATCCAGCCGCTGCAGAACAAGCGACTGACGATCATGATCCGCATAATGTCGCGAAAAATCACAAACAGTACGACAGTCCGCTTATGGAAGATAAGAAATAGTCATAACTGACTATTATATTCTGTACAGACAAATAAAAAAGCTAACGCTAGGCATGGTTTAAGACGCTAGTGTTGGCTTTTTTATGCGATCGATATGGGTACTTTTATATAGCGCTTATTTAACAAAATCTGTCAGCTTAAACGCTAAGCAGGGGTGCCGCTGTGAAAGCGCAGCTCAGTATCAGGACTGGATATCAACTCTGCTTCTACTTCTTTGAAGAATGCGACACGCTCATCGATATCGTCATCAGATAGCGATTGTGCCAATGCCAAATAATCTTCGAAATGTCGGCTTTCTGACTTCAATAAGTAGCGATAGTATTTTGCCAAACGCTCATCGTCGATGACGTCAGAAAGCGCAGCAAAGCGCTCGCAAGAGCGTGCTTCGATAAACGCACCAATGATGAGCACGTCGACCATCGCTGCTGGCTCATGAGTACGCTTGTGCTTGAGCAACCCTTTGGCATAACGCCCCGCACTCAGATATCTCCACTCTTGCCCGCGCTCATGCATGATGCCGAGCACTTGCTCATAATGCAGCATCTCTTCACGTATCAGTTGTGCCAATTTGCGCTGCAAATCATACGAGAACTCATAGCGGAATAATAAATTCATCGCTGTACCAGCCGCTTTTTTTTCGCAGTTGGCATGATCTTGAATGATTAATGGCACATCCGCAGTAGCCGCATCTACCCACGCCTGGGTGGTTCGTGATCCCAAAAATTCATAAACAGCGGATAGGTCGACCTTAATAGGGGTGCGCAGTTGTGCGATATCGGCACTCTCTTTTTCTATACGGTCTTTTTCTACACTGTTTTCTTCTATATTGTCTTTGTCTATAACGTCTTCTACACGGTTGTGGGAAGCAACGTCGTCTTTGCTGTTGCTGGGTTTCATACTTTCTTTATTCATAGTCTTTGCCATAGTGGAATGTTAAACACTTCTTAATCAAATATTAAAAGTTAAATAGATAACCGTTGAGCATAAATAGAGGCTGTAATGATTACTTACAGTTTATACTGAACGTATAACGGCCTAGCTCTAAAGTATGGATTAATGCCCCTAGAGTAGATGGCTCATAGAGTATCATTATTATACAGCCTAAGTATTTACTTAGTGAATGGCGTTTCCTTGTTTATTTTATTATTTGATAGTAGGATGAGATTTTGCTTTTCAGGCATTTTGTCTTACTATTGATTATCATTTAGTAGCGGCTAATGCGCATTATATCAACTGCCAATCCTGTATCAAAACACAAGATTTATAGACTAAGACTTCTTAAAGACGGTCCAAAAATTATAGATGCTACATTAACCAGATGTTGCATCAAACAGGTTTTGCACTAACCAGATATCATATGAGCAGCTGCCCGATTATAGCTGACAGTACATACTGTTATGTTTGCTATTTATCCACTGTAAAGCAAACTAGGCATAAATGCTGCAAGGGCACACATTTTCCAACCATTAGAGTAGCAACCTAGCATTAACACACCTCACGAACAGATAAGGATAACAATATGAGCCAGTCTTCTAACGCCAACCGTGTTCAAAAAGGCATTCTTGCCATCGACCAGCAGATGTATGACTTTATTGAAAACGAAGTGCTGCCGAAAGTCGGTGTTGATTCAGAAAGTTATTGGTCAGGTTTTGAAAAAGTCATCAAAGAGTTTACTCCACGTAATAAAGCGCTGCTTGCGACTCGTGACAAGATTCAAGCGCAGATTGATCAGTGGCATCTAGATAATCCTGCAAAAGATGGCGAAATAGATTATCCAGCCTACAAGACTTTCTTAAAAGAGATTGGCTATCTGTTACCAGAAGGCGATGATTTTAAAGTTAGCACGCAAAACGTTGATGATGAGATTGCTCATATCGCAGGGCCACAGCTGGTCGTGCCAGTCCGAAATGCTCGCTACGCACTCAATGCGACGAACGCTCGTTGGGGCAGCTTATACGATGCTTTGTATGGTACTGATGTCATTAGTGATGATAATGGCCAAGAAGCGAAAGGCGGCTATAATCCGACTCGCGGTGCGGCAGTTGTCGCCTATGCCAAAGCATTTTTAGACGAGCATTTTGCCTTAGCGTCAGGCTCGTATAACGATGTGACCGGATTTAAAGTGGTCGATGGCAAACTTGAAATCGTCCAAGGCGATAGCAGCACTGAGCTAAAAGATACCGCCAAATTTGTTGGTTTCGTTGGTGAGGCTGAATCTCCTACTGGTATTTTATTAAAAAATAACGGCTTACATGCTGAGATTCAAATCGATGCTAATCATCCGGTCGGTAAAGATGACCCAGCAAACATCAAAGATGTGTTATTAGAATCAGCGATTACGGCGATTCAGGATTGTGAAGATTCAATCGCTGCTGTCGATGCAGAAGAAAAAGTAGAAGTATATCGCAACTGGCTGGGTCTAATGAATGGCGACTTGCAAGAAACCTTTGAAAAAGGAGGCAAGACCAGCACTCGTAAGCAAAACCCAGACCGCGAATATAACACCCCAGATGGTGGAAAGCTGATCTTACCTGGCCGTTCACTATTACTTATTCGCAATGTCGGTCACTTGATGCAAAACCCCGCAATCTTAGTAGATTTGGGTAATGGTCAAGAACAAATCTTTGAAGGTCTAATGGATGGCTTGATTACGCCACTATTGACGCTCAATGATTTGAAAGGTCAGAACGAGCTATCAAACTCACGTAAAGGCTCGATGTATATTGTGAAGCCAAAAATGCACGGCCCTGAAGAAGTCAAAATGGCCAATGACTTGTTTAACGCTTCAGAAGATTTATTAGGGCTTGAGCGCAACAGCCTTAAAATCGGCATCATGGATGAAGAGCGTCGCATGACGGTCAATCTAAAAGAAGCCATTCGCCAAGCAAAAGAGCGCGTTATCTTTATCAACACCGGCTTCTTAGATCGCACGGGCGATGAGATGCATACCAGTATGAACGCAGGCCCATTTGTCCCTAAGGGTGACATGAAATCACAAGCATGGCAGCCAGCCTACGAGCAGTGGAACGTTGATATCGGTCTGGAGACTGGCCTACAGGGTGTCGCTCAGATTGGTAAAGGCATGTGGGCGAAGCCTGATGAGATGAAAGAGATGATGGATACCAAGGCCGCTCATCCTAAGTCTGGTGCGAGTACGGCGTGGGTACCATCGCCAACGGGTGCAACCTTGCACAGCATGCACTATCATCAAGTCAACGTCGCTGATGTACAGGACAGCCTAAAATCACGTGAGCGTGCCAGTTTAGACGATATCTTGACCATTCCATTGGCGAAAGACACCAACTGGACAGACGAAGAGAAACAGCAAGAGCTTGAAAACAATGCTCAGGGCATCCTAGGTTACGTCGTACGCTGGGTAAACCAAGGCGTTGGCTGTTCTAAAGTCCCTGACATCAATGACGTTGGTCTCATGGAAGATCGTGCGACCTTGCGGATATCGAGCCAACACATTGCCAACTGGTTGCATCATAACGTCGTGAGCGAGCAACAAGTGATGGATACGATGAAGCGTATGGCAAAAGTCGTCGATGAGCAAAATGTAGGCGATAGTGACTATCAGCTAATGGCAGATAACTTTGAACACTCTTATGCGTTCAAAGCGGCTTGTGATTTGGTGTTTAAAGGTCGCGAGCAGCCAAGTGGCTATACTGAGCCACTATTGCATCAAGCGCGTCTTGACCTCAAAGCAAATGCCTAAAACGATAGGTTAAGTATCATGTTTGCTTATGTAATCTAAGTGCTATTTAAGCCTCTAGGCGTGATCAGGCCTTGATGTATCTTACCCGTTTGTGACTGTCATATGTGTCAGAAATATGACAAACAATTCTTTATGAGCGCTATTTATTTGTCAATAAGTAGCGCTTTTTTTGGGTCAATGTATCGTATTTATTACCGCCATTTAATATTATCAGTAATGATATTAATTAATGGGTATCGTATCTATTTGAGTCGATAGGGGTTTTTTCATAACGGTTCAAATATGACAAAGCATTTGTTATTCGATAGTAGATGTATCGAAAAAGCAAAAAAAAATGTTGCAAATTATGTCAAAGTTGTTATGCTTGTATTCGAAGTATGAGTTTGGTAACGGATGTTACGCAACGGAGTGATAAAGACCAAAGATTACATGGCAGTTACGTTCTAATCCCAGTCATGTGAGTCATGGTTTTTTTTGTCTTATTGTAGTAGAAATTCGCCACACTTGTTTTAGACCAATCTCGGTAGCCAGTTACACATTATATCTTTGAGGATTTGTGACGATACCATTATGGGCGCCGGCTAATCATAGCTTGCTCATTACTACAATTGTAAAGTGGAGATACCCCATGAAAAAACTACTTTTAGCTACAGCCATCGCAGCCCTATCTGTATCTGCAGCCAACGCAGCACCTACTGTTTATGGTAAAGCTTTCGTTACTGCTGACTATGTAAATGCTGAGCGTGATGGTAACGATGATCAATTCGACGTAGACAGTGATTCAGTACAAATCAACTCAAACATTTCACGCCTTGGTTTTAAAGGTTCTGAAGCAATGACTGCTAACACTGATGTTATCTATCAGTTAGAGTATGGCATTGCCATCGATGGTACTGATGACAATATTGGTCTTAAAAGCCGTGATACCTATCTTGGTCTAAATAACAAGCAATATGGTCAATTCCGCTTTGGTCGTAACTACTCAGTAACTGACTACATCAACAACGTTACTGTTACTGAAGGTTTTTGGGATAATTTAGGTGTTAGTAATCTTGATATGGAAGGCGATGTTCTTGATGCTGTAACTATGGCTGATGGCGGCCGTGTTAATGACTCTATCGTATGGATTGCCCCTAAATACAACGGCTTGCCTTTAGAGCTTGCTCTACAATACGGTGCAGACGAGCGCTTTGTAACTGACAGTGACGACCGTGACAGTGGTTATGGTGCTTCATTGATGTTTGACCAAGGTACAGGCTTCACTGCTGGTGTTGCTTACGAAAAAGACATGAGCCAAGCTGGTGATCTTTTACGTGGCAGTGCTACCGTTGATCTAGGTAAATACATGGCTTATCCAGTTATGTTAGGTGCAATGTATCAAGTAGCTGATTTCGATGGCGGCGATGAAGATGAAAAAGGTCTAATTGTAAGCGCTGAAATGGGTCTAGCTAACTTTGCTCGTCCAGCATCTGTATATGTACAGTACAATGGTACTGAAAACTTGGCTGGTTTTGATAACCGTGATTCAGATCAAGTTGTTGTAGGTGGCAAATATAACTTTAAAGACAACATGATTGCTCATGCTTATGTTGGTAACAACTCTGCTGAAGACAAGAATAGTAATACTGATCTTGACGTATTCGCACTTGGTGGCGGTCTAGAATACTTATTCTAGTATCACACTCAAGTAGATAGTACAAAAAGACTCATCCTTCGGGATGAGTTTTTTTTATGCGAAAAAAGAAAGTAGCCCTTCATTGTAATCAGTCTTAAAATAGATAGTTACAGGCATGTAAATTTTGTTCTTTCATCTTACTGTAATATTTGCTTGATAAAGTAGTGTCTAAGCCGTTCTGGTGGCTCGTTATATATCATGGTCTTGGGAGTTTGTAGCAATACCATTGTACATGCCAGTCAATCTTAGCCAATTTATCACTCAAATCGTCAAGTGGAGATACCCTTTGAAAAAATTACTTTTAGCCTCAGCAATTGCAACGCTATCAGTTTCTGCCGTTCAAGCCGCGCCAACGGTTTATGGCAAAGCATTCGTCACTGCTAACTATGTCAACGCTGAGCTTGATCGTCAGTCTATGGATCTGCCTAACGACACTATCAATATCAATGAAGACAGCAGCTCAGTACAAGTCAGCTCGCATTCTTCACGTCTAGGGTTCAAAGGGTCCGAAGCAATCACTGCTAATACCGATGTGATTTATCAATTAGAGTATGGCATCAAGATCGATGACAGCGGTAGCAGCAACATTGGTTTTAAAAGCCGTGATACCTATCTAGGTTTTAAAAATAAAGACTACGGTCAATTTCGCTTTGGTCGCAACTACTCAGTTTCAGATTACGTCAACAACGTAACCGTTAATGAAGGTTATTGGGATAATATCGGCTCAAGCTCTCTTGGTGGTGATGGTACACTGAGTGAAGCGCTTACCTTGACTGATGGTGAGCGTATTAATAATTCAATCGTATGGATTGCACCCAAATACAATGGTTTACCATTAGAGCTTGCCCTACAATACGGTGCTGATGAGTCTTTTGTCTCTGATAGCGATGATCGTGACAGTGGCTTTGGTGCTTCATTGATGTTTGATCCAGGTACTGGCTTTACTGCAGGTGTTGGTTATGACAAAGACATGAGCGTCACAGGTGAGATTCTACGTGGTAGTGCCAGTGTCGATTTGGGCAAATACATGGCTTATCCAGTGAAGCTAGGCGCGCTATACCAGCAAGTTGATTTTGATAATTCAGATGATGAAGAGAAAGGATTGGTCGTTAGTGCCGAGATGGGTCTAACTAACTTTGCTCGCCCAGCGTCTGTTTATCTTCAGTATGATAAGACTGAGAACTTGGCTGGCCTTGGTGGCAACGACTCAGACCAAATTGTATTGGGCGGTAAATATAAGTTCAAAGACAATATGATTGCTCATGCTTATATCGGTCAAAACTCTGCAGATTTAGAGAACGGTCTGCTCGTTGTTAGAAACAATGCTGATGATACCATTGACTCAGTTAAAGCTCGTGGTGATGCGGATGTATTTGCTATCGGTGGCGGTTTAGAATATAAATTCTAGCTCAATATAGTCAGTGCAATACAAAAAAGAGACAGTGTGACTGATATAAATTTTTGTAGCTTTTGTCTACGCTTGCACAGCAAGCAAGAAAAATTTGTACCAGTCACGCATTATAATGTCGTGTATCTATTTTATTTAGTATCGACTATATGCTGCATAAATACTCTGCTAAAAAACTCATCCTTCGGGGTGAGTTTTTTTATTATGCGGTTTTAATCAATAAACATTGAGCAAAAACTAAGAGTTTCGGATAGTTTGCGCTTTTGCCCTATATTTTTTGGCGTATCTTTAGTAAAATCCTTCTTTACCAATTACCGAAAGAGTACTATGACCAAGTTTATATTTGTGACCGGTGGGGTAGTGTCCTCACTAGGAAAAGGTATCACTGCTGCTTCTCTTGCCGCGATACTCGAAGCGCGCGGTGTGAACGTGACAATGACCAAGATGGATCCGTATATTAACGTCGATCCAGGTACCATGAGTCCGTTCCAGCATGGCGAAGTGTTCGTCACTGAAGATGGGGCGGAGACGGATTTAGATTTGGGTTATTATGAGCGTTTTTTACGCCACTCTAAGATGAGTAAGAGTAATAACTTTACCAGTGGTCGCATCTATCAGAACGTACTGAATAAAGAGCGCCGTGGTGAATACCTGGGCGGTACTGTGCAGGTTATCCCGCATATCACTGATGAGATTAAGAGCAAAATCCTTGCCAGTGGCGAGGGTTATGATATCGCTATTATTGAGATTGGTGGTACGGTCGGTGATATCGAGTCGCTGCCCTTTATGGAAGCGGTACGCCAGATGCAAGTAGAGCTAGGTCGCAATCGCGCCATGCTGATGCATTTGACCTTGGTACCTTATATCGCTAGTGCCGGTGAAACCAAAACCAAGCCTACCCAGCATTCGGTTAAAGAGCTTCGTTCTATTGGTTTACAGCCTGATGTCTTAATTTGCCGCTCTGATCATCATATCTCACAAGACAATCGCCGTAAGATTGCATTGTTTACCAATGTCGAAGAACGCGCGGTCATCATGTGTGAAGATGCGCAAAGTATTTATCAAATACCGCGCACCCTTTATGAGCAAGATCTTGATGATTTGATTTGTGAGCGCTTTGGTTTGGATGTGCCTGAAGCAGATTTGAGCGATTGGGACAAAGTCGTTGAAGCCCAGCTCAATCCTGAATCAACGGTCACCGTAGCGATGGTCGGCAAATACGTCGAGCTGCCTGATGCGTACAAATCAATTAACGAAGCATTATTACATGCTGGTATCACTCATAAAGTAGATGTGAAAATTGATTATATCGATGCCGAACGTTTGGAAGGCGACGATGTTTTATTTGCACAGCTTAATGATGCCGATGCTATCTTAGTGCCCGGTGGCTTTGGTGAGCGCGGTACCATGGGTAAAATGAAAGCCATTACTTATGCTCGCGAAAACAACGTGCCATATTTGGGTATTTGCCTTGGTATGCAGTTGGCCGTTATCGAATACGCACGTAATGTGATGAATATCGATGCCAACTCTTCTGAGTTCGATCGCAAGACTGCTGAGCCAATTATTGGTCTGATCACTGAATGGTTAGATGAGCGCGGCGAGCTACAGATTCGCAGTGACGACTCGGACCTTGGTGGCACCATGCGTTTAGGCGCACAGCAAGCCGAGCTGGTCGCTGGTAGCAAGCTGAGCCAAATCTATGGCGCTAGCAATATCACTGAGCGTCATCGCCATCGTTATGAGATGAACAATCGTTATATCGAGCCATTAGAGCAAGCAGGCATGACGATATCGGGTTATTCTGCCAAGCAGCATTTGGTTGAGTCGGTTGAGATTAGCGAGCATCCATGGTTTGTTGCCGTACAGTTCCATCCTGAATTTACCAGCTCGCCACGTGGTGGTCATCCACTATTTAACAGCTTTGTGAAAGCCGCAAAAAATCATAGCGAAACAAAGTAATCGTTAAAATGTGAAGTGTTGTGAAATATAGTGTGAAAGCGTTATTTTCACCAAAAAAGACTGATCTACGGATTGGTCTTTTTTTTGCTTAATTTGACGGGTGATAATGGTTTTTTAGATATTTTCCTGAGCGATAATATCTAATTACGCTTGGACACTTTTTTTAATTGGGCTATCGGTTACAATATGGGATAGACGTGTTGATAACAATAATGAGGACAAGGGTTTCATGGAAAATCTATTAACAGCGCAATCACATATTCAGCTTAAGGCTCCGAGTAATAACACCATTAATATTGGTAACGATCAGCCCTTTGTGCTGTTCGGTGGTATGAATGTCTTAGAGTCCAAAGAATTAGCGTTCGAAATTGCTGAGCAGTATGTCGAGATTTGTCAGCGTTTGGGCATCGGCTATGTGTTCAAGGCCAGTTTTGACAAGGCCAATCGCTCAAGCCTGCATTCGTATCGAGGTCCAGGTCTAGAGAAGGGTATCGATTGGCTGGGACAAATTAAAGAAAAGTTCCAAGTGCCGATTATTACTGATGTGCATGAGCCATATCAAGCAGCGCCCGTCGCTGAAGTTGCCGATATTATCCAATTGCCCGCTTTTTTATCGCGTCAGACTGACTTGGTGCATGCGATGGCGAAGACAGATGCGATTATTAATATCAAAAAAGCGCAGTTTTTAGCACCGCATGAGATGCGCCATATCGTCAATAAATGCCTCGAAGGTGGTAATGACAAGCTGATACTCTGTGAGCGCGGTAGTGCTTTTGGTTATAATAATTTGGTCGTCGATATGCTGGGCTTTGACACCATGAAGCAGATGGACATACCGGTATTTTTTGATGTCACTCATAGTTTGCAGCAGCCGGGTGGTCGTAGTGATAGCGCTGGTGGACGCCGTGAGCAAATCACGACACTTGCACGTGCCGGTATGGCAACTGGATTGGCAGGGTTGTTTTTAGAAGCGCATCCAAACCCAGAAACCGCAAAATGTGATGGTCCGTGCGCCTTGAGACTGAGTCAGTTAGAGCCATTTTTACGTCAGCTTAAGCAAGTTGATGATCTCGTTAAAGGCTTTGAGATATTAGATACTCATTAATAGTATAGATTATAAGAGAGTAAGATAATGGCCATACAAGTTGCACAAGTCAGCATCGAAAATATCGATGACGCTGAAGGTCTTGATAGCTTGATGACTGCGCTAAAAAATATTACAGGAGTCACTGCGATTGAGCTTGATCCTGATAATGACGTTGCAACCGTGCGCTATGATGATACCGATACCAGTATTCACGCCTTAACTGCCGCGATTAGCATGGTCGATTATGTTACCCAACCGTTTCCTATCGATTCACCGCAAAATCCACATCATGATGACTAAGGCTTATGAACGATTGCTATTATAAATTGACTGATTAGCATCATTTACGTTTTTATTAATAAATTATCTGCTCATTAATAAAGTAACAACCAAACAGTCTTGTTACTGAGGGTGATAGCGCTTATGCTTGTTTAGTGTAGCTTTGATAAACTTTAAAAGGTAAATATTAAAGAACAGCTATCAAGGCTATTTTTCACTAATAAAAATAAGGAGCCTACCATGGCAAACCAGACACGTATTATTAAAATCGAAGGCATGACTTGTGGTGGTTGTGTGGCTAGTGTCCATAACGCTACCGCCGATATTGATGGGCTAGATGATATCAGTATCGAGCTTGCAGACAATCAAGCAACGGTCACTTTTGATGATAGCAAAACCAGTGCAGAAGTCATTGCATCAGCTATCGATGACGCTGGCTTTGATGCCACCGTTGCTAACGCTTAATCTTATCCATTTGTATAAAAAACCGGCTATCATGGCTGGTTTTTTAATGGTTAAAAATTATTGATAGTAGCGTCAAAATATAGAGTTATCCTTTTCAATACAGCTGAAGAAGTCAAAGAAATTGAAGAATTTGAATGACTACCAATCATGACCATTTAGGATCATTATTTAGCATTATTGCCATTACTGATGATAATAGCATGCTAATTATTCGATTCGATTACAGTGATATTCAATAGCAGAATGTTTTACTTGTTTGACTTAGATGTCCCCTCCACTGGGTTGTTGTTTTAGCTCAGACGACCTTATAACGCCATAACGCATAAACGCCATACCGAGTTTTATTTATGAATGATTCTACCCAAACTGACAATCATAACGCCTACGATGTAGAAACTGACATTCAATCCAATACGCCGCTCGCGCCGCAGCGTGCGCACTTGCAGTTGGCTATTGATGGTATGACGTGTCAGGCCTGTGCCTCGCGAATTGAAAAGGTGCTCAATAAAAAGCCGTCGGTATACGAGGTGAGTGTGAATTTCGCTGGCGAGACCGCGAATGTCGATTATGATCCGACCCAGACGACGCCTGAGCAAGTCACAGAATGGGTAAATAAAACTGGTTTCGTTGCCAACTTGCAGGCAGCTGATAGTTTGTTTGCCCAAACGGATAAAGACGCGGCGACTCAGTACCCATGGCGATTGATTGGTTTGTGGCTATGTTTGCTGCCGTTTTTAGTTGGTATGGCAGGTATGCTGACAGGTTTTGGTATGGCGTGGATGCCACCGGTTTGGATTCAGTTTGTCCTAGCGACGATTGTACAATTTGGCTTGGCATTACCGTTCTACAAGAGCGCTTGGGCATCCATCAAAGGTGGTCTTGCTAATATGGATGTGCTGGTCGTCATTGGTACGGTAACTATATGGGCGTATTCAACATATCTGTGGCTGACGCATGGCGATGGTACGTTAAATAGCCTGCTACAAAGTGGTCACGCTGGTGGTCATGGGACTGGCAATAGCCCTGCTGTGTATTTTGAAGCTGGGGTGATGGTTATTGCTTTTGTGCGAACGGGTAAATATTTAGAAGAACGTACCAAAAAACACAGCCTTAACAGTATTGATTTATTATTGTCTTTAACGCCTGATGAAGTTGAACAGCAGCAGCCAAATGGTGATTTTCATAATGTGGCTCTTAAAGACGTGCAAGTGGGTGATATTTTGCGTGCCAAACAAGGTAGCCGTGTGGCAACGGATGGGGTAGTCATCGAAGGTAGTGGCTGGTGTGTGGAGAGTCATTTAACGGGTGAGTCAGTACCTCTCAAAAAAGAAGAGGGTAATAGTCTGTTAGCAGGCGCTTTAGTCGAAAACGGCAGCTTACTATATCGCGTCAATGCTAAAGGCAGTGATACAAAGCTGGGTGATATGGTACAAGCCCTCAGCGATGCGCAAGGCTCAAAAGCCGACTTGGCGCGTCTAGCTGATCGAGTCACGGCTATTTTTGTACCAGTGGTAGTAACGATTGCTCTAGTCACCTTTGGGGTCACATGGTGGCTAACAGGTATGGTTGATACCGCCTTGATGCATGCCGTATCGGTATTGGTTATTGCTTGCCCTTGTGCACTTGGCTTAGCCACGCCAGCGGCTATCATGGCTGGTATGGGGGTCGCTGCGCGTCATGGTGTATGGTTCAAAGATGCCCAAAGCCTAGAAGCTGCAGGTAATATTGATACGGTCGTGCTCGATAAAACGGGTACATTGACTATTGGTAAACCGACTATCGTCGATAAGGTGATGGTTGATAAGTCGCTTGCTGTGGATGATGTATTACAAATTGCCGCCAGCGTCGAGGCGCATGCCAGCCATCCGTTAGCCACCGCGTTAATAAATACTGCCAGAGACCGTAATCTGCCACTAATGAATGTTACGGATATTAGTGTCGTTAAAGGCGCTGGCATACAAGCGAACATTGAAGGTTTAGGGGTGGTAAAAGTTGGCACTGCAGAGTTTGCTAATTTAACGCTACCAAAGCTGATGCCAAAGGTATGGCAAATCGCCAGTACCGTTGCCATTAGTATTAATGATGAAGCCTTAGGTGCTTTTGCTTTAGCTGATGATTTAAAAGCCGATACCCCTCAGGCCATTACTGCGCTGCAAGATGCTGGTATCAATGTCATTTTGATGAGTGGTGATAAGCAATCCGTCGTCGATCATGTCGCAGGGCAGCTGGGTATCAAGCAAGCTTATGGCAAGATGAGTCCGCGCGATAAAGCGAGCCAAATCGCCTTGTTGCAAACAGCTGGTCACAAAGTCGCAATGGCAGGTGATGGCGTCAATGATGCGCCAGCGATGGCAACCGCTGATGCCAGTTTTGCGATGTTTGAAGGCACAGATGTTGCCCAGCATAGTGCTTCTGCCCGTTTGATGGGCGAGTCGCTGATGCATATCGATGCCGCGCAAAAAATTGCGCAAGCCACGCTACGCAATATTAAGCAGAATCTGTTTTTTGCCTTTATTTATAATTGCCTTGGCATTCCGCTTGCCGCTTTTGGTTTTTTAAATCCTATGATTGCCGCCGCTGCGATGGCGCTTAGCTCTATTTCTGTATTAATGAATGCGCTACGTCTAACCCGATTCAAAACGGAGGTGGAACTTGATAACACGGTATCTGCCTCTCAGACTAAAGCGGAACGTCCAACAAAAGCATAAGAGTCATTTTATTTTTGATATCAGCTACTGAGACAAATTGATAATTAATATTTGGCTATCTATGTGTGGTTTTATGACCGCCAGTCGATGTAAGATAAGGGAAGTTTGATAAAATTTATGCTATGATGCCAACCACTATAGCTGACGGTTAAAGTACTAAACAAACCCTGAAGCCTGCTCAAAACTAGCCGATTATATCAGTAGAAAAATCTGGTCTAGGTATAGGGCTATATGATATTTTGCTTTATCTTTTTTGTATTCTAGTTGCCGTTATTTATCCCACAAACTTGGCATGACCAAAGGAATTAACAGACATTATGTACGCTGAAGAAACCACCAACGTTGCCGCAATTAAAGACATTCGTGCTCGTGAGATTTTAGACTCGCGCGGTAACCCAACGATTGAAGTCGATGTTATCTTAGCTGACGGTACTGTCGGCCGTGCTGCTGCCCCAAGTGGCGCGTCTACTGGCTCACGTGAAGCACTTGAGCTACGTGATGGCGACAAAAACCGCTATATGGGCAAAGGTGTCAAAAAAGCCGTTGCCAACGTCAATAGCCAGATTCGCAGTGCGTTGATGGATAAAGAGGTCACCGAGCAGCAAGGTATCGATGATGCCATGATTGCGCTAGATGGTACAGAAAACAAAGACAGCCTTGGTGCCAATGCGATGCTAGCGGTGTCCCTTGCCACTGCAAAAGCCGCTGCCAAGTCACAAAGTTTGCCACTACATCAATACATCGCCAATTTGCGCAACCAGACGTCGTTGACCATGCCTGTACCCATGATGAACATCTTAAATGGTGGCGAGCATGCGGATAACACAATTGATATCCAAGAGTTTATGATTGAGCCAGTTGGTTTCACCAGCTTCTCAGAAGCATTACGTGCTGGCACGGAAATTTTCCACAGTCTAAAGTCCGTCCTAAAATCACAAGGCTTGAGCACAGCGGTTGGTGATGAAGGCGGCTTTGCTCCGAACCTACGTAGTAACGAAGAAGCTATCACCGTTATCATGCAAGCGATCGAGCAAGTTGGCTACAAAGCAGGCGAAGACATTCATCTTGCATTAGATTGTGCGGCTAGTGAATTTTATAAAGACGGTCAATATATCTTGGCAGGCGAGGGCAATAAAGCTTTTGATAGCCAAGGATTTTCAGACTATCTAGTCGGGTTGGCGCGTCAATATCCTATTATTTCTATCGAAGACGGTCTTGATGAATCGGATTGGGATGGTTGGAAATACTTAACTGAGCAGATTGGTGATAAAGTCCAATTGGTTGGTGATGATTTATTTGTGACCAATCCTGCTATCTTACAAGAAGGTATTGATAAGCATATTGCCAACGCGATTTTGATTAAATTCAACCAAATCGGTACCTTGTCAGAAACGCTAGATGCGATTTATTTGGCGAAGAAAAATGGTTATGCAACGATTATCTCGCATCGTTCAGGTGAAACTGAAGACAGCACCATTGCAGATTTAGCCGTTGGTACTGCTGCTGGTCAGATAAAAACTGGCTCACTATGCCGTTCGGATCGCGTGGCGAAATACAATCAGCTATTACGTATCGAGCAACAAGTACGTGCAAGCTACCGTGGTCGCGAAGAGTTTATCGGTCTACGTGGCTAATTAGCTAAGGTTAGGTTAGCTAAGGTTAGGCAATATGTCATTTTTGATATATTGTCTAGCAAGCTTAGCTGGTATTTATTTTATTATCTCTCTATCGTTTGGCCTATCACATGAAATACTTTAGCCAATTTATACTACTTGCTTTAGCCGTTGCGGTGCTGTTAGGACTGCAATATCAATATTGGCTGGGTGAAAATGGGCGCTTTGAGCATAATAAACTACTGACTCAGACTGAAGAGCAGCAACGCTTAAATGACAATCAAGTGGCCGCAAATAACTTATTACGTACTGACGTCTATGATCTAAAAAATGGACTTGAGGCAGTAGAAGAGCATGCGCGTTTAGACTTAGGTTTGATTAAGCCAAATGAGACGTTTGTCCAAGTATCAACCGCACCAACGACGCACAGTCGCTACTAATTTTTAACGCCATCGTAATGAGTGTTCATTGATAACGATGGCTTTGCTTTTCTCGAAACCGCTATTACTCCTCCTCTTAATACTCATGCCTTCCCAGCCATATCATCATGCAAGCAAACCCTAATTACTACTTTATGAACGCCACCTTATGAATACCACACTTAATATACATGCCATGATCGTCGCTGCTGGTCGCGGTAATCGTTTTGGTGCCTCTATCGCCAAGCAATATACTATGCTGCAAGGGCAGACCTTGCTACAGCACAGTGTGGCACGGCTTGGATGTAGTGCTTATATTGATAAATGTTTGTTGGTCGTCGCATCAGATGACACTACGGCACAGACATTGAGCTTTGAGCTTCCAATACACTATACTATTGGCGGCGCTGAGCGCTGGCAGTCTGTACAGGCGGGGGTAGAGGCGATCGTTAATACAGGTGCGGATGACTCAGACTTGGTGCTCATTCATGATGCTGCGCGTCCAGCAGTTCCAACTCATGATATTGAACAAGTCATTGAAGCGGCAATGCTTGAGCCTTATGGCGCTATCTTAGCGACCCCTGTTGCTGACACTCTAAAGAAATCCTACAAGCAATCCAGCGCTCACTCTGAGCTTATGCGTGATTCTCTAAACGTAAACAAAGACACGTCTAGCGCTTATGTTAAACAAACGATTGATCGGAGTAATATGTGGCAAGCCCAAACGCCGCAAGTATTCCGTTTAGGACAGCTAAGACAAGTATTGAAGCATGTGGCTGAACACAAACTCGATATCACCGATGAAGCCAGTGCATTTGAATACTTAGCACTGCCTATTCGTCTAGTGACTGGCAGTCGCCAAAACATCAAGCTCACCTATCCTGATGACGCTATCTTGCTCGCAGCGATTCTTAAAGCCCAGTCTTAGGGCATATCCTCAATTTGAAAAACCGCTATCTTAAAGCCTAGTTATTTTGATAAATATCAAAAAAATCTTCTCTTGATTGGCTTACCTTCACTACTTGTTATTAGTCCAAATCATTATGCTGGCATATTGATGAGTTTGCATAACGCGGCAAGTGATATTGTCATAAGTAGCATTCTGTACCAATCTTACAATCTAAATGAGGGTTCTATCATTAACTGATCACGTTTTTTTATCATTAACTTCCCGTCATATTATCTCCTTATGCTACCAATATTAAAAAATCATACCCTACATTCTCATTATGAATGAATATATTATATTATTTAGTATTACTACTTAATGATGTAATATAAACATATATTGATTTGATGACTAAACTAGCCTATGATGTAACCAACTTAATACAATTAATATAAACATTTATAAAATCAATAATATACCAAGTCAATTCGATGTTTTCGAAAGTCTTGTCTCTATGTTTTTTCTAAAGTTAGTATGGTTGTCTTAGCTACATTTACCTGAAAATAGGGGAAGCTGATTGTCAACAATCAATGATTCGACAAATCCAGTAACGACAGATCTCTGCCAACTTGTGTATTTGAGCCGCATCACGTCGACTGGTCTATCAAACGCCAGTACACTGAACGATATCGCAGAAGTCGCCAGCAAACATAATAAAGCTGATAATATTACGGGTATTCTTTGCTACGGCAATGGTTACTTTTTACAGTGTGTGGAAGGTAGTGAGCAAGCGTTAACTAATCTCAAAAATCGCTTGATAATGGATGATCGACATAAAGACTTAATCATTTTAGATTTTTCAGCACTGGAAGATCGTCGTTTCGCTGGTTGGTCACTGCGCTCGATTACTCTTGAGCGCTGGATGATTAAAGAGCCTAAGCTTAAGAAGTTTATGCCGTTTAAGCCTTATGCGTGGAGCACTGACGAATGGACGGAGTTTTTAGATATCTTGCAAGGTTATTATGAAAAGCATGTCAGCACAGGCGAAACTGACAGTCAGCCGATACAATATAGCACCTTAGGTTTAACCTTAAGTAAAGTTGTCGGACAGCACCAAGCCTTTTTCTTGATTCAGACCGTATTGGGCGCGCTCATTATATTGACACTACTTTGGTTTATGTTATCGGATAAGATTTTTTAGATTATTATTACTTTTTAAAACATCATAAATAAAGCGCTCATACAAAAAAGCCAGCAATGATTGCTGGCTTTTTTGCGATAGAAATTTGATAAGTCCCTTTTTTATAAGAATACACAGACATAAAAAAAGTCCAGTCACAATATATTGTGACTGGACTTTTTGATGGAACGCTTATCAGTCTTGTCTGATGCTTTGTAGCAAAAGTGCTAATAAGTGACGCCAAATAGTGGCGTCCCCAGGGGGATTCGAACCCCCGTTACCGCCGTGAAAGGGCGGTGTCCTAGGCCTCTAGACGATGGGGACTAGTAACACAACACCTCAGCTGCTTTCACCATTTATGCCGAAGTGGTGCGTATTTTAATGGCGTCTGCGCTTGCTGTCAAGCCTTTTTCTTCGTCTTTTTAATATTAAGTATCTTTTTTTGAGCGCACGGCGTGGATGTAAGTCATTACTTTTTAAATGATGGCGAATCCATAGAGACGTGCAAGCACTAATAGTTAAGGCGAGCAGCATATAGCCGATGATGGTGCCCCATAACTTAAGTTGTGGATCCATAATAAAGTCCCTCCTATTACGCCTTAACAGCAGCAGTGCTACTAATAGCAGCTATCAAGGCAGTGTGAGCAACTTAGACCATCTATAGGATATAACAGCGTCGTTTGGGAGTGAAATAGTGGCAAGCAAGTAAGCTACTAAGTCCCTTTAATAGTACTACATAAAGTCAGGAAGGTTTGTCAACTTACTGAAAGTGGTATCAATCATATCCCTATTGATTGTCAAATCAAGATGTCCAAGATGTCAAAGTCATCAAGTATTATAAATAGCACTATTACGTATGGTTGGCAACACAGGATATGTGACTTATGTATTATCGCTATCGCCCGATTCTTCTTTAGTGTCCTCATTATGCATCGCATTGGCCAGCATAGGATAATGGTTAAGTACATGACAGAATAGCTCGGCTGTTTTTTGGGTGTCATATAGTGCGGAGTGGGCATTTTTGCCGTCAAACTCAAGCCCTGCTGCTTTACAAGCGCGTGCCAGCACTGTCTGACCGAAGGCAAGCGCTGATAGGGTCACTGTGTCAAAGACTGAAAAATTATGGAATGGGTTGTGGCTTTTACTGTTGGTACGTAGCACGGCTGCATTTAGAAACCCTAAATCAAAATGTGCATTGTGTCCAATCAAGACACATTGACGGCAGTCTTCAGCACGGCGGACTTCTTTTAAGCCTTTAAAAATTCGGCGTAGTGCGGTTTTTTCATCTTCGGCAATGGCTTTACGCATCGGATTGTTGGGATCAATACCAGTAAAAGCAAGCGCGCTTGGCTCAAGATTCGCGCCTTCAAAGGGCTCGATATGAGCATTGAATGCCTCACCAGGATAAAACACACCTTGCTCATTGAGTAATACAGGAATGCAGGCAATTTCTAGCAAAGCATCCGTTTGCGCATTAAAACCTGCTGTCTCCACATCGACGACGACAGGCAGAAACTTGCGAAAACGGTCTTTCAAACCCATAGGCGCTTGCTCGTCTGCTGCGGTGTCTTTGATGTGAATAGTGGACGCGACATTGAGGCTAGTATCTACATTGCTTGATGGGTTGTCGTTCGGTAAGGCGGCATCGTTTTTAGTGGTCATATAAGGTTAAATCGCTTTTATCAGTCGTATTGTTATATTGAATTAGAAATGAGTATCCTATGAAATCAACCGCTCCTTCAGTACAAAGGTATTATTGATATCATAGGATAAAATAAAGAGGTTACTTTATAAGCACCATGTTTTATAAGTACTGTTTTTTATAAGTGCTATGCTTTACAAGTACTATGCTTTGATAGACCAAGGCAGCGTCTCGCCCGCCATAAGCGGGGTCAATGATGAGCCATCAAAATAAGGGTAGCCTGCGGGTACTTGCATAGGCGTTTTGATTAGGGTAATCGTGCTTTCATTGACTGGCAAGCCATAGAATTGAGCACCAAAGCGACTCGCAAACCCCTCTAACTTGTCTATTTTGCCAACACTATCAAAAGCGGTGGCATACAAAGGCAAAGCAGTTGCCGCACTATAGCAGCCAGCGCAGCCGCAAGCCGCTTCTTTTTTATCTGTTGCATGTGGGGCAGAGTCAGTGCCCAAGAAGAACTTTGGATTGCCACTGGTGGCGACATCTAATAAGACCTTTTGATGGCTTTCACGCTTGAGGATAGGCAAACAATAAAAATGTGGTTTGATGCCACCAACCAACAGATGGTTACGGTTAAACATTAAATGCTGCGGCGTAATGGTAGCGGCGACTTGGTTGCCCTGCGCCAATACAAAGTCGGCAGCATCACTGGTGGTAATATGCTCCATGACAATTTTCATGGTCGGAAATTTTGCGATAAGTTGGGCCATCACCTCATCCAAAAAGCGCTTTTCGCGATCAAAAATATCCACATGATCTTGCGTCACTTCACCATGCAATAGCAGGGGTAGGTTGTATTTTTCTAATGCTTCAAAGACATCCACGCAGGCATTGATATCAGTGACACCATCTGCAGAATTGGTCGTGGCACCAGCAGGGTAAAGCTTGACTGCTTGGACGAAACCCGATTGTGCTGCCATTTCGATATCTTTTGCCGTCGTTTTATCCGTTAAGTATAATGTCATGCGCGGGTCAAATGCAGCTTTGCGCTCAGCAGCCAAATCACTGGCTTGTAAATGCTGCATGATACGCGCACGATAGGCGCGCGCATCGTCGACGTTTTTGACCGGAGGCACTAAGTTTGGCATACAAATAACACGGTTAAAGCTACTGGCTGCATGCGGTACGGTAGTGGCTAATGCGCTATCATCACGAAGGTGAATATGCCAATCATCTGGCTGAAGGATGGTCAACTCTCTAATCGAATCAGTCATAATGTCGTCGCGCTCTGTATCATATTATTGGAGAATAAATAGGAATGATGCTATGTGGCTATAATAACAGATTTGTCGACGCGACTAAATAAGCGACTAAATAAGCGATTAGATATACGGCAAAATATCTGTACATCATCCATGGGTCATTGTTCAATCATCAGAATAAAGAAAGGATTATTCTGCAAATAATGCAGTGATATGATAGAGAGATTGACACCAAAAGCTAGCGCCTAGTGGCAGTTACACTTTTGCCGATAGTAAATATGATGTACACTGAGCAAGCAATGTATCTTTTGATTGATTCTTAGCGTCTTTTACCCTTAGCATAGTCCACACAGTCCATTCTCATAATAGGAGTTATTCATGGCTCAGCTTGATCCAAAAAATATTAATAAAATCGTACTGGCATATTCAGGCGGTCTTGATACCTCAATCATCGCTAAATGGCTACAAGAAACCTATGACGCCGAAGTGATTACCTTTACCGCTGATATCGGTCAGGGCGAAGAAGTTGAGCCGGCGCGTGCCAAAGCGAAAGCCATGGGTATCAAGCATATTCATATCGAAGATTTGCGTGAAGAGTTTGCTCGTGACTATGTGTTCCCGATGTTCCGCGCCAATGCCATCTATGAAGGCGAGTACTTACTTGGTACTTCTATCGCGCGCCCACTAATTGCTAAACGCTTGGTTGAAATTGCTAAAGAACACAACGCCGATGCCATCAGTCATGGTGCGACCGGTAAAGGCAACGACCAAGTACGTTTCGAGCTTGGTGCGGTTGCCTTGTCGCCAGATGTTGTCACCATTGCGCCTTGGCGTGAGTGGGATTTATCGAGCCGTGAAAGCTTGATGGAATATGCCAAAGAGCATGATATTGCCATCGATTATGCAGGCAACAAGAAAAAATCTCCGTACTCGATGGATGCCAACTTACTGCATATCTCTTATGAAGGCGGCATCTTGGAAGATCCATATGCCGAAGCAGAAGATGACATGTGGCGCTGGTCAGTCAGCCCAGAGCAAGCCCCTGATGAAGCCCAGTATCTAGAACTAGAATACAAACAAGGTGACATCGTTGCTATCGATGGTGAAGCGCTTAAGCCGTATGAAGTGATGATTAAGCTAAATGAGATTGGTGGCAAGCATGGTATCGGACGTTTAGATATCGTAGAGAACCGTTATGTAGGCATGAAGTCACGTGGCTGCTATGAGACGCCAGCAGGTAACATTATGCTAAAAGCACATCGCGGTATTGAGTCGCTAACGCTAGACCGTGAAGCTGCGCATCTAAAGGATGAGCTGATGCCGCGCTATGCAAAAATCATTTATAACGGCTATTGGTTCAGCCCTGAGCGTATGATGCTACAGGCGTTGATTGACAAATCACAAGAGTATGTCAACGGTACCGTTCGCGTGAAACTATATAAAGGTGCTGTGAGTGTCGTCGGTCGTAAATCAGACGATTCACTATTTGATGAAAAAATTGCTACTTTTGAAGATGATGCTGGTGCGTATGATCAAAAAGATGCCGAAGGTTTCATTCGTTTGAACGGATTACGTTTGGCAATCGAAGCCAGCCGTGGTCGTGATTTATCTAAGTAAGTTTTTTGGCTACTTATAGCCAATTAGGAACTTAGATCGCACAACAAAAAAGAGACTCTATGTTGATAGGGTCTCTTTTTTTATGGCTGCTTTTTTATGACTATCCGTGTCTACTCAGTTTTTGCAGTGTCTGCAATAACAGGCTCATCATCGTCTACTTTTACGATGGCCACATCTTGCTGCTGACGTTCTTCGAGGAGGTCTTGCTCTATGACCTCTTCTGTTGCAAGGATGGCACCATCAGATTTTTGGCTTTGATATTTGAGAGTGGCGAGCGCACCAAGAATACCGATGACGACAAGAATGATGAGAATAACAGGGTTTTTCCATAGCGGTGTTGAGGTCTCATACTCAATCGGTTTTTCACTGATCGTTGCCGGTGTGTTGTCGTTATTGCCACCGATCAGCCCCAAGCTAACCAATGGCGGTTTCGGGGGATTGGCAGGTTCAGAGTTTACGCGCAGACGGTTTCGGCTGAGATAGATATCCGAGATTTTAGCCAGCTGTAACAACCAGCGTTGGTGAGGTAACGCAATTGCCTGCATTTCTACAAACACCAACATATCGTTGTGACGGCCTTGCTGCAAATTATCAGGTGAGCGCCCGATGGCTTTTAGGTAGTTGCCAGTTGCCAATTGCATGTCTTGCACAGGATCATGATTTTCAGGTTTGAATGCCGTCAGCTCGTACCAGTAAGTATCAAAAGCTGGCGGGGCGCTTGGCAGCTGTTCCATGTTTAATAAATGTGGTTCTGTGCTATCTTGTGCATTTGGGGCGTTTTCGGCTGCTAAAGTGTTTGTCTCAATTGCTGCAAAACGTGTTGCGGATAAAAACTGTGGTTGTAGTGCAAACCACTTATTAATTTCATCATTATCGAGTTGACTGTATTCTGCCAAGATAGCCAGCTCACGGAGTACAATTACACACAAAGCGGTGAGTAAAATTTGTGCTTGTTGCGTCGTTGCATCAATCTTCTCAGCGATATGTTCGCTTGCCTTTATGACACGGGCATTATCGCTAAATACAGCATCTGCTGCATCGTGACGATGGTACATTGTGGCGCTAATGGTTGCAAAGTTCATTGAGTTATACTGTCGTAACTCTTTAACAGCACTACGACTAAATAGCTTTTTGCTGACTGATTGTCCCTGATAACGCTGCTGATAGGCGAGAAGCGCACTTACGATGGCTTGTAGACTGGCATCCATCCCTAAGCGAGCTTGTGGTAGAGAGAGCTGTGCAGCATCGGCCAAAAGTGACAGCATCGGCTGGGTATCATGATATAAAAAATCATACATCGACACACGTGTCGGTGAAATAGTCGTCATAATCTGCTAGCATCAAAAAGTGTGCCCCTATATTACGGTGCCAAATGTCTTGATACAATCCCTTGATAATAGAAATTTTCAATCATTTTGCTAATAACCTTGATAGTAATCTGATGAATGACTGATAGTCGGAAGCATTTATGACCAATAATAAGACGCTTGATAAACAACTCGTGATTAATATCGCTGAGCAAACATTAACGATGTACCAGCAGCAGACTGAGGTTGTGAGATACGTAGTCTCCACTGCAAAGAATGGTATTGGTAGTCAGCAGGATAGTGGTTGCACGCCGCTCGGGAAGCACGTGGTGGCAGAAAAAATAGGTGGGAGTGAGCCTATGAATGCTGTATTTGTCGGGCGTGTACCGACAGGCGAGATATACGATGCAAATCTTGGTGAGCTACATCCCAAGCGCGACTGGATACTGAGCCGTATTCTTTGGTTGAGCGGTCTCGAAGAAGGGTTAAACAAAGGTAGCAATAGCCAAGGTGGTTGCGATACTTATCAGCGCTATATCTATATTCATGGCACACCAGATACTGAATCAATGAGCATCCCGTTATCTCATGGCTGTATCCGTATGCGTAATAAAGATGTTGTAGAATTATTTGAGCAAGTGGAAGAGGGTATGCCCGTTACGATCGTTGCTGAATAGGTCGTGTTGCGTACAAATTTAGCCATGGCGCTGATAGACACTATTTAAATACGATAAAAAAATACAGCCTGTTATACAACAAGCTGTATTTTTTATGGAACGTTCTTATTTTATGAGAGTAGTGTCCGTCTTAAAAATAATATTACTACTACCAAAACGTTGAGCTGTCCGCAAATTTTGCTAAACGTGCGTCAATATGACTTTGGTCATCAGTCAGTATGGCTGCAAACCAACCCGCGCCATATAAAGCATTAGCATCTGTTGTTAATTTTAGATTGTAGAGCTGTTGATATTGATTATCATCGTTCAGTTGTTCTAACGCTTTTTGCGCTTTTATCAGCCGTTTTAGCCAACGTTTGGTTTTCTTCTTAGCTTTTTTCTTACTTAGTAAAGGTACGGAGAATTCACTGATGTAACGCAAATCTCTTAACTGATTGAGCAACTCGCTTTCAGGTTGGTCATTATCAGCGATGTCTTCGTCTACATCATCGCTCATAAGCTCGGTAACACTTACTTCGTCAGTTTTTTTATTGGTTTTAAGGCATTTTTTATATTGTTTGGAGAGGACTTTTTCCATCTTGTCGCGGGCAAGCTGATCAGTCTGAGGTTCAATGCTTGGGTCGCTCATGGTAAAGGCAATCAGCTCTAGCAAGGTTATTTGAAAATCATTAGCTTGCAGCGTATTAATGGGTGTAATTTTAATATTTTCGATATCTGTCGTCCAGTCAACGGCAGGCGCGCCACATGCTTGTAGCTCAGGTTCGATCTGTGCATTGATATAAGAAAGCTGATAATAATCGCTAAGTAAGTTCGCAGTTTGATTAAGTATCGGCAGCCATTCAGGGTTAATTTCATCGGAGAAGTCGACAAATGCTTTCAAAGCAGTACGCAAGCGATCAATACCAATCCGTAATTGTAAAGTATGATTATCATCTATGCTGCCAGCGACGATAGCACTACTATTTGGTAGTATCTGTAATAAGCAATTGTGTACTACCGCACGTATAAAGGCAGGTGCACTGCTGTCTTTGTCTATTTGCAATTGACTTAGGTTTGCGTTGACTGCAGGACTGTGGCTCTGCTCATTAATAAGTAAGCCGCCATTTTCGGCTTTGGTGACGGTAGATAGACACAGCTTATAGCGCTTGCACCATGTTTTGGCAGTCGTAAATAGAAAATCTAAATCTCCTGACACCAATTCAAACTCTATTTCTCGAATGGCTTTGCGCCGAGTTTCATCAGTACCATGAATAATTTCTCCCTGATCATAAGCCATTTCGATACCATTATCGGTTTCATCCTCATTACTTTCTGTTAGCAACCGCGTAGTGCGCTCGACGTCAGTAACATAAAGTCGTGTTAGCGTCTTTGTTAGCTTTTTGAGTTTAAAATCAGCCAGTGCCTCAGCGATTGGAGTGTCTTCATATATTGTCAAATCAGGCATCAGCTCATTCTTATCGAGCATCGCTTGTACCTGTTCATTATCCAATACAACATTATGCTCTAAGCGCGCCGCAATCCCATCACCACCCGCTTTGATAGTCTGTACCCATGTATCACCTTCTTTGCGAATGCGCAGGCCGATACTTGCTTGTGCAAGCTGCTGGTCAGGCGTATCGTAATAGTGTGCCGCCAGTTGCAGTACTTGTGACGATTTAACGTGCGTTTGACGCATCAAACCTTTTAACCGCGATTCTGGCACCAAAAACTTCAGCTCTATTTCTTGCATCGTATTTTCCTAGTCAGGTAATCAAATTTCGATAATCATAGTCAGGTATTAGTGGTTCGATAATTATAGTTCGAGAATCATAGTCAACTAACTAACATCGTATGAAAGCTGCCTCACAATGACAAGTGAAATTTTGACAGTTTGCATGCGTTTTATGCTTAGCAATATACTTTTGGCAAATAATCATTATAATCAAGGCAAGGAATTAAACAAAAGTAAGATAAAATGGAGTTACAGCGATGAAAACGAGACTAAAAAAGACAGAGGCTTTCTCTGTAAGGCAAACCTTTAAATCAAACACGTCAGCATCGGATTACAGTGACTCCATCTTCCAAACTGCAAACTGGGTTAAAGTATGTAGCGTTATAGCCTTGACTGCTATTATCGCTAGTGGCTGCAGTCAACAAAATGAGGAATATGAATCAGAACAAAGTAGCGCTGAGACCGAATATGTGGCTACGGAACAAGCGATTGAAGAGATAGCGGATCAGGGTGCTGATATATCAGATACCAATAATGAAGACTCACCTAAGTTACAAGTACAAAACCTATCTAATGATAGTGAGCAAACCCTTAATAGCCAAGCGGCTGATATCAAAATAGCGGGTAAGACCTTACTTATCAACGCGGCAGCTGACTTTAAAGTAGAGGATGTGGTAGAGAGTAGTAGCGCTATTGAAAGTTTAACCTATCAGCAAAAGGGTTACGTTGCATCAAGTCATATTAGCAATCGAGAGCGCGATAATCGTGGTTTTGTGCAAGGGGATAATAATATTGTTTTGACAACCTATTATCGACAAGCTGAGATGACCGTACGTATCCCTAGACAAAACGTGAACAAGTTCCTAAAACAAGTACAGCAGCAAGTGGCTTTTTTAAATGAGCAAGAGTTCTCAGCTCAAGACGTCACTTTGGATATATATCGTGAGCAACTGGCAAGTAAGCTCAATAGCGATATGGCAAAGGATCTCAGTCAAGAACGGCTTGATAGCAAAAATGATAAAGATCAAACCAGTAATGTCGATACGATCACCGCCACCTATGCGGCTCGGCAACAGCAGGAATATGCGCAGTTAGAGCAAATGAATATTGCGGATAGAGTGAAATACAGTACGATCAACTTAACCTTTACGCAACCAGATATTAGCTATAAAGAAACGACGCAAAATATAGATCTACTGATAGAAGCTGAACGTCCAAGCTTTAGCACACAAGTGGGTCAGGCATTCAAAGAGGGTTGGGAGATGTTAAGAGAAGTCGCCATCACTTTGATTAGACTATGGTGGCTTGCCGTATTAGTAGGGGTGTTTTATATGGTTTATAGACTTATAAAAACACTGTATCGCACATTTCGTAGAAGTACTAGGCGTATGAACCACGCCAAGCTCAACGCAAAACGTAGGTCTGATATAAAAGCTAAGGGCAATAGCCATACTGATGACCGCCATTCTAACGATTAAAGCGCGTTTTCTATCGAGAGTCAGTTTTTGAGATGCTTGTTATTCAACTGAGTTTTTGATTGTATTCTTTCTAATGGGTAACATCTGCCCATAAAAAAGCCGCCCTACATGATGTAGGGCGGCTTTTTCTATAACTTTTACTGATAAAAACTACTTACAAAGTGTCGGTGATTAGAACTGGTTCATTGTGTTCTTGCCGCCGCCA
Organism: Psychrobacter sp. W2-37-MNA-CIBAN-0211; assembly: GCF_040309405.1. Lineage (NCBI taxonomy): Bacteria > Pseudomonadati > Pseudomonadota > Gammaproteobacteria > Moraxellales > Moraxellaceae > Psychrobacter > Psychrobacter sp. W2-37-MNA-CIBAN-0211. The sequence continues at coordinate 81,104 of NZ_JBEOOU010000009.1, forward strand.
GCTTTCAGAGCATTATCGCCTGAGAAGATTTCTTTGTGATCATCGCCAAGGTCAGAACCTGCCATTGCTTGGTGCTTAACACAAGAGATGCCTTCACGGATTTCTTTACGTTGTACGCCAGCAGCATAAGCAAGCATACCTTCTTCACCGAAGTAGCCTTTAGCAAGTTCATGAACGCTAAGAGCAGTCGTGTGGTAAGTCGGTAGAGTGATTAAGTGATGGAATACACCAGCTTCACGTGACGCGTCTTTTTGGAAGTTTTTAGCCGCTTCATCAGCTGCTGCATCCAATTCAGTACCGTCATAATCAGCGCTCATCAAGTCATTCTTGTTGTATGCTGAAACGTCTTTACCAGCTTCTTCCCACTCTGCAATAACTTGCTTACGAAAGTTTAGCGTCCAGTTGAACGATGGGCTGTTGTTATAAACCAGCTTCGCTTTTGGTTGCTCTTCTTTAATACGATCAACCATCATTTTGATGTGTTCAACGTTTGGCGTAGGCGTTTCGATCCATAGTAGATCAGCACCGTTTTCTAGAGCAGTTACGCAATCAAGTACAACGCGATCGATATTGGTGTCTTCACGGAACTGATATAAGCCGTTTTGCAAGCGAACAGGGCGTACTAGTTTGCCGTTGTGCTTAAGCAAGCTGTCGTTTTCTAGAGCATCTTCTAGCGTTACTTCTTCCATTTCGATAAAATCGATATATTTAGAAGCAAGATCGCCTGGCTCATTTGATACTGGGATTTTTTGCGTAAGTGACGCGCCTTCAGAATCAGTACGAGCAACGATAACACCGTCTTCAACACCAAGCTCTAAGAATGCATAACGAATAGCATTGATTTTTGAGATGAAGTCTTCATGCGGTACAGTTACTTTACCAGCCTGATGACCACATTGCTTAGCATCAGATACTTGGTTTTCAACCTGAATAGCACAAGCACCAGCTTCAATCATTTGCTTAGTTAGCAAGTAAGTCGCTTCTTCGTTACCAAAACCAGCATCGATATCAGCAATGATTGGCACAACATGCGAATCAAAGTTTTCGATTTTTTCTAGAATGGCTGAGGTGTCTTGACCCGCTTCTTCAGCAGCGTTTAGCTCACGGAAATAGTCATTCAATACTTTAGCATCAGCTTGACGTAAGAACGTATAGATCTCTGCGATTAGCTTAGGTACTGACGTTTTTTCGTGCATTGATTGATCAGGCAAAGGACCAAACTCAGAGCGTAATGCTGCTACCATCCAACCTGATAGATAGATGTAAGTTTTAGCAGTAGTACCAAAGTATTTTTTCTTAGCATACATCGTTTGTTGTGCAACAAAACCGTGCCAAGCACCTAGAGACTGAGTGTACTGAGACGTATCGTTGTCATAGTCTTCCATGTCTTGGCGCATGATTTTTGCAGTATACTTTGCAATATCTAAACCGGTTTTGAAGCGGTTTTGTGCCATCATACGTGCAGCATCAGTTTCGCTGATATTTTGCCAGTTACCGTGTTTTTGCTTTAATTCACGTACTAGATCGATCGCTGACTTATAAACAGTTGACATATATAGTCTCCTTGGTGGGGTGTAAAAACGATAAAAATTAAGTGATAAAAAATGATTACGACTGTCTGTTATTAAAAGAAATAAAATAAGATTTTATTAACGTTATCGACATCTAATAAGAATGGACATCACTAAAAAGGATGGATGGTTATATTCGCCAAAAATAAATGTCTATCAAACGTAGCTCCACTTACCCTAAACAAACCTATCTATAAACACAAGGAATTTGCTGAACTCAGCAGTTGACAAATTATCTGGTACAGGGCGATAGCTTTGCGCTCACTCAGTATGTTTTATAGACTGCCAAAACAATTATAGAGTTGTGATTTCATAATTGGCGATGAGAGGTGTTACAATAATCAATGATGCTGTCGTCCAAAAAATATAATCGTCTAAAAGTTAATTTAGTAGTATTGATGGTCAATTCATTATGTTTTTCTATCGATATAGACCATTAAAATATAGTGTTTGTCAGTCAGGCTTATAATCAGCATCTCAACCGACAGTTTCTTGCTTACATGATGACTTGTCTGTGTCACTTACTATAACTGCCTTACCAAGATTTATCTAATTTATGATAGTTATCTTGGGTATTTTATTTAGTTATAATATATAAAAAACAATGTCTTATGACTGCTGGTTTGCGTTATAATTGGCAAATACTAGAAAATCTTAATCAAAAAAACAACGATATTGTGCGGTTCTAGAGAATAAATCTCTATGACAGCATTAAAAATACCAATATTTAAAATGGTATTTATTCTAAGGCAAAGAGAAATATATATGAATTTGCAGCGGGTTGATTTAAATTTATTGGTACATTTAGATGTATTGTTACGAGAAAAAAACGTGACACGTGCTGCCGAGCAGCTTGGCATTACTCAACCTGCTATGAGCAATATTTTACGGCGTTTACGTAAACTATTTAACGATCCATTACTGGTACGTTCCTCAGAAGGCATGACGCCAACCGAGCGCGCGCTTGAGCTACAGCCCCGTATCCGCGAGATATTGGCTGACTTGACCCAAGTTCTAGAGCCACGTACCGAATTTCGCCCTTATAGTACCTCACGTGTCTTTCGTATCATGACCTCAGACTATGCAGAGGCGACCTTAGTACCCAAACTGGTAAAAGCATTACGGTCTGAAGCACCCAATGTCATCTTGGATTTCTTGACGCCATCTGATGTCTCTTATCGCGATATGGAGCAGGGGCGCGTGGATTTGGCCATCAACCGCTTTAATGAAATACCACAAAGCTTTCATCAAGTGCTCGTGTGGCGTGATACTTTTAGCTGTTTGTTGTCTTCTGACAGCCCTTATGCCAACCGCTTCAATCTCAAAAATTATCTAAAAGCGCAGCACGTTTGGGTGTCCAAAACAGGGATGGGTGTAGGGTTTGGGGTCAACCCAGAAAAATCTGGCGGGTTGGGTTCTATCGATCAAGCACTGCAACGTTTGGGACAAAAGCGCCAAATCAGCGTTTTTACCCGTCATTACCAAATGCCGGCTATGCTGGCGGCCAATAAAGATTTGATCGCGACATTGCCCACCCGTGTGGCAAAAATGCAGGCCAACAACGACAGTATAAAGATGGAAGAACCACCATTTTTTATCCCTGAGTTTGAGCTAACCATGGCGTGGTCACCTTTATTACAGCATCATCCAGCACATAGATGGTTGCGCCAGCTTATCATGCATGTGGCACGTCAAATCGTTGACGAAGAAGAAAATCCACCGCAAGATATTCCCATTATTAATCATTTGTTTTAATTGGTTTTTAAGCAATTATGCAATTAATATAGTCAGTTATTGAACTCCTCAGAATACCGTCATCGAGCTCGTATTTAGTACAGACCATGAACCAGCCTTACAATTAGGCTGGTTTTTTTGTTTAGTTTTTCTAAAAATTATTATTCAATATTTAATTATTTATTAATAAGATAGTCACACTATTAACATCTTCAACACACTTCACAATATATTGTAAAACTCTTCGCTGATTACCTTGTTATTATAGCTGCAGATGGAAGACGACTTACCGACATGTCGTTCTATCAGCGTGACAACTAAATAATTACAAGTCACGACTACACTAAAAGTCACGACTATACTAAATATATAAAATTCAAATATATAAAACCAAATAACAAGGGCAGCAATTATGTCAGACATTACTACTATCAACCCAACCACGGGCGAAGAGATCAAAAATTACGATTACATGAGCACGGATGAGGTCAATAAAATTGTTAATGCCTCACACAATGCGTTTTTAGAATGGCGCAAGGTGAGTCACGAAGAGCGTGGTCGTGCCATCAAATCTATCGGTGATAAGCTGATGGAATATAAAGAAGAGCTGTCTAAGCTAATGACCGAAGAGCGTGGCAAGCTTTATAGCCAGAGCTTACAAGAGTTGGATCTGTGTAAAGCAATCTGTGACTATACGGCTGAAAATGGTGTTGCTTCTTTAGCGGACGATGTACGTGATATCGAAGGCATGAAAAAAGGTATCGTTTCATATCAGCCTATCGGTATTATCTACGGTATGCAGCCTTGGAATTTCCCAGCATATCAGGTATTTCGCTATACCATTGCCAACTTGATGGCAGGTAACAGTATTTTGCTAAAGCATGCGTCTAACGTGACGGGTTCAGGCCTATTGATAGAGAAAATACTTCACGAATCTGACTTGCCAAGCGATTTGTTCCGCACTATTATCATTGATCATGATCAATCAGAAGCGTTGATTGGACACGACAAAGTACGCGGTGTGACATTGACTGGTAGTGACTCAGCAGGTGCTATTGTTGGACAACAAGCTGCTAAAGCGATCAAAAAGGCTGTACTAGAGCTTGGCTCAAATGATGCATTTATCGTATTAGAAGATGCTGATATAGAAGTGGCAGTAGAAACTTGTGCTCAAGCTCGCTTGATTAACAACGGTGAAACTTGTGTGGCTGCCAAACGCTTCATCGTCGTCGATAGCGTGTATGATGAATTCCGTAAGCGCATCGTCGAAAAGTTTGAAGGCACAAAAGCTGGTGACCCAATGGATGACAGTTCAGACATCGGTCCTCTAGCACGTATAGATCTACGAGAGCAGCTCCACGATCAAGTAGAAAAGAGTGTGGCTAAAGGTGCAACCATCGCTGTTGGTGGTACAGTTCCTGAAGGTAAAGGCAGTTTCTACCCAGCAACCATTCTAGAAAATGTGCAAAAAGGTCAGCCTGCATATGACGACGAATTGTTTGGTCCTGTCGCGTCACTCATTCGTGCCAAAGACGAAGAAGATGCTATGCGTATTGCCAACGACAGTCGCTACGGTTTAGGTGGTGCTATCTTCTCTAAAGATGAAGAGAAAGCCATTCGTTTAGCACGTGAGCAATTCGACACAGGTATGATTTACATCAATGGTTACGGTCTTGCCAATCCTGCACTGCCTTTTGGCGGCGTGAAAAACTCAGGTTATGGTCGTGAGCACGGTGGCTTTGGTGTGAAAGAGTTCGTCAACATCAAAGGTGTTCATGTATTTTAAGAATGCATACCAACATGCTTATGATCATTTATATTTTTAAAATATAAATGATCGTTAGATAAAAAAAGCCCAGTTACTCGTTATGAGTGACTGGGCTTTTTATCGTGTTATAGTCAGTGAAAAGCAATATCGATACATCACGTACTGCTGATATCAATTTTTCTTGCTTGCTGTGCCTGTGCAGACAGAGGCTGCAAAAAATTAATATCAGCAGTAGCGTAGCGTTTTTGGGGTATTTTGACCATATATAAATTGCGTTATAAAAAAATGACTCAGAAAACTGAGTTTTTTATACGTCTATAAATAGTTGTAGAGGCAACGCTGGCAAGTAAGTTGTGGCCTTTGACGAGATGTTGTCCACTTCCAGCGATAACACATTTTTTGCTAACAGTAAAATCGTCCACGGCAGTAGCTGGTGTTCAAGCTTCTGTACCCGTGACTGTAAGCTTTCTGCTGTGTCATTGATATTGACGTTCAATACCGCTTGGGTTAACACTTGACCTGCATCAAGCTCAGCGGTGACGACATGGATACTACAGCCATGATGACGTTCACCCGCTTGCAACACTCGTTGATGAGTATCTAACCCCTTATAAACAGGCAGCAGAGAAGGGTGAAGATTGATCATCGGTGCTGGCGCATTATCGATAAATGAGCCGCTCAGCACTCGCATAAATCCAGCCAAAACAATTAAGTCAGGTTGCCACGCCGTTAATTGGGCACTAGCATGGCTCTCAAAGGTTTTAATAGCCATGCGCTTACCGCTATCAGTGTGCGATAACACAGCGGCAGGTATGTTGGCTTGCTCAGCACGCTTGATAGCGTAGGCATCTTCACGGTTGCTGATGATACCTACTATTTCAATCGGTAGCGCGCCTGCTTGCATCGCATCTATTAAGATTTGTAGATTGCTACCACTACCTGATACTAGCACGGCAATACGTAACGGCTTGATGGGTTGGCTTGATTGATCAAGGGACATTAACGGTATACCACTGCGTCGGCTTCACGATTGATCATCTCACCCAGTTTCCAAGCATTCTCACCAGCATCATTTAATGTTTCAATTGCCTTGTCAGCGTGCTCTTTAGGTACGACAATCACAAAGCCTACGCCGCAGTTAAAGGTGCGGTACATCTCACTTTGCTCAATATTACCTTGGGTTTGCAACCAAGTGAACAGCTCTGAAAACTGCCAGCTATTGGTGTCGATGCTAGCGGCTAGCGTTTCAGGCAATACACGCGGTAAGTTATCCGTTAAGCCACCACCAGTAATATGCGACATAGCATGGAGGGCTGAGCTGCCAAGGGTATCTTGTAGGGCTTTAATGGCTTTGACATAGATGCGTGTCGGTGCCATCAGCGCGTCTTGAATAGATTGACCGTCTAACTGCTCATTGCTGCTAGTGACATCAATACCGCTGACTTCGATGACTTTACGCACTAGTGAGTAGCCATTAGAATGCGCGCCACTTGAGGCAAGAGCGATTAAAACATCGCCTTCTGCGACATTTTCGCCAGTGATGACTTCCGCTTCTTCGACCACGCCCACACAAAATCCAGCAAGATCGTAATCATCGTCTTGATACATGCCTGGCATCTCAGCGGTTTCGCCACCGATAAGTGCACAATTAGCCAGCTTACAGCCTTCGCCAATACCAGTGACGACAGTCGCCGCTACGTCAACATCAAGCTTGCCTGTTGCATAGTAATCTAAAAAGAATAAAGGCTCAGCACCGCACACCAATAAATCGTTGACACACATCGCTACCAAGTCGATGCCGATCGTCTCATGACGATTCAGCTGTAAGGCAAGCTTGAGCTTGGTACCGACACCGTCAGTACCAGAGACTAATAAAGGTGAGGTGTAACCTGTTGGAATACGGCACAATGCGCCAAAACCACCCAACCCACCCACGACTTCAGGACGAGTCGTGGCTTTTGCTACGGACTTGATTCGCTGCACCAATGCATCACCTGCATCGATATCAACGCCGGCATCTTTGTAGCTTAACGAAGGCTTGTCACTCATAGTCATCTCACAGTTGGGGAATATAATTAGAATTAAAAGGTAAAGTAATTGATTATGCAAAAATCAAGGTTATAAGGTTTGAAGATAGTGGGCGCATTATACCTAATAATAGACCTCACTCGCAAAGCAACTTGCCAATATTCGGCTAAGATTAAAGATAAGCGGTAAATTAAACGCTAAGAAACAAAAAATGACTGCTTTTTTTATCTACTCTGCGATAATAAAGTACTTAGAATCAAAGCACTTAGAATTTATAGACGTAAAGATAACCAGACAGTTATTTGGTAGCAATAAAATTGCCTTTTTAACGCTAAGTTATCGATATCAGTTTACTTGTAGGATAGCCCTTAATGATCAACCAATCGATTGACCCTTTTTTTCGGCGTTTATTTATCGTCGTCGCGCTTATCATCACCTTCGTTTTGCTGTATTTAATGCTACCAGTCATTCTGCCGTTCGTTTTTGCTTTTGTGCTCGCTTACTTATTCAATCCGCTGGTCAAGCGTCTCTCGAAATACATCAAACGCTGGATAGCCATTATTATTGTCTATTCTACCATTACCTTGGGGATGGTACTGCTGCTTTGGTGGTTGATACCAACATTGTGGCATCAGCTACAAGCGGCTTGGGAATATTTGCCTAAAGTGTTGAGCTGGTACAATGAAGTAGTACGCCAGTGGTTGATCGCCAATACTAATATCCGCTTGCCCCTACTAGAAGCGAAGGGCGTTTCTGAAACGTTGGTTGAATACCTGCAAACGCACTATAAGTTCTCTGATGCCAGCTCGATGATGAGTCAAGTGCTTGCTTCGAGTATGAGTTTTATCAATAATGCAGGATTGATTGTTTTAGTGCCCATTTTGACCTTTTATTTCTTGTTCAATTGGGACAAACGCCTGCAGATGTGGAAGATGGCGATTCCAGCACCATACTGCAAAAAAGTCATTGGTATTGCCCAAGAGTGTGATCGGGCATTGATGGCGTTTATCAAAGGTCAGCTGTTGGTGATGGTCTTATTGGGTGCCATTTATGCCGTACAGCTACAACTTATTGGGCTGGAGCTAGGTCTTATTATCGGGATGGTGGCTGGTATCGCCAGCTTCGTACCTTATCTGGGCTTTGGTATTGGTTTTATCGCGGCAATTATCGCTTGTTTGTTCCAATTCGGCTTAAATTGGACATATCTGTCATTGATCGTTGGTGCATTTTTAGTGGGACAAGCCGCAGAGGGCTATATCCTACAGCCTTTATTATTAGGTGATAAGATTGGATTGTCACCATTATGGGTCATATTCGCGGTACTAGCTGGCGCGAGCCTATTGGGTTTCGTTGGTATGCTTATCGCGCTACCAGTATCCGCGGTCATTAACGTATTATTCCGCCATTTGTACAGTTATTATCTCTCTACAGATTTTTATAAAGGTCGGAAGCAGTTGGTGTTATTTAAAAAATAATGAACATCTTGTCATTGAAAGTTGATAAATTTATTAGATAATAAGCATGAAATTTGGGCTTGATGGATGATGACTGACAAAGCTTAGTAAGTAAAAGACTTGTCAGTCATTTTGCAAATATGTTATATATAGGCGCAGTAGTAGCGGTAATAGCCGTTACTATGATGGTTTTGATAAGCGTCGTCAGTTTTGATAATTGTCAGGTTAAACTAAGCTCGATTGAAACTTCAAATCTGTTTAAGCGTTTTTGATTAAGCCTGTTTAAAAGTTACCGAACCTTTTTCCTTTTCTACCTATTGCGCTACGCAAACCGAGTTGATGATTCATGGCAGAAGCCCAGCTAAGTCTCAATCTGGACATTAAGCATGATGCGAGTCTCAGTGACTTTGCCGGTCCCGGTTGGATGTCGATTATTGATGCAGTGCGGCAGCTACATGTCGGCCTGATTGGCCAGTTGTACCTGTTTGGCAGCCCCGCTACTGGCAAATCCCATTTACTATCCGCTATTTGTGAGTCTTTCATTGAGATGGACAAATCCGCGATTTGTTTGTCACTCAACGAATTGATTCATGCCGATGTCCACGTGCTCTCATCTTTAGAGAACTTTGATCTTATCGCAATCGATGATTTGGAAGTGCTGGAGCAGAGCAGTCAATGGCAAGAAGCCTTATTCCATTTGATCAATCGCAGCCGTGAAGGTCAGCGCCAGTTATTATTTGCCGCCAATAAATCTGCCACTGACTTACCGTTTCAGCTGACAGACCTGCTCACTCGTTTGGCACAAGCGCCTACTTTTAAAGTACCAAATGGTCACGATCTTGCTGACCGTCAAGCCTTGTTGCAGTCTATCTTGCGTCGTCGCGGTTGGCAGTTTGATGAGCGTATTATCGATTATCTACTTACCGAAGGGCCGCATCGTATCGGTGCCATGATGGAGGTGCTCAATTACATCCAGCCGATGTTCTCAAACCTAGGGCGTAGTAATATCTCTAAGGCGGTAATCAGTGATGCTTTGCGTACGATTGATGAGCAAACGCTAGCGGCGGAGCTTGCAGATATTGCCCAAGAAACGCAAGTGGACAATGATGCCGCCAGTCAAGACCAACATACGATGCCACTCGATTTTTAATATTCAAAATGTAATTCATTTTATTCAAAATACCGCTGTTATCAATGCCTTTATTATCAATGGAACCACTTATGAAAACCAATGCTTCTTTACTAAAAAAACTGACCATCAGCACCTTACTAATTAGTGCAGGATCGGTGTCTATGCTCTCACATGCTGCTGTTACTTTGCTCGTCGATGACTATATCAAGGTGACCGCCATTAATGGTCAAGAAGTTCAACAGAGTGCCTTTCAGCCATTGACCAAAAAATTCACTTTGCAGCCTGGTCAGCACGCTATCACCGCGAAATATGACCGACTGTATCAGTTACCTCGCGACGAACATGATTATCTGCGTTCAGGAAATATTAGCGTGACAGCAGAGTTGGCAGACAATCAGACATACCGCTTGACCATGCCCAATCAACCAGAAAAATATGAAGCAGCCAAAGAGTATGCGGATCAACCAACCCTCGCAGTGCAGCAGAACAATACTATTGTCGCTAGTCAAAAAAGCATTGCAAACAACGACGGTGGTTTATTTGCTGGATTGGGCAAAGCGATAGGCGGTGTATTTGGTGGTAGCACTGATGCAGAATTACAAAACCAGCGTGCGATTGCGGCTATTGGTCAGCCATCAGTTACTGCCCAAAGCAACGTCAGCATAGCGCCAACGGCTCCTGTTAGACAGGCTACGAGTGTGAATACCTCTACCAACACGTTAGATGCATTTATGCAGGTTTGGCTACAAGCAACCCCTGCAGAGCGCGAAAAAATGCGTCAGTGGATTCAACAGTAAATCAATACTCTATAAAGTATTGATAATAATAAAAAATTATTGATAATAAAAAAGCACCCATATCGGGTGCTTTTTATTGTTCTACATTCGACTATTATTTAAATTATCGTGATCTGATGGTTATTAACCCAAAAAAGCGTTGTACATCCAGATCAGCTTTTCTTGCTCTTGCACATAGGCATCTACGAGGTCAGCGGTGCCTTGATCTTCACTTTCTGCTGCCAACGCTGATACTTTACGTTGCTCTACAATCAGCTCTTGTAGGCCAGTTACTACGCCTTTCACACAAGTATTGCCATCTTTGACGTTTTTGTCTTCTTTGATACTCGTATGCTGAGTAAAGTCGCTATACGCGTGGAGTGGGGTACCACCTAACGTCAAGATACGCTCAGCGATTTCATCGATTTGTACTTGTAGGCTGGTATACAGCGCTTCAAACTGTGGGTGCAAAGTAAAGAAATGCTCACCTTTGACATTCCAGTGGTAACCACGGACGTTGATATAGAACATGTGATAGCTTGATAGTAAGCTATTAAGCTCAGTGATTACAGCGCTCATATCTGCTTTTTCTAGGCCGATTTGGTTAGTAGCGTTATTAGAGTTACTCATAATATTATCCTTATAGTGTGAGTGTTGTTATACGGGATTAAATAAAGAAGAGTAGTGGTTCTAGCCAATCAATATATAAAATATATCAATGTAAGCTCTATCTCTTCCTTTGATGCTTATAATAATAGCAAACTATTATTAATAAGTTAAATTTAATAAATGTAATTTTACGATTGGTTTTATAAAACCAACAATAACTTTCTCAACCATGCATACCAATGCTAAAGAGACCTGACTGTCATTATGCTGGTGGCTGCAAGTTTTCAGGGTTTAGACCTTTAGAAGGAATCACTTCTTGCAAATGCTGACGTACCGTATCAATAGGAAATTTTTGTGCTTGTAGACGTTTAGGGACAATCTGACTGCCTTGTTGACCTTTCATCTCAAACATCATAAAGATATAGTCGTCTGTTTCATCCCAGCTTTTGATAGCAGTCCAAGGTATAACGGCTTGTTGAGTGTTGCTCGCGCGCATTTGCATGCCACGCATTTGTGAGTTTTTCATCATATCAGGTTGATTGACGGGCATTGCCATCACTAAGCCATGCTTTTGTACACCCAACTTCATCTGGCGCATTTCATCTGGCATCTCTTGATCCGCCACTTGTTTTTCAAACTCTCTTTTGACGTACCATTTAAAACCTAAAGTGCGAACCAACAGATAGACCACTACTGAAACCAACATGACCCAAAAGATAATCGTGGAATAGCCGGTGACAAAGATTAACCCTGCAATGGCTAGTACCACCACCACCGCCATAATGATCCACTCTTTGGTCTTTAAACTTGATAGACCAAATGAAGGGCTGGCACTGGCAAACAGTTCATACTGTGCTTGGTGAAATTCAGCCTCAGTCAGGTTTAAGGCGACAGGTTGGAGCGTGTAAGGATACAGAGCCATAAAGGTTTCTCAAATACTTGTGTTAAAAGTGTTGGATTTAAATCGCCAAAGTGGAGCAGCTATGCGGTACTTGGCTGAAAATGTAAGAAAGGTATGCGCTTATCTTACCGAAAAGTATTCCTAAATGAAACATATAAGCAGGTCTGTTCGCTGATAGACGCGATATTAATGGCATTTATAGAGAGGGGCGAGGCTTATTGGGTGAGCTGAACGTTAGGCCATGTATTTAAGACAAATGTGATTTTCTGTAGACAATAAAAGTAATAGATGAGAACTTAGTCAAAAGTAGCCAAAACATGGTCAAATCTGCTGCGTCTTGGTATTATAGCGTCTACAAGATATATTGATGCAAAACATAGCGGCGCAGGCATTAAGCAATTATTATATTAATAATATTTTTAACCCTTTTACTCACCTTTAGTGTTACAGGCAACTACTATGATTGATCCGAAACTCTTACGCGGCGATTTAAACGACCTACAACAGCAGCTAGCCACTCGTGGTTATGCACTCGATATAGATTTTTGGCAAACGGTTGAGTCAGAGCGTAAATCTTTGCAGATCAAGACTGAAGAATTGCAGTCGCGCCGTAATGCGGGTGCTAAGCAAGTAGGCGCGCTAAAAAAATCGGGCGAAGACGCCAGTGAGCTATTGGCTGAGATGCAAAGTGTCAGCGGTGAGATTAAAGCTGCTGAAGATGAATTGCGCACTTTGCAAGAACGCATCACCAAAGCTGGCATGCAAATCCCTAATATTCCAGCAGCTGATGTGCCAGTGGGTACGTCAGAAGATGATAATGTAGAAGTGCGCAAGTGGGGCACGCCGCGTACGTTTGATTTTGAGATTCAAGATCACACTTATATTGGCGAGACACTTGGTATGCTAGACTTTGAAGCGGCGACCAAGCTGACTGGTAGTCGCTTTAATGTGCTAAAAGGACAGTTGGCACAGATGCATCGCGCACTGATTCAGTTTATGCTGAATACCCATACCATGAAGTACGGCTACCTTGAAACGTACGTGCCTTATATTGTGAATTCAGACAGCCTCAAAGGTACAGGGCAGCTGCCTAAGTTTGAAGATGATTTGTTTAAGCTAAAAAACCATACTAATAACGAAGACATGGATTTTTATTTGATTCCAACTGCTGAAGTGCCAATGACCAACTTGGTACGTGGCGAGCGATTGGACATTAGCGAGCTACCACTTAAGTTTACCGCGCACACGCCTTGTTTCCGTAGTGAGGCAGGCTCTCATGGTCGTGATACTCGTGGTCTGATCCGTCAGCATCAGTTTGAAAAAGTTGAGATGGTCAATATTGCCACGGCTGAGCAGTCTGATGAGTTGCTAGAAGCCATGACCGGACAAGCCGAATATATCTTGCAGCAGTTGAACCTGCCATACCGCACGGTGCAGTTATGTACGGGTGATATGGGCTTTGCCGCACAAAAGACTTATGACATCGAAGTATGGTTACCGAGCCAAGATACGTACCGCGAAATCTCAAGTTGCTCTAACTGTGGTGACTTCCAAGCGCGCCGCATGGGCACACGTGTCAAAGATGGTAAGCAAACTAGCTTGGCTCATACTTTGAACGGTTCAGGCTTGGCTGTTGGTCGTACACTATTGGCAGTCATGGAAAACCATCAAAACGCAGATGGTAGCATCACGATTCCAGAAGTATTGCGTCCGTTTATGGGCGGTGCTGAGACTATTTCAGTTTAAATGGTTATTTTGCTGTAATGATTTACAACGTATTACTATGGGTATTTTGATAAAATTGATATAAGTTACTGTGAAATACTCACCGCTAAGCCATGCCATTTTTTGGCGTGACTTGCATCAAATATGTTAATATTGCACTTTAATTTTATAGCCAACACGGTAAGGGCGCATTTTGCGTCCTTATTTTATTACCCTTTGAGTAAACTCTCCTCTTATCAGCCATACCCCTCATTTGAATATTAGGACACTCTATGCCAGCTCCAATTAGCGAACGTAAATTAGCCAATGCCATTCGTGTACTGTCGTTTGACGCGGTACAAAAAGCCAACTCTGGACATCCAGGTGCTCCGATGGGCATGGCTGATATTGCTGAAGTTCTGTGGCGCAAGTTTTTGAAGCACAACCCAACCGATCCACAGTGGCACAACCGTGATCGCTTTGTCTTATCGAACGGTCATGGCTCAATGCTTATTTACTCATTGCTGCATTTATCTGGCTATGACGTCAGCGTTGATGACCTGAAAGGTTTCCGTCAGTTGCATTCAAAAACGCCAGGTCACCCTGAGCTTGGCTATACACCAGGTGTCGAGACAACTACTGGTCCACTAGGGCAAGGTATTGCTAATGCCGTTGGTTTTGCAATTGCAGAAAAAACTTTAGCCGCGCAGTTCAATCGTGACGGCCATAACATCGTAGACCATAATACCTATGCATTCTTAGGCGATGGTTGCTTGATGGAAGGTATCAGTCATGAAGTTTGCTCATTGGCTGGCACGTTAGGTCTTGGTAAGCTGGTCTTCTTCTATGATGACAATGGCATCTCTATCGATGGTAACGTCGAAGGTTGGTTCACTGATGATACGCAAGCGCGTTTTGAGTCTTATGGCTGGCAAGTTATCAAAGTAGATGGTCATGATGCTGAAGCAATCACTCAAGCAACTGAGCAAGCGCTTAAAGAGACTGCTAAACCAAGTCTTCTGATTTGCAAAACCACGATTGGTGCTGGTAGCCCGAACAAACAGGGTCTAGCAGCCAGTCATGGTGCACCACTTGGTGATGACGAAATCGCCTTGACTCGTGATGCATTGTCTTGGAAGCATGCTCCATTTGAATTAGATGACGAAATCTATGAAGCGTGGAATGCTAAAGCCAAAGGCGACGTACAACAGAAAAACTGGGAAGCTGACTTTGACGCGTACAAAAAAGCCTATCCTGAACTGGCATCTGAATTGTTACGCCGTTTAAATGGTGATTTGCCTGCTGACTTTGATAGCCAAGCACAAGCCTATATTAAGCAAACGCAAGAAGCGGGCGGCGATGTTGCTAGCCGTAAAGCCAGTCAAAATGCCATCAATACTTTGCAGCCATTATTGCCAGAATTGCTAGGCGGCTCAGCGGATTTAGCTGGCTCAAACCTAACGCTATTCAAAGGCGCTAAAGGTATCGAAAAAGATGCTGACGGCAACTATATCTATTACGGCGTACGTGAGTTCGGCATGACCGCGATTGCCAATGGTATCGCATTGCATGGCGGCTTTATCCCTTACGTAGCAACCTTCCTGATGTTTATGGAATACGCACGTAACGCGGTACGCATGGGCGCATTGATGAAACAGCGCGTTATCCATGTCTATACGCATGACTCTATCGGTCTGGGTGAAGATGGCCCAACGCATCAGCCAGTTGAGCAATTGACTAGCCTACGTACCACGCCAAATCTACGCACATGGCGTCCGTGTGATGCGACTGAATCTGCAAGCGCTTGGGTAGAAGCAATCAAATCAGAAAACAACCCATCAGCATTGATCTTTAGCCGTCAGAGCTTGCCACATCAAGCACGTGATAGCGAGCAAGTAGCGAACATCACCAAAGGCGGTTATGTACTGGCGAAAGAGCAAGGCGAGCTACAAGCCATCATCATCGCTACTGGTTCAGAAGTTGGCCTAGCGATGGAAGCGTATGAAGCGTTGAGCGCAAATGGTGTTGGCGTCCGTGTAGTGTCTATGCCATGTGCTGAGATTTTCGTTGAGCAAGATACTAGCTATCGTGAAGCCGTATTGCCTGCCAATATCCGTGCCCGCGTAGCAGTCGAAGCGGCTCATGTAGATTACTGGTATAAGTTCGTTGGTCTAGATGGCAAAGTCATCGGTATGACCACTTATGGCGAATCTGCTCCTGCAGATCAGTTATACAAAGAGTTTGGTATTACGACTGATGCTGTGGTTGAAGCTGTGAATAGTTTGGTGTAACAAACCTAATTTAATTAGTGTTTAAAAAAGAGCTGCCGGAGAAATCTGGTAGCTCTTTTTTATTTCTTGTAGCCAATTAATGCATTAACTTGTATCATCTAACTAAACTAAAGTCTTATTTAGGTATGTCCATGATTAAAGAGCTAGTTAAGGATATAAGTTACGACAAAATAACCCTCAATCAGGCTTTAACTAGAGCTAAGTTAGTAGCTTATAAAATTGATAACAATGATTTCATCAGTTGGATAAATAAAGAGCTTAACGGATATGATGATTTAGACATTGTTCCTGAATATCGAAAGTTTTATTGTGAAATGTTTGCTAAAGTGCAAAGCTCGTTCTATGGAAGCAAAAATGTTCCTATAGATTTAACGGAGATTGATGAAAGAATTGACGGAAATCTATACACTTATGTTCACACGGCAGGAATATCAAATATAGAACAAAATGTAATAGATGCTAAAGATGCAAACGAACAATATGGTTATATTGACTTTCCTATTGAAATCGTAAGAGATGTAGTAAGAATATTCCAAAGAGATGACATTATAGCTGTAAGAAGAAGAATAGTTTTTGGTAGATTACATAATATCTTAAACATGACCAAACAAACGCTTTTAGATACATTGCTTGAATTAAATAAAGCTTTTCCAAATTTAGAAGATGAATATATGAACGATGATAAAAAAGATACAGCGAGTCAGATAATTACTAATATCTATGGTAATAATGCAAGTTCGAACGTTGGTGTGGGACAAAATTTCACTCAAGGTATTAGCAATAGTTATACAGCAAAAGTGGAGCAAGTTCTGAATGATTTAAGACAGCTAGGTGTTCCAAATGAAGATATTAACGAATTAGAAAATATTATAAATAGTGAACCTGATAAAAGTAAACTTGGTACTAAGTTTCTTGCTTGGTCATCAGCGCTCATGACAAAAGCTGTCGAAAAAGGTATAGATGTCAAAGTACCTGAAGTTTTAGATGTAATCCAAAGTCTTATGTCCTAGTAAGCTATATTTGTATATAAATTTTTTTAAGGGATTATTCGATTGAATACTTTAATAAGTAATATGCTAGCAAAAAAAGAAAAAGAGCTTATCTATACAGATTTAATAAAGAATAGAAAAGAGTACTCCGAAACATGGGAGGTGGATGCTAAACATTTTTTTGAAAATTCTTATTATGATTGGATGGCTGAAGGTGTTGCTGAATCTAAAAATATTTTAGAGATTGGTTGTGGTGCTGGATATTCAACTTTAGCTTTACTCAATAATAACCATAAAGTAATTTCTATTGAAGAAAATAGTTTCTGTATTGACAAGACAGAAAAGTTATTGAAAAGCAAAGGTTTTAATGTAGCTAAAATAAATAATAGGGAGGTTTACAAAACTTCACCGCAGTCTAGATATATATTAGAGTATAAAAATATCGCTAAAGAATTGGGAGAATACGATGTCATTCTAGTTCAAGGAGATATTATAAATGATCCAAAATTTATAAGATGGTTAACAGAAGATAGTGCTTTTAGCATAGACGCAGTTGTTTGCTGGTTACTAGGAACACATGGCTCTAGAGGTAGCAATCAAGTATTTGATTTGTCTCAAGTTCAAGAATCTAGTACAGCAAGAATCCATACACAAAATATAATTTATGAACTTTGTGATGAAATATTAAAAGAAAATGATTATTTGCATATTGTCGATAGGGTTATAGATGTTGATAATGTGGATATTGTTGAGAGTGTTTCTATGAACCATGAAGGTCAAGCTTCAACGAGTAAAATGAAGGTTTTAGGAGTAAAGAAAATGATTTATGAGGAGGCTACCAAAGGTATGAGTATGAATATTAGAGAATCTACGAAAGATTCAAAAATGATTGATAGAAAAGGTATTTATAATTGCTGTGATAAATTGTTTGTATCAGTCCTTTCTCAAAAAGTGATTAATAACTTATAGTTAAATCGTTTTAAGAAGCTCAGTATTTAAAATAGAGCCAAATCATGTCCCTAAAATCCAGCTTTAAAGGTTTCCTAGGCGAGACCGTTATCAACGTCGCCATGTGGTTAAAACTAGAAAAAAACGTCTACCACCGATTAAACGGTATCACCTTACCACGAGCTAATGGCGGCAGTACCCAAATTGATCATATCATCGTTTCTGTATACGGCATCTTCGTCATCGAAACCAAAAATTATAAAGGCTGGATATATGGTAGCGAGAAGCAAAGACAGTGGACACAAGCTTTCCCGAATGGAAGTAAATTCAAATTCCAAAACCCACTGCGCCAAAACTACTTGCACATCAAGACGCTCGCAGATTTACTAGGGTTAGAGCTGAGCTATTTTCACTCGATGATTGCTTTCATCGGTGAGTGTGAGCTAAAAACCCGTGATGAGCTACCCGAACACGTATTGACGAGTGGTATGGCGTCTTATGTGAAGAAAAAGCAGGATGAAATATTGACTGAAGAAGAGGTTAAGTCCATCGTTGAGCAGATTAATAGTAATAGATTTAGTAAATCTTGGCGCACCAATCGAGAGCATAAAGCCTATCTAAAAGACAAGCATAGCAATCCAAGCAAGAATACAAACAAGCAGCCTAGCGGTAACGCTAATGACAAAAAAGTTGCTAAAACTACTAATAAGCCTGTACCTGAGCCGATCGTAAAAGAAACCGCTAAACGAGCCACGCTGAGAAGCAAAGAAGTGTTGCAATGGTCGGGTCAGACTGAGATTGAATCTAGCGAGTTACTAACGGACAGTCTGAATACTCAGCAGACAAATACATCACATACCAGTATATCGCATGATATGGCTGATAAGATGTTTCTCACGCCGTTTGAAGTTGTAGAGCCTGAGCCACAGGTGGAAGCACCTGCAATATTTGAGGCGACAAACCCTACTGCTAATTTCGTCCAAGCGCCAACTTGCCCGAAATGTAACAGCGAAATGGTTGAACGCACTGCAAAAAAAGGCGTACGCCAAGGACAATCCTTTTATGGGTGCGCGCAGTTTCCTAAGTGCCGAGGTGTGGTTAATATTGATTAGGTGTTAGTTCACTTACCCATATATTTCTTCCAAACGCAAACAAGCAACCAATCGACCATCCCATTCACGTAGTTGTGGCTCTACTTCGCTGCATTGCGACTTGGCATACGGGCAGCGTTTGTGTAGGGCGCAGCCAGTTGGTGGATTGAGCGGGCTTGGCAACTCGCCTTGTAGCGTCAAATCATTTTTATGGCCATTTACTGTTGGTGCGGCCGCCAATAGAGCAATGGTATACGGATGTTTTGGCGCGTTATAAATTGCTTCTTTCGGCCCGTGCTCGACCGCTTGACCTAAATACATCACCATCACATCATCAGCGACGTGGCGTACGACCGATAAGTTGTGCGAGATAAAAACGTAAGCGGTACGATACTCATCCTGCAAATCCATAAATAAATTTAAGACTTGCGCCTGAATGGAGACATCGAGTGCGGAAGTAGGTTCATCAGCGACGACAATTTTAGGGTTGAGCATCATCGCGCGGGCGAGGGCAATCCGTTGGCGCTGACCACCAGAAAACATATGAGGATAGCGGCCAGCATGCTCGGGACGTAGACCAACATTTCTCATCATCTCGTTGATTTTGTCACGCTTCTCTTCTTTAGACAGTTTGGTATGGATATCTAATGGTTCAGTCAATTGATAGCCAATAGTATGGCGCGGGTTGAGGCTACCATAAGGGTTTTGGAATACCATTTGAATTTCGGTACGCAACTCTTTGAGCGCCTTTCTACTATAGTCAGTGGTGCCTTCATCATTGATAAATAGCTGACCATGAGTGGGCTCTTCGATCAGCGTTAGCTGGCGGGCAAGCGTGGATTTACCGCAGCCTGATTCGCCAACGACGGCTAGCGTCTTGCCAGCTTCAAGCTCGAATGAGATACCATTGAGGGCTTTAACATAGGCTTTTGCCTTGCCCAAGCCTTGAGATACGGGGTAATGCTTGTGTAGATTGTCTGCTTTTAGGACCACTTTATTACTCATACTTGTGTCTCCAAAGTAGCAGCGTGAGAGATAGGGTTGCGAGAAGAAGGATCAGAATGAATACAACGCACCTTGCCAGTAGGCGTGTCTAATATGGGCGGTGGTACTTCGCAAGCGGACTCTTTGTACGGGCAGCGAGGAGACAATAAGCAACCGCTTGGGCGATCGTATTGGCTGGGCACGACTCCGGGTAAACTGTTCAATCGATCTTGACCGATAGCCAGTTCAGGAATCGCTTGCAGCAATGCCTCGGTATAAGGGTGAGCAGGTTTTTGAAAAATCTCCGGCACGGTACTGGTTTCGACCACTTGTCCGGCATACATGACCGCGACATCACGTGAGTTCTGTGCGACCAAACCCAAATCGTGAGTAATAAGCACCATCGCCATTTGTTTTTCGCGTTGTAATCGGTTGAGCAAGTCCATGATTTGCGCTTGTACCGTGACATCAAGAGCAGTGGTTGGTTCATCTGCGATGAGTAGTTTTGGCTCACAAGCAATTGCCATCGCGATCATGACCCGTTGACTCATACCACCTGATAGCTGATGCGGATAGACCTTGAGTCGGTTTCTCGCATCGGGCATTTCGACCAATTCTAAGAGTTCTAATATACGCGTCTGTACGGCTGACCCTCGCAAACCAAGATGCTTGCGTAGTACTTCACCCAGCTGCATCTCAACCGTAAAGCTTGGGTTTAGGCAAGACATCGCATTTTGAAAAATCATGGAGATGTCTTTACCAATGATGCCGCGCTTCTCTTTGGCAGGCATGCTAAGCATGTCTTTGTTATCAAACATCACTCGCTGAGCGCGAACGGTTGCAGAGGGTGGCAACAGTCCCATCAGTGCCATCATAGTGACGGATTTGCCTGAGCCAGATTCACCCACCACGGCGATAACCTCGCCTTGTGTGATTTTCAATGACACATCATCGACGGCACGAAAAGCACGCACCCCTTGACCAAAAGTGACCGACAGGTTTTCGATATCTAACAATAATGGTGATTCTTTCGTGGATGCGCCATTCATAGAAGTGTGGGTGGTAGGCGTTTTAATTAATGGTTCAGTCATCTTAGGTCACCTGCTTCAGTTTAGGGTCTAGCGCATCGCGTAAGCCATCACCAGTCAAGTTAATCGACAGGGCAGCCAAGAAAATAGCGACACCCGGCCAAATGGCTAGCCAAACATTACTTTGAATATATTGACGTGCCGTACCGAGCATCGCACCCCATTCGGCATCAGGTGGCTGTACGCCAAAGCCTAAGAAACCGATCGCGCCTGCTTCTAAAATAGCAGAAGAGAAAATCATCGTCGCTTGTACGATGAGCGGCGCCATACAGTTGGGTAGAATGGTCACAAACAATAACCTGAGCACACCAGCACCCATCACTTGCGAGGCAACAAAGTACTCACGTTGTAGCTCTACCATCGCAGTGGCACGTGTCAGCCGAATAAATGGTGGCGTACAGACCAGTGCGATTGTAATAATCGTATTGGTCATAGAAGGGCCTAAGATAGCGGCAATGATGATCGCCAATAGTAAGCTCGGATAAGACATTAAGATATCATTGACTAGCATGACGGCTTTGCCCCATACCTTTGGCCAAAATGCAGCACTAAGTCCTAATGAAATACCAACGATCATAGCCAAAGTCGTGGCGCTTAGACCGATAAATAGGGAATAACGCGCACCATACATCACTCGAGACAAGGTATCTCGTCCAGCATCATCCGTACCTAGCCAAAACATCGTATTACCGCCATCCAGAAAGGCAGGTGGCAATTGCTCTTGACCAGTAAACAATTCATAAGGATCGTGAGGAGCAATAGCGGGCGCGAGTATGGCAATAAGTACCATCAATGCCAATACGATAAAACCAAGTACCGCGCCTTTGTTACGGCAAAACGTCGATAAAAATAGTTGCCAAGACGAGGGCGGTGTCATGGCTGTAAGGTCAACATCAGAGGGAAGAACAGAAGGCTTCATGAGCATTTCCTACAGTGACTAGTGCTTTGCTAATATTTAAAGTTTTAGTGTTTTAGCCTTAATAAGTATTAAGCATTTGCTAAAAAATCACTCAAAACCATACAAACAACAATAGCCACTATTTATAATATGAGTATTTATTAATGTGAAATTAAGAAGTATGTCGAATACGCGGATTGATCAGACCATACAAAATATCAATAAATAAACTAACCAAAATCAAGGCAGTGGCGACCAGTAAAATACCGTTCTGTACAATAGGGTAATCACGAGTGAAAAATCCATCAAGTAGCCAATTACCAACGCCTGGCCAACTAAAGATAGTCTCGGTAATAATGGCACCTGCGAGTAATGTCGCCATCTGTAGACCAACTACGGTAACCACGGTAATCAAGGCATTGCGCATCACGTGTACCAAAATTACGCGGCTTGGTGATAAGCCTTTGGCTCTAGCCGTACGTACGTAATCCTCATCTAATACCTCTAGCATCGCAGAGCGTGTCATACGCGCAATCATTGCTAGTGGAATGGTCGATAAAGCAATGGAAGGTAAGATAAAGTGCTTGACCACGTTCCAAAATGCGCCAGGTTCTCCCGAGCTTAGCGAGCCGAGCAGCCATGATCCATACAATGGCTGGACATCTAAAAACTGCGCCACAGATATCACCCCAGCAACGGGCAGTAGACCTAAGTAGTGGGCAAATATACCTGTCAGGATAGGGCCTAATAAATAGATGGGCATAGAGTACCCTGCCAGCGCCCCTGACATGAGGGTGTAATCAATCCACGTGCCACGGCGTAGCGCGGCAAAGATGCCTAAGCTCACACCAATGACGCTAGCAATGACGATGGCGCACAACGCCAGCTCTAAAGTGGGTACAAAATGGGCAAAGAAATCTTGTAATACGGGGGTTCGAGTACGGAAGGACTCACCAAAATCACCTGTTAAGATACCGGTCAAGTAATCCCAATATTGGACGATGAGAGGTTTGTCTAATCCTAGCCTTTCTAGGGCACGAGCATGTAGCTCTGGATCAACCATACGCTCACCCATCATAATCTCGACGGCATCTCCAGGTACGAGACGAATCAGAGTAAAGGTTGATAGCGTTAAGCCAAGATAGACAGGAATGAGAATGGCAATACGACGCAGAATATAAAGTAGCATGGGCTGCTCAATAGTTGTGGTTCAATGATGAGAGTGTTGGTAGTGATGAGAGTGTCGGTGACAGAACGCTTAACGAAGCGCTTAACTCATATGAGTTCGGCTGGAGCAGAGTATCTGACCCAGCCGAATATAAATGAATCGTATATGTCGTACCGAAATTAATCAGTTAAGATTATTCGACTTTCACACCATCGAAACGTATTGAGCCAAGCGGGCTAATCTTATAATCAACTACGTTTGGGGCGGTGAATACCGTCACGACTGAATGCGCCATCGTCGTCCAAGGTAGCTGCTCTTTGAATATTTGCTGAGCTTGCTCATACTCATTGATGCGTTCGTCTTGATTGTTGATCTGACGAGCGTTGGTCACTAAATTATCAAAGTCTTTATTACACCAGCGCGAATAGTTGTTTCCGCCGACAGCGTCACAAGACAATAATGAACCCAGCCAGTTGTCAGGATCACCATTGTCACCCGTCCAACCCGCTAGAATCACATCAGGCTCGCCTTTAGCAGCGCGCTTTAGATACTCACCCCATTCATAAGTCACAAGATTGGTATCAACACCAATCTTAGCCCAATCTGCTTGGAGCATTTCAGCCATGAGTTTGGCATTAGGGTTGTAAGGTCGTTGAACTGGCATATACCATAGATTGATAGCCAGATTGTCTGCACCGGCTTCTTTGATAAGGGCTTTTGCTTTTTCAACGTCATAAGGCGCATCTTTGAGGGATTTGTCGTAGCCCCACTGCGTTGGCGGCATAGGATTGGTCGCTTTGAGACCTTCGCTCTGATAGACCGCATTGATAATAGCGTCTTTATTGATGGCCATATCTAATGCTTGACGGACTTTTAGATCACTAAGCTTAGGTTTTTCCACGTTGTAGCCGACGTAGCCGACGTTGAAGCCAGGCTGATCAAGGACTGTGGCTTTGCCTGATTTTTTGACAGATTCAATTTCGGCAGGTTTTGGATAAGCAGATACATGACACTCGCCTGCTTGCACTTTTTGAGCACGAACCGCTGAATCTTTGGTGATAACGAAGACCAGATTGTCGATATGGATGTCGTCTTTGTTCCAATAGTCTGGGTTTTTGGTATAACGAATTTGCGCATCTTTTTGATAGGAAGTAAAGACGAAAGGTCCAGTACCCACTGGCTTGGTATTAATATCAGCGGCATTGCCATCAGCCATTAGTTTGTTGGCGTATTCAGCAGAGTTGATATAAGCAAAGGGCATCGCTAAGTTTTGTAAAAACGGTGCATTGGTCTCGCTGAGCGTAATTTTGACAGTATAATCATCAACCTTTTCGATATTGGAGATGATATCAGGCAGTCCCATGCCGACAGAATATGGGAATTCAGCAGGATAGGCCTTGTTAAAGTCAAAGTCTGGGTTGGTTATGCGTTCTAGGGTGAAGAGAATGTCATCTGCATTAAAATCTCGGGTAGCAGTAAAGTAATCAGTCTTACCAAATTTGACGCCTTTACGCAGATTGAAGGTGTAAGTCTTGCCATCTTCGCTAACATCCCAGCTTTCGGCTAAGGCTGGTTGAATTTCGGTACCCGCTCTTTTGAATTCTACCAAGCCGTTGTAGATGGGGAAGGCGCTCGCATCAAAATCAGTGCCTGACGTATACTGTGCCGGATCGAAACCAGCGGGGCTACCTTCTGAGCAATAGAGCAGCGTTTTAGCTGCTTTGGCATCTGAGCTGGCAGCAGAGTCATCGGTGTTTTTGTTGTCTCCACTACAGGCACTAATACCCAAGGCAAGCGTCGTCAACATCGTAAGTTTGAAGAGTGAGTTCTGCATTATTACATCCTATGTAATGATAAATAGCCGCCAATATAGTTATAGTTTCGCTTTCGAACCATAAATATAACTGACGAGCTTCTAATTCCCTTTAGAATAGTATTTATATAATATTTTCAGTATACAAAATAAAAAATGAATGAGGTTGTATTCGCCTGAATTCAGATTGCAAAAAATACCAATATAAATAAGTCGTTTAAATATACTCTTTTAAACAGTGGTAACGCAAGCCATCTCTAAGATAATTTTGATAGAAAATGTACCGTTTTAATATCTTTATTTCCGAATGTACTAGGGCGTGTCCTCATTTTTAAAATGAGGACACGCCCTAGCCCTAATACCCTAATACCCACTGAATTTAGCAATCTAACGCAGCTTGTCGATTTTTTCGACATTCTAAAGCTAGAACATAGACTGCTAATATAGAATGGCCTAAATAAGTCCTAAAAATAACGACGAAAAAATATGAGCCGCATTTTTATACAATTAGCTTATTCTTATTTTATCGAATATAAAGTTTTAAATAGATAAGCTTGTTAAAGAAAAGCAGCCATAATAAGCTGCTTATCCCATTCCATCCCATCCTAACGTATTTTATGACGCGGCTAGCTCAATATGATGATGATTGGCTTTTATAAGGTCTGCTAATTTTTCAGCAATCATAATCGTTGGTGCATTGGTATTGGCGCTAATCAAGGTCGGCATCACAGACGCATCAATAACCCGTAATCCGCTTACGCCGCGCACTTTTAATTCTAAATCGACAACAGAGTCGTCATCTGAACCCATACGGCAGGTACCTATAGGATGATAGATGGTATCTGACTTATTACGGATATAACCGAGCATGCCGTCCTTTTCAATATAAGGAGCAGGGTAGTCTTCAGTGATATATTTGGCGATGGGTGATTCTTGCATGATGGCGCGCGTACGCTCAGCGCCCGCCACCATATACTCTACATCTTTTGGATGCGAGAGATAGTTTGGATCAATCAATACCGCGTCTGAGGGATTGGCAGAGTCAAGCCTGACGGTACCGCGGCTTTCAGGGCGTAGATAACAGGTATGACAAGAAACGGCAAAACCACGTCTAAGATCACGTCCATGTTCAATTACGCGAGAGATGACAAAATGTAGCTGAGTATTTGGCCATTCTTGTGGGTCGTCACCGACACTAAAGAACGCGCCTGCTTCTGCATAATTGGTAGATAACAGACCTGTGCCATCTTTTCTCCATTGACGAATGCTTTTGGTCAAGGTTGAAATAGTCGCCATACCAAGACCGATGACATCAGTGGTATTGACTTCGTAATCAAAAACGACGTCTAAATGATCTTGTAAGTTACCGCCAACGTCGGGTGCATCGACCACCACCTCGATGCCATGAGACTGCAAATGTTCAGCAGGACCAATGCCCGATAGCATCAAGACTTTAGGGGAGCCAAAGGCACCGCCTGACAGTATGACCTCTTGGTGCGCCATCACACTATGCTCGACACCGTCTTTTTCGTACGCCACCCCGACGGCTTGTTTTTCTTCAAAGATGACGCGGTTGGCTTGCGCATGAGTAATGACCGTTAAGTTCGGGCGATTTTGGACGGGATGTAGATAGGCGGCTGCGGCAGAGCAGCGTTGCCCTTGTTTTTCTCCGTGGAAATGGGTGACTTGATAGAGACCTGCACCGTCTTGTTTTTTGCCGTTAAAGTCATCATTTTTATCTAAACCATTGGCAATGGCAGCTTCTACAAAGGCTTTTGAGATATCGCGTGGACTTAGTAAATCACTGACATGAAGTGGTCCACTATCACCATGCAGCTCGTCGCTACCATGGATATTGTTTTCTGCTTTAATAAAGTAGGGCAGTACATCATCAAAACCCCAGCCTGTACAACCTTGCTCGACCCAGCGTTCATAATCAAGCGCACTGCCACGGGTATAAATCATGGCATTGATAGCGGAGGAGCCGCCCAAACATTGACCGCGCGGTTGAAAGCCACGTCGGTTATTAAGGTGTTCTTGAGGGGTAGTGTGAAAGCACCAATTGTTTAATTTTAGCGGCTTGCCCGGTACCATTAAAATCAGTCCAGCAGGTACACGAACTGCCAAGTCTTTGCCGTCACCACCGTACTCTAATAAGCAAACACTGATATCTGGGTTTTCTGTGAGACGGCTGGCGAGCACACAGCCTGCTGAACCGCCACCAACGATGACGTAATCAAAATTTTTGTCAAATTCCATTTTATATTCCTTATAGCATCCATGCTAATTAAAACGCGCACATTAAAGTAGGGTACGCTTTACAATATCTATTATTTTGCTGAAATAATAAAATAAAAATGACTCTGCGGTATCTATTTGCGTAAGCACTATAGAACAGACTGGCTTAAGGATATTAAGTTCATCGTTTAGAGTTTACTCCGTCTGATTTTGTACCGAACGCCCTTATACCGTACAGACTTCTGAGCGTACGATAAAGCGTTTACCTTCAGGTATTTCTAGCGAAAAGCTGGCACCGCGTCCGTTCACAACATCAATGGTCAGATCGGTATGTTGCCATAGGTTATATTGTGCTTTGCCCATATAAAATGGACAACCAACCAGCTCACTGACGAGGACGTCTTGTCCACCCACTTTAAATTCGCCCAATGGATAGCACATGGGCGAGCTGCCATCACAGCAGCCACCCGATTGATGGAACATCAGCTCGCCATGCTTAGATTTTAGCAATTCAATTAATGCTTTGCAGGATTCTGTCGCCGTGACTTTCATAACTAACTCCTTGTAACTTATGAATAGCTCATTCTTATCGATACTTTTGATTCTTATCGAGACTTCATTAAAGCAAAAATGCAACCTACCTTGCGACAGATTGCATTGATTTATTTAGAAAACAACCAAAGACTGATTTAAAAGAAACCCATCGCTTTAGGACTGTATGAAACCAGCATGTTTTTGGTCTGCTGATAATGATCGAGCATCATTAGATGGTTTTCACGACCAATACCTGACTGTTTGTAGCCACCAAACGCTGAATGCGCAGGATAGAGGTGATAGCAATTCGTCCAAACGCGACCGGCTTTGATGCCACGACCGAAACGATATGCACGAGTGCCGTTACGTGTCCAGACACCAGCACCTAGGCCATATAAGGTATCATTGGCGAGCGCCATCGCTTCTTCATCGTCTTTAAAGGTAGTGACAGCAAGCACAGGACCAAAGATTTCTTCTTGGAACACGCGCATGTCGTTGGTGCCTTCAAAGATGGTTGGCTGTACATAATAACCGTTTGCCATGTCGCCATCATGTTTGGCAAGTTCGCCACCGACTAAGACTTTGGCACCTTCTTTTTTACCGATATCGAGGTAAGATAAGATTTTTTCTAGCTGATCTGAGCTGGCTTGAGCACCAATCATGGTGTCGGTATCGAGCGGGTTACCCATTTTGATGGCTTTAACGCGGGCGATACAACGTTTCATAAATTCATCATAGATGCTTTCATGTACGAGCGCGCGTGATGGGCAAGTACAAACTTCGCCTTGGTTCAGCGCAAACATCACCAAACCCTCGACGGCTTTGTCTAAGAAGTCATCGTCTTCGTCCATGATATCGGCAAAGAAGATGTTTGGACTTTTACCGCCCAGCTCTAGCGTTACTGGAATGATATTTTCACTGGCGTATTGCATGATTAAGCGACCAGTGGTGGTCTCACCCGTAAAGGACACTTTATCGATACGTGGATTAGAAGCAATTGGCTTACCAGCTTCTACACCGAAGCCATTAATGACGTTCAGTACGCCTTTAGGCAGAATGTCCGCCGCGCCTATTATGTCAAGCATGTATAAAACAGACGCAGGGGTTTGCTCGGCAGGCTTTAGGACGACACAGTTACCCGCTGCAAGTGCAGGCGCAATTTTCCAAATCGCCATTAGAATAGGGAAGTTCCACGGGATGATTTGACCGACGACGCCAAGTGGCTCATGAAAATGATAGGCAACGGTATCTTCATCAATTTGGCTAATGCCGCCTTCTTGTGCGCGAATCACACCAGCGAAGTAACGCAAATGGTCGATGGCGATTGGAATATCTGCGGCGAGGGTTTCACGTACGGGTTTGCCGTTCTCATAGCTCTCGGCGATAGCGATAGCCTCTAAATTGGCTTCGATACCATCGGCAAGTTTGAGCAACATATTAGAGCGTTCAGTGACGCTGGTTTTGCCCCATGCGTCTTTGGCAGCATGAGCGGCATCTAGGGCAGCTTCAACATCTGCTTCTTTAGAGCGTGCGATTTGACAGAAGGTTTTACCATCGATTGGACTTGAGTTATCAAAATATTCGCCATCGATGGGGGCTACCCATTCACCATTGATAAAGTTGTCGTATTTTTCGCGGAATTGGACGGGACTGTTTTCAGTATTGGGATAAGCGTATAACATTAACCACTCCTTGTTGTGTATTATGGCTATTTAAAATAGGGTTACTTAAAGTATAGTCAGGTGAAGCGTATAGTCACATGAAGATAAATACTTGGTCTTCCTGAACAAGTTATCACCCTATCGTACTGAGCTTTGGTGCGGAACGATAATGACTTTTTATAATGATATATTTTGTATCATATAACTTTAAGTTATGTGATATGTAACGGTTAAAGTGGTTCGCAAAGCGAATGCAGCTGTTATAATTGTTGCCATCTATTTTGGCTTGCTATCTCGGCTTGCTAGGGTTCTTTACTTAGACGTGGCAGCTTTCTTTTTCTATACTTCATTTTTTATGCTCTTCTTCTTATTACTATTCATTTAATTGGTTTGGATCTATGCGTCAATCTTCTGCTCTTGATATCCTAAAAACAGGTCAAAACGTCTTTTTGACTGGCTCAGCAGGTTCAGGTAAAACCTATACTCTCAACCAGTACATCGACTATCTTCGTGCGCGACGTGTGCCGGTTGCCGTCACCGCGAGTACGGGCATTGCTGCCACTCACATGAATGGTACGACGATTCATAGTTGGTCGGGTATTGGTATCAAAGATGAGTTGTCTGATCGCGACTTGAGCAATTTAGCGCGTAAGCAATTTTTAGCAGACCGATTAAAAGATACTGCGGTATTGGTCATCGATGAGATATCGATGCTGCACGCCAAGCAGATCAATTTGGTCAGCCAAGTACTCAAACATGTACGCAAAAATGACAAAGCGTTTGGTGGTATTCAAGTGGTGGTAGCGGGCGACTTTTTTCAGTTACCGCCGATTGGCAGTAAAGGTGAGAGCAATCGTGAAAAGTTTGCTTTTATGTCGGAAGCGTGGCTCGATGCTAAGTTCCATATCTGCTATTTGTCTGAGCAACATCGGCAGGTCAGCGACGCCGCCAATGGCGGGCTTGATTTAGACGATATTCTTAACCAAATCCGTCGTCAGGAAGTGACCTTTGAGGCGATTGCTGCGTTAGAAGCCACCTATGATCAAAGCGTCGATATCAAGCGCACTCGTCTCTATACACACAATCTCAACGTCAATAAAATTAATGACAAAGAGCTTGCCGCGCTAGATGGAGAGATGATGCGCTTTGAGGCGACTGCGACAGGCGATAGTAAGCTGGTTGAGACCCTAAAAAAGACGGTGCGTACCCAAGATGAGCTGATTCTCAAAGTGGGCGCAAAGGTGATGTTTATCAAAAATAATGCTGAGCTTGGTGTCTCTAACGGAACGATGGGTGAGCTGATTGGTTTTGCTGCTGTTAAAATCGATGAGAGCAAGGACAGCAGTGAGGCGTTAATCGAAGATGATAGTAGTGACGAGACTAATGAAGACAATGCTAATGAAGATGATGCCGTCGAAAATACCGCTAAAGGTAAAAAGAGTGCTGCTCAAAAAGATAAAGAAAAACCAAAAACCAAAAAACCAACCACGCAAAAAATGCCAGTGGTTAGGCTTAACTCAGGCCGTGAAGTCATCGCCGAGCCTGAAGAATGGATGATCGAAGATGAAACCGGTGATGTGCTGGCAAGCTATGAGCAAGTACCGCTCTGTCTAGCATGGGCGATTACGATTCACAAATCGCAAGGCATGACCCTCGATGCGGCAGAAATTGACTTATCACGTACCTTTGAGCTTGGGCAGGGCTATGTGGCACTGTCACGACTCAAATCGCTGTCGGGCTTGCAACTGCTGGGTATGAATGACATGAGCTTGCAACTTGATCCGTTGGCACGTGGGGCAGATAAGCGGTTTTTGGTACTGTCTGACGAAGCCGATGCCAATTATGCGATGCTAGATGAAGAGAGCATGCAGCAGGCACATGAAAAATTCACCTTGAAGTCAGGGGGTACATTGAGTAAGTCGGTGATTGATGCCTATGCCACTCTACAAAAAAAGCGCCGCGAACAACAGCATGCGAAGCTCGATAAAAAACAGAAGCTTGGCAATCAGGTCTCTGATAAGTCAGACAGCACCTTACTTGCGACCAGAGTGTTGTTAGAAGAGAGCTTGACCATTGCAGAAATCTCGCAAGCGCGTCAGCTGTCACAATCAACCATCATGCGTCATATTGGCGATCTAAAGGCACAAGATCCAAGCCTCGCCTGCGATCATCTGCGCCCAGAGGATGAGGTGATGACAGCCGTTGGTAATGCCTATGTCGCCATCAAGGTTGCCAATAATCCGAACGATTTTAATGATGATGGTAGTATCAAACTGCGTCCGATATTTGATCATCTTAAACAAAGTATCGACTACAATACCATTCGCTTAGCGCTGATTTTTATCACGCCATAACGTCTATTAAGCTTTGATAGGTAGCAGCCATCAAAACAAAGCACGTTCAAGGTAACAGCTCTCCGATCCTGCAGCCCTTTATAAAATAGCGATAACTTGTTATGCCTGATTTTTCTAGCGCCACTTATCAATTGACCTCTGACCCGATAGCAGCGAGCTATCGTACCACGGGTGAGCACGCGCAGCCACTGAGAGTCGCTATCAATGGCTTTGGTCGTATAGGGCGCAATGTACTTCGCGCTTTGCTAGAGCGCTTTGAAGTGCTAGGCCGTGCCATTCATGTGGTGGCGATTAACGATTTAGCGCCAGCCGACATACTCCTTCATTTGTTAAAATTTGACAGCACGCACGGTCGCCTCAGTCGACTGGGCGTCAATGCTGAGCTTGTAGAGAGTGGTGCAGATGATGCTAGCAAGACTCAGCTTTGCCTTACCAAGAACAATCTGACTTACTGCATCAATATGCTATCAGAGCCTGATCCACAAAACCTACCTTGGCAGGCGCTGGGTGTCGATGTGGTGCTAGAATGTACTGGACACTTTCGCTCTTATGAGCAAGCAACGCTACATATCGACGCTGGCGCGCAGCAAGTGATTATCGGTGCCGCGCCATTCGATGATGTGGATGCCTGTATCGTTATGGGTGTGAATACGGAGGCATTAACGCTTGAGCTACCGATTATATCGAGCGTCTCTTGTACCACGCAGGCATTGGTGCCGCTCATTGATACCCTTGATAAGGCGTTTGGCGTGACGTCTGCCATGATGACAGAGATTCATGCGGTCACCGCTGATCAGACCGTACTAGATCAGGCGCACCGTGACCCAAGACGGGCGCGCGCGTCCGGCTACAACATTATTCCGACCACCTCTAGCAGTATCGCTGCGACAGAGCGGGTGCTACCAGCGATGGTAGGCAAGATAAATGGACATTCGATACGCGTGCCGACCATCGATGTGGCAGCAATAGATGTCACTTTTGTGTTTGATACACCAGACGTCAGTATTGAATCAATTCGTGAGGTACTCAAATCGGCCAGTCAGGCACATTTGCATGACATCATGGCTTATACCGAAGAACCACTGGTATCCAGCGATTTTATCCATCAAACTGAATCGCTGATTATTGATGGGCAACAGCTGATGCAAGTGGGCGGGCAATACAAGGTTTTTGCGTGGTATGACAACGAATGGGGATATGCCAATAGACTGCTAGATATGTGTTTGCATCTGGCATCTCATAAAAAACCTATCGTTAATTCTATATAAAGGAGTGGCAGCGTTAACCTCGCTTGAAGTATGACTTATACCTCTGCACTCAGTTGCCTTAACTCTCTTTTAAACTGAATCAACGATAGCATCAAAATAATTTAAATTCGTTCAATTAATTGCTTGCATTCTCATGTTATATCGCTATAATATTGCACCAATGGAGACGTGGCAGAGTGGTTGAATGCACCGGTCTTGAAAACCGACAAGGGTTTGTAGCCCTTCGAGAGTTCGAATCTCTCCGTCTCCTCCAAATTCGAAAGCCGCAATTATTATTAATGATTGCGGCTTTTTTTGTTGCATTTTTATTTTATATCGTTATAATGATCCACCAATGGAGACGTGGCAGAGTGGTTGAATGCACCGGTCTTGAAAACCGACAAGGGTTTGTAGCCCTTCGAGAGTT